>NZ_SSXE01000054.1 GCF_021699195.1 Nonomuraea sp. MG754425 | reverse complement strand
TCCCCGCCCCGCCCCGGCTCAGCGCCGGCGGCGGTTCCGGGCGGCGTTCCCGGGCCGCTCACCCTCGGGCCCGGCTCATGCGCCGGCGGCGCGCCCCGGCCGCTCACCCGCCCGGCACTTCCCGCCACGGTCCCGCCCGGCGTCCGCCGGGCCGGTCACCCGTCCAGGTGGACGACGGTTCGCTCGGTCGCCGACCGGCGGGCCGCCTCGATGACCGCCAGCACGCCGACCGCGCTCCCCGGATCGACCGGCGGCGGCGCGCCCTCGCGCAGCGCCGCCGCCACGCCCCGGTAGAAGTCGAGGTAGGCCCCCGGCTCGGTCCGGACGATCTCCCGCTCGCCCTCCGCGCCCAGCGCGCCCCAGCGGTCCTCCTCGTCGTCGCCGAAGCCCGGCGAATCGGGCGTCATCCCGGCCCGCAGCCGCTCCTCCTGCACGTCCATCCCGTACTTCACGAAGCCGGAGGTGGAGCCCAGCACGCGGAAGCGGGGGCCGAGCCGGGCGGCCATCGCGCTGACCCACAGGTGCGACCGCGCGCCGCCCGCGTGCGTGAGCGCCACGAACGTGTCGTCGTCGGACGCCACCCCCTCGCGCCGCACGTCGCTCTCGCAGTAGACCTCGCGCACCGGCCCGAGCAGTTGCACGGCCTGGTCGATGAGGTGGCTGCCCAGGTCGTACAGCAGCCCGCCGACCTCCTCGGGGCCGCCGGCCTCCCGCCAGCCGCCCTTCGGCACCGGCCGCCAGCGCTCGAAGCGCGACTCGAAGCGCAGCACCTCGCCCAGCCGTCCTTCGCCGACCAGCCGTCGCACGGTGCGGAAGTCGCCGTCCCAGCGCCGGTTGTGGAAGACGGTCAGCAGCAGCCCCCGCTCCCCGGCCAGCCGCACCAGCTCGCGCCCCTCCTCGGCGGTCCTGGCCAGCGGCTTGTCCACGACGACGGGCAGGCCCTGGTCGAGCGCGGCGGCGGCGGTGGCCACGTGGGTCCTGTTGGGCGAGGCGACCACGACGAGGTCGCACCGTTCCCACAGGCTCCGCACGTCGCCCACCGCCGCGGCGCCGTACCGGCCGGACACCTCGGCCTGGCGATCGGGATTCCGGGTGACGACGGCCGCCAGGGACAGGCCCGGGGTGGCGTGGATGAGCGGGGCGTGGAAGTAGGCCCCCGCGGGGCCGTAACCGACGAGGCCCACCCGGATCTCACTCATCGGCCCAGCGTAGCGGGACCGCCCGGCGGGGCCGCCTATTCGTCGTCGCGTTCGGCGAGGAAGCGCTCGAACTGGGCGGCCAGTTCGTCGCCCGTCGGCATCGGGGTGGTCTCGGCCATCAGGTTCTCCCGCTCCGAGCCCGCGGCGAACGCGTCGTACTGCTGCTCCAGGCCGGTGATCGCGGTGGACAGCTCGCTGGAGGCGCGGATCTGCTCCTCGATCTCGGTCGTGGTGCGCCGGGCGGCCTCGCGCAGCGCGTCCATCGGGAACACCAGCCCCGTGGCGCGCGTGACGGCCTCCAGCCCGGTCACCGCGGCGGTCGGGTACTCGGCCTGCGAGAGGTAGTGCGGCACGTGCACCGCGTAGCCCAGCGCGTCGTGCCCCTGCGCCCCGAGCCGCAGCTCCAGCAGCGCGGCGACGCTCCCGGGCACCTGGACCCGGCCGAACACGCTGCTCTGCGTGTTGACCAGCTCCGGCCTGCTGGCGTGCATCGTGATGCCGAGCGGACGGGTGTGCGGGACCGCCATGGGGATGCCGTGCAGCGTCACCATCCTGCTCACCTTCAGCCGCTCCACCAGCGCCGCCACGGCCTTGGAGAACAACTCCCACTCCCGGTCGGGCTCGGGCCCGCTCATCACCAGGAACGGCGTCCCCGTCGAGTCCTTCGCGGCGTGGACGGCCAGCTCCGGGCTCTCGCACTCCACCCACTTGTCGGTGTCGAACGTCATGATGGGCCGTCGCGACCGGTAGTCGAGCAGCCGGTCCACGTCGAACGTCGCCACGACCCGGTGCTCCAGCTCGGCCAGCAGGTGGCCAAGCGCGAGACGTCCGGCCGAGCCCGCGTCGACGAAACCATCGAAGTGGTACAGCAACACCGGATCGGGCAGCTCGGGCGCGTCGTCTGCGAGCTCGTAGAGATCCTTCGGGTCGAACACGGTTGAAAGCCTTTCCCTAGGTACTCTTCACCAGAACCTACGGCGCGTCGCAACGATTCCGTGCACGGCACCTTATCGAGGCGCGCGGCGCTCCATGGAGCGGATCCGGGGCTCCGGGCGCCCGCCGCCACGGTATCCGGCCTGGCAGGAGTGGGTGTGGGCGGCCCACGGCGGGCCCGGGACACCGGTGCGCCCGTCCGGCGGCGAAGGTGACAGTTTGCTGAGGCCGGCGGCTCATTGCCCTTGACGCCCGGACCGCACGCGGGCGGGCGGCAGGCGGCGGCGGTCCCGGCCGCCCGGATGATCACTGCCGGGCCCCACGCGCGGGCGCCGGTGTTCGAAAACAAGTCCGCCATGGTCAGAGGGCTGCCGGACGTCCGGCGGCGGCCCGTCCGCCGGATGGCCCGCCGCCGTGGCCCGCGCGTGAATGTTCGCGATGGACTAGTTCTCCGGCGCTTGCCGCAAAGTGCTTCATAGTCTGAAATAAGTATTAAAGGGATGGAAGTTGCCGAGTGTGGCCTTTCAGTCACTCCATCGTCATGCTGGGATACGTGGCTACTTCTGCGCACTCCTTCAGTAGGCGACCGCTCCACATCCCTCCGCTGCCATGTCCGTTCCCGAATGAGATCAACGTTCATGCCTCGGAGGTCGACGCGGAGAGCCACGCATGGCTGGCCGCCTCGAACATGCTCCAGAGCGCCGAGACCGTCGAGCACTTCCGGCGCTCGAAGATCGGCCTGCTCGCGGCACGGACCAACCCCACCGTGCCGCGTGACAGCCTCCGCCTGATCAACGACTGGTACAACTGGCTCTTCGCCTTCGACGACGCGTTCTGCGAAGGCGAGCTGATGGGGCACCGGGCCTCCGCGCTCGCCCGCGCCCTGCCGCCGCTGCTCGACATCCTGGAAGGGCGCAGGGAGCCGGGGGCCGGCGACCCGTTCGGCCTCGCGCTCAAGGAAGTGCTGTCCCGCATCTCCGCGTCCGCCACCCCCGCGCAGGTGGACCGGTGGCGGATCACCGTGAAGGAATACCTGTTCGCCCAGATCTGGGAGGCCGCCAACCGCGAGGTCGATCTCATCCCGACCCCCGAGGACTACACCCTGATGCGCCGCATCACCGGGGCCACCTACACCTGCTTCGCCCTCATCGACGCCGGCGGCGGCTACCGCCTGGAAGCCGAGGAGTGGCACCACCCCGACGTCCGCGCCCTGTCCGACCTGGCCTGCGACCTCATCGGCTGGGACAACGACCTCCTGTCGTACGCCAAGGAGCGCGACAACGACAAAGCCCGTCACAACCTGGTCACCGTGCTGGCCACGCACCGCCCCCTCACCCTGCAGAGCGCGCTGCGCGAGGTCGCGCGGATGCACAACGACTCGATGGCGGCCTTCGTCGCCCGGCGCGCGGCGCTGGAGCAGTGGGCGCCGCTCCCGGTCCGCAAGTACGTGCGCGGCCTCGAACACTGGGTACGGGGCCACATCGAGTTCTCCCTCGGCAGCGCGCGTTACGTGCACGCCTGGCCTGACGGCACCCAGTGGCCCCAGGCCGTGTGACGCCGCCGCGTCATCAGCTCTCGTCAGGGGCGTCCGGGTCGTCGAGCGCGAGCCCGGACGCCTCGTCGAGGTCGAGCCTGGCGCCCTCCTCGAAGGCGTTCTTGTAGGCCAGCTCGCCCAGCCGCTGCCGGCAGTCGCGCATGCACAGGTCGTGATCCTCGGTCAGCCAGGGCGCGCCGAGCTGCGGCAGCCCCGCCGTCTTCCAGTTCTGCTGCAACGCCCCGAGCAACTGGGCGGCCAGCATGGGCCGCTCGGACCTGACGAAGATGCGCACCGCGGTCTCCAGCGCCAGCAGCGTGCCGAGCGTGTCGTGGAAGTGCCGCTTGATCCGCAGCGCCTCCCGGACGTTCTGCAGCGCCTCGTCGGTGCGGCCGGTCACGAGCCGGGTGTCCGCCAGCGCCCACTGCGCGTGGGAGCTGACCCACAGCTCGCCGCGCTCCTTGCACACCTGCAGGCAGTCCTGCAGCAGCGACTCGGCCTCGTACAGCTCGCCCTGCGCCGTCAGCACGATCGACAACTCGACGATCGCGGGCAGCAGGCCGGGGTTGAGCTCACGGTTCTCGGTGTTGAACTCGATCGCCACGCCCAGCAGCGCGCTGGCCTTCTGCAGGTCGCCCTGGAGCAGCGCCGCCGTGCCCTGCATCTTGGAGGCCAGGATGACGGCCCGGGAGTCGCCCACCCTGACCGCCTCGTTGCTGCACTTCTCGGCCGCCTGCAACGCGCCCGCGCTGTCGCCCTGGGCGCTCCTGACGTAGGACAGCACCCACAGCGCCTTGCAGCGCTCCTTGCTCACGGTGGGGTTGGCCTCCAGCGCCCGTTCGAGGTACAGCCGCCCCTCACGGGCGAACCCGCAGCACACCCACATGAACCAGAGCGACGACAGCAGGGTCAGCGCGAGCGCCGACCTGCCCGGCGCGGCGAGCGCGTGCTCCAGCGCCTGCCGGACGTTGTCGTGCTCCTGCCGCATCCGGACGAACCAGTAGATCTGCCGCGGCCCCGACCAGGCGTCCTCGCTGCGCTGGGCCAGGCTCAGGTAGTACTCCAGGTGCCGCTGGCGCATCTGCTCCTTCTGGCCGAGCTTCTCCAGCCACTCCTCGCCGTACTCGGCCAGGGTGTCGATCAGCTTGTAGCGCACGCCCGCGTGGTTGCTCCTGATCAGCAGGATCGACTTCTCCACCAGCCCCGTGACGAGGTCGGTGATGTCCTCGGACGGCAGCCGCCCGTCGGAGCAGACGAACCGGGCCGCGTCGAGCTCGAAGTCGCCCGCGAACACCGACAACCGCGCCCACAACAACCGCTCGGCGGGCTCGCACAGCTCGTGGCTCCAGCCGATGGCCGCCCGCAGTGTCTG
Source organism: Nonomuraea sp. MG754425 (assembly GCF_021699195.1). Taxonomy (GTDB): domain Bacteria; phylum Actinomycetota; class Actinomycetes; order Streptosporangiales; family Streptosporangiaceae; genus Nonomuraea. The sequence goes on along the minus strand of NZ_SSXE01000054.1, from coordinate 44,286 downwards.
GTGACGGGGCAGCGCCGTACGGCTGGCGCCGGCCAGCAGGCTGAACCGGTCGGCCAGTAACCCGAGGATCTGCTCCACCGACAGCGCCCGCAGCCGCACCGCGGCCAGCTCGATCGCCAGCGGGATGCCGTCGAGCCTGCGGCACAGCTCGGCCACGGGCTCGATGTTGCTCTCGTCGAGGACGAAGTCGGGCACGCTGGCCCCGGCCCTGGCCGCGAAGAGCTGCACGGACTCGTTGGTGAACAGGCTCTCGGCCGGATCGTCGCCGGGCACCTGCAGCGGCGGCACGGGCACCACGTGCTCGTACGGCAGGTGCAGCGACTGGCGGCTGGTGGCCAGCACCTTCAGGTTGGGCGCCGCCTCCAGCAACTCGTGCACCAGCTCGGCGCAGCCCTGCACGAGGTGCTCGCAGGTGTCGATGATGAGCAGCATGTCGCGCTCGCCCACCCACTCCGACAAGGACTCCGACTCGGTCCGCGAGGACTGGTCGGCGATGCCGAGCGCGGCGGCGATGGTGTGCTTGACCATGCCCGCGTCCTGGAGGCGGGCCAGATCGGCGAACCAGACGCCGTCGGGGTAGTGGACGCGCACCTGGTGCGCCAGCCGCAGCACGGTGCGCGACTTCCCCACGCCGCCGATGCCGGTGACCGTCACCAGGCGCGACTCGGCGAGGTGCCGTTTGAGGTTGGCGAGCAGACGCGTACGGCCGACGAAGCTGGTCAGCTCCGCCGGCAGATTGCCTTCTCGCCGCCAGCCTGTCGGGGTGGGCATGAGCGGCCTCACGGGGGGTAGGCGACATCTGCCTTCGTATCGTACCGCCGTGGTCGCAGCCTGTCCTCGGTCCGGCGGACACGCTCGATGCGGGTTCGCCCGGCTGGGTACCATGGTCGTCGTGGATGACTTGCTGCCCGAACAGAGCGCCGACGACACCGACCTCGCCTGGGGCGACTGGCGCGAGGCCGACGCCGACTCCTTCTACCTGGAGAACCGGCCGCCGCACTGGGACTAGCCGCCCGGAGCACCGGCTTAAGATCCCCGCATGGCCGACCTCGAACCCGTGCTGCGTCCAGCCACCCCAGCCGACTACGACGCCGTCGCCGCCGTGATCGACGACTGGTGGGGCCGGCCGATCCTGGCGTCCCTGCCCAGGCTCTTCCTCGACCACTTCCACCGCACGAGCCTGATCGCCGAAGGGCCCGGCGGCCATCTGGCGGGCTTTTTGATCGGGATCCTGTCGCCGTCGCTGCCGCACGAGGCGTACATCCACTTCGTCGGCGTCTCGCCGGGCGCCAGGAAGAGCGGGCTGGCCCGCACCATGTACGAGCGCTTCTTCGACCTGGCCCGGGACGACGGCCGCCGCGTCGTCAAGGCCGTCACCGCGCCGGTGAACGCCACCTCCATCGCCTTCCACAGCCGCATGGGCTTCGAGGCGGACGGCCCGCTGCCCGGCTACAACGGCCCCGGCACGACCCTGGTCACCTTCACGCGGACGTTGTGACCTCGGCCGCGGCCGTCCGCGCCCGCGTCAGCGCGGTGCGCTCGGCCGCCACGAGGCGCTGGCAGCGCGCGACCTCCGCCTCCACCCGCTCCGCGTCCCAGTCCAGCACGTCGGCCATCAGCCGGGCGATCATCGGGGCCGCCGCGTGCGCCAGCTCGCCCGACTCGATGAGCATCCTGGTCCTGCGGGCCACGATGTCCTCGGCGTGCAGGGCGCCCTCGTGGGTGACGGCGTAGCGGACCTCCGCCTTCAGCCACGGGCCCGGCGCGATCAGCGGCTCCCCGAGCGCCGGGTCCGCGCGGACCAGCGCCAGCACCTCCAGGGCCAGGTTCCCGTAGCGGCGCACCAGGTAGGCCACGGTCTCCACGTCGAGGTCGTGGTCCTCGGCGATGCGGCGTACGGACCGTTCGAACGCGGGCAGCCCGTCGGCGCCCAGCAGCGGCAGCCGCTCGGTGACCGACTCCGGCACGTCGTAGCCCTCCAGCGCGGCGTCCACCACGTCCTTGGCCATGATCCGGTACGTGGTGTACTTCCCGCCCGCGATCGCGGCCAGGCCCGGCAGCGGCACGTCCACCACGTGCTCACGCGACAACTTCGTGGTGGACGAGGTCTCGTCGGCCGCCACCAGCGGACGCAGCCCCACATAGAGCCCGACCACGTCATCCCTGGTCAGCGGCCTGGCCAGGACCGAGTTGGCGCGGTCGAGCAGGTAGTCGACGTCCTCGCCCGTTGCTCTCGGCTCGGCGCGGTCGCCGTCCCAGTCGGTGTCCGTCGTGCCGACGATCCACCGCTTCCCGGTCCACGGGATGATGAACAGCACGCTCTTCTCCGTACGGATGATCATGCCGGTCCGCGAGTCGATCGCCTCGCCCGGCACCATGATGTGCACGCCCTTCGACATCCGCACCTTGAAGCCCGGCTCCGCCGCCCCCGGCAGCGCGGTCACCGGGTCGGTCCAGACCCCGGCGCAGACCACCACCGTGTCCGCGGCGACGTCCAGTTCGTGGCCGCTCTCCTCGTCGCGCACCCGCGCGCCGACCACCCGTTCGCCGAGCTCGTCCCGCAACATCGCCACCGCCGTGGCCCTGGTCGCGATCACCGCGCCGTGCGCGGCGGCCGTGCGGGCCAGGGTGAGGGTGAAGCGGGCGTCGTCCACCTGCGCGTCGTAGTAGATCATCGCGCCCGTCAGCACGTCGGTACGCAGGCCCGGCGCCATCCGGCGGGCCTCCTTGATCGACAGGTTGCGGTGCCTCGGCATCGGGCGGCGCATGCCTTCCAGGGCGTCGTACAGGGTGAGCCCGGCGGCCACGTACGGCTGCTCGACCACCTTGCGGCGCAGCGGATACAGGAACGTGACCGGCCTGACCAGGTGCGGCGCCAGCCGTGAGACCAGCAGGTCGCGCTCCTTGAGCGCCTCCCTGACCAGCTTGAAGTCGAACTGTTCCAGATAGCGCAGCCCGCCGTGGATCAGCTTGCTGGACCTGCTCGACGTGCCCGACGCCAGGTCGCGGCTCTCCACGAGCGCCACCCGCAGCCCGCGCGAGGCGGCGTCCAGCGCGGCGCCCGCCCCCGTCACGCCCCCGCCGATCACCAGCACGTCGAAAGTCTGCCCGCGCAGCCGCTCGACGGTCCCGCGGCGGTCCCTGGCGTCGAGCGCGCCGTTCAGCCCCACGCCATTACTTTCCGCAACATATGACACACAATCCGTGTTCGTTCCCTGGATGGGGGAATGCACACAACGCTGCGCATCAAGGAGGTGGCCGGTGGCCGTAAGTCCCGAACGGAGAAGACTGAACGGCGAACTCATCGCCGAATTCGCGGGAACCATGGTGCTCGTCCTGTTCGGCGCCGGGGTCGTCGCGCAGGTCATCGCGGGCGGGCTCGGCGACCACGACAGCATCGCCTGGGCCTGGGGCATCGGCGTGATGCTCGGCGTCTACGTCGCCGGACGCACCACCGGAGCGCACCTCAACCCCGCCGTCACGCTCGGGTTCGCCCTCTTCAGGGGCTTCCCGTGGCCCAAGGTCCTCCCGTACGTGGTCGCGCAGACCGCCGGAGCCTTCGTCGCCGCCCTCCTGGTGCGCTGGAACTACACCGAGGTGCTGGCCATGGCCGACCCCGGGCACACCATCAAGACCCAGATCGTCTTCTCCACCCTGCCCGGCAACGGCACCCTGCCGGTGGACATGTGGGGCGGGCTGCGCGACCAGATCATCGGCACCGCGATCCTGCTCTTCGTCATCTTCGCCCTGTCCGACACGGCCAACATGGCGCCCAGCGCGAACCTCGGGCCGTTCATCATCGGCCTGCTCGTCGTCGGGATCGGCATGTCCTTCGGCACCGACGCCGGCTACGCCATCAACCCGGCGCGCGACTTCGGGCCGCGCCTGGCCAGCTTCTTCACCGGCTACAGCGGCGCGTGGCGCGACCAGTACGGCGATCTGTACTGGTGGGTCCCCATCGTCGGCCCGCTGATCGGCGGCGCCCTCGGGGCCGGCCTCTACCAGGCGTGCATCGCCCGCTTCCTTCCGCAGGGCGAGGACCGCGACACCGTGAAGCCGTCCGACTGAGGACGCCGAGGAGAGAGCAGAGCGCCATGCCGGACTTCGTCGGAGCCGTCGACCAGGGCACCACCAGCACCCGCTTCATGATCTTCGATCACGACGGCGCCGAGATCGCCAAGTTCCAGCTCGAACACCAGCAGATCCTGCCCAGGGCCGGCTGGGTCGAGCACAACCCGATCGAGATCTGGACCAGGACCACCGCCGTCATCGAGACCACGCTGCAACGCGCCGGCCTCCACGACAGCGACCTCGCCGCCATCGGCCTCACCAACCAGCGCGAGACCACGGTGGTGTGGAACCCGCGCACCGGACGTCCGTACTGCAACGCGATCGTGTGGCAGGACACCCGCACCGACCGCATCGCCGCCGCCCTCGACCAGGACGGCCGCGGCCAGGTCATCCGCGACCGGACCGGGCTGCGTCCCGACGCCTACTTCTCCGGCGGCAAGATCCAGTGGATCCTCGAGAACGTCCCCGGCGTCCGCGAGGCCGTGGACCGCGGCGAGGCCGTCTTCGGCAACACCGACACCTGGACCCTGTGGAACCTCACCGGCGGCGTCAACGGCGGCGTGCACATCACCGACGTCACCAACGCCAGCCGCACCATGCTGATGAACCTCGACACCCTCGACTGGGACGACGAACTGCTGTCCTTCTTCGACATCCCCCGCGCCATGCTCCCCGAGATCCGCCCCTCGGCCGACCCCGCCGGCTACGGACTCACCCGTCGGCAGGGGCCGTTCGGCGGCGAGGTGCCCATCACCGCCATCCTGGGCGACCAGCAGGCCGCCACCGTCGGCCAGGTCTGCTTCGCGCCCGGCGAGGCCAAGAACACCTACGGCACCGGCAACTTCCTGCTGCTCAACACCGGCACCGACCGCGTACGCTCCGAGAGCGGCCTGCTCACCACCGTGGCCTACAAGTTCGGCGACCAGCCCGCGGTCTTCGCCCTGGAGGGCTCCATCGCCGTCACCGGCTCCGCCGTGCAGTGGCTGCGCGACCAGCTCCACCTCATCACCTCCGCCCCGCAGAGCGAGACCCTGGCCCGGCAGGTGACCGACTCCGGAGGCATCTACTTCGTGCCCGCCTTCTCCGGGCTGTTCGCTCCGTACTGGCGTGCCGACGCGCGCGGCGCCATCGTCGGGCTGTCCCGCTACAACACCGACGCCCACCTCGCCCGCGCCGCGCTGGAGGCCATCTGCTACCAGAGCCGCGACGTGGTCGAGGCGATGCAGCGCGACTCGGGGGTCGTCCTGGACGTGCTCAAGGTGGACGGCGGGGTCACCTCGAACGACCTGTGCATGCAACTCCAGTCCGACATCCTCGGTGTCCCGGTCAGCCGCCCGGTCGTCGCGGAGACCACCGCGCTCGGGGCCGCCTACGCCGCCGGGCTCGCCGTCGGCTACTGGAAGGACACCGCCGAACTCCGCGCCCACTGGGCCGAGTCGCACCGCTGGAACCCCACGTGGGACGAGGAACGGCGGGAGAAGGGGTATGCGGGCTGGAAAAAGGCCGTCACCAAGTCCTTCGACTGGATCACCGCCTGACCGCCACCCCACACGCCCCGCGACCGGCCCGGTAAGTGCCCTCCACCCGACATGACGGGCGGAGGAGGGACGGGTCGTTCCTCCCTCCACCCTCAAGCGACGGCACCGTGTCGGCGGGGCGGCTGCTCCCTCACCATGCGCAGCGGGGCGGGAGGCGGTTCTTCCCTCCACCCCCAAAAAAGGACAGCACCACGTGCGATGGGGGAGGGGCGGGCGTTCGTGCCCACCCCTCAAGGACGGCACCAGGTGCGGTGCGGGGTCAGCTCACCACGTCCTTTCGGCGGAAGCGTCGGAAGGCGATCGCGATCAGGATCGCCGCATACGTGACCGACACCGACGCGCCCTTGGCCATCCCGCTCCAGTCCAGTTCGGGAGCCAGGGCGTCCAGCCAGGCGTTGTTCCAGAACGTCGGCAGGAACTCCCGCAGCACCCCCAGCGCCTCCACCGCCTGCAGGATGCTGCACACGATCCACAGCCCGACCGCCCCGCCCACGGCCCCGAGCGGGGAGTCGGTCATGGTGGAGACGAGGAAGGCCAGCGCCGCGACCACGAGCTGGCTGACCAGCGCGTACCCGATCACGATCCCGAAGCGCGGCAACACGTCGAGAGCGGGGATGGTCTCACCCGTGCCGGGCACCGTGATGTCGTCCCAGCCGAACGCCAGCGTGCCCGCGAGCAGCGCCATCAGCGGCAGGCAGATCACCGCCGCCGCCGAGTAGCCGAGCGCCACGATCAGCTTCTGCCGCAGCAGCCGGTCACGCGGGACCGGCGCGGCCAGCAGGTAACGCAGCGACGACCAGTTGGCCTCGCTCGCCACGGTGTCGCCGCAGAAGAGCGCGACCGCCACCACGAGCAGGAAACTCGCCGACACCGACAGGGCGAACGCGGCGAAGTTCAGGCCGCTCTGCGTGGCCAGGTCGGAGATCCGCAGCGTGGCCTGCCCCTGCCCGCTCGACTGCGGCCCGATCTGGAACGCGATCACCAGCACCCACGGCAACGCCAGCAGCAGCGCGAACATGCCCAGCGTGCGCCGCCGCTTGAACTGCCTGACGATCTCCACCCGCAACGGCAGCGTACGGTGCGGCGCGTAGCCGGTCGCGGTGCTCATGCCTTCTCTCCGATGAGGTCGAGGAACACGTCTTCCAGGCGCGGCCCCTGCCCGTTGCCGGGCGCGGCCGAGCCGAGCAGCAGCGACACGGGGCCGGTCGAGACCAGCCGACCGCGCTGCATGACCACGACATGGCTGCACGCCTGTTCCACCTCGGCCAGCATGTGGCTGGACACGATCACGGTACGGCCGTCGCGCGCGTACCGTTTGAGCACCTCGCGCATCTCCCGGATCTGGGGCGGGTCGAGCCCGTTGGTGGGCTCGTCGAGCACGAGCAGGTCGGGCAGCCCGAGCATGGCCTGGGCGATGGCCAGCCGCTGGCGCATACCCTGCGAGTACGTGCGGACGGCCCGTTCGAGCGCCTTGCCCAGATTCGCGATCTTCAGCGCCTCGTCGAAGTGCGCGTCCTCCCGGGGACGGCCCGTCGCGGCCCAGTACAGCTCGATGTTGTCGTGCCCGGACAGGTGCGGCAGGAACCCCGGCCCCTCGACGAACGACCCGAGCCTCGACAACACGGGCGCGCCCGGGGTCACCGGCTCGCCGAAGATGCGGATCTCCCCGGCGTCCGGCTGGATGAGGCCCATCATCATCCGCATCGTCGTCGTCTTGCCCGCGCCGTTGGGGCCGAGCAGCCCCAGGACCTGGCCCCGCTCGACCCGGAACGACAGGTCGTCGACGGCCAGTTCGCCGTTCCGGTACGCCTTCGTCAGGCCGCTGATCTCCAGCGGCACCTCCGCGCCGCCGCTCTCACCGGTGCGCTTCGGGCCGCCGTTGACGCCACCGGTGGTGCTCGTGGAGACGCCGTCGGGGGACGCGGGCGCGGGCCCACCACCCACCGGCAGCGGTTCGGCGGCCGTGAGCTCGGCGACGCCTCCCGGCGACAGAGCTCCGGCATCACCGTTCGCGACAGCGCCCTCCACCGGCCGGGGTTCGGCGGCGACCCCGGCAACGCCTCCGGCCGACCCCGAGCCGGTGGCGATCTCGGCGGCGATCTCCGCGACGCCTCCGACCAGCCGGGGTTCGACGGCGACCCCGGCGACGCCTCCGACCAGCCGGGGTTCGGTGGCGTTCGCCGACGTGCCCGCCCCCGGCTCGGGGTCGGCGGTGCTTGCCGACGTGCCTGCCACCGGCCCTGGGTCGGCGGCGTTCCTGGCGCCTGCGCTCGCCACGTCGTGGACCCTGGTGGCCGGGGCGGTGCGCAGGCGGGGGCGGGCCGAAGTGCGGCCCGTGGCGAGCAGGACGGCGGCGATCAGCACGGCGGCCAGCGGCATCGCCCACACCCACCACGCCACCCCGGTCGGCGCGGCGGCCAGCGTCGAGACGACGGGCACGGTCAGGGCGGAGGAGGCCAGCGAGACCTGGTACGCGGCAGACTCCGCAGGAGTGGCGAAGCCCATGTCGGTCGTGGTCACGACCAGGCGGAGCCGGTGCCCCACGGCGAAGCGGTGGTCGACGGCGGGCAGGCTGACCGTAGCCTCCGCGCTGCCCACGCCGTCGGGGATCGTCACCCGGAAGGGTGCCACCAGCCCGGCGGGCAACGTGGGCATCTGGGTGTCGTCGGCGACGTCGTAGAGCTTCGCGAACAGCGTCGCCTCGCCCTTGCCTGACACCTTGACCTTGACGGTGGAACTGCCCGTGAGCTGCAGCGGCGTGGTGAGCGGGCCGGACTCGAAGGTGGCCCCCTGGCCCGGCATGTCGATCGAGACCCCGGGGCTGTTCTGGCCGCCCAGCAGCCCGCCGATGCCCGGCACGGTGGAGATCGAGGCCGGGGCGCCGCCGGGCGGGTTGACGATGTTCTGCTCGGGGCCGCCGAGTTCGACGGTGCTGGTGCCGGTGCCCGCCAGGCCGGGGTAGGAGTCGGCCTCCGGGTGGAGCTGGATGCGCTGGCGGGTGCCGGGGTCGCGCCCGCCGTCGCGTGTCACGGTGAACGCGCTCACCGGCGGCGCGGCCTGCCCGGAGCCCTCGCCGTCGAGGTAGCGGGCGAACCAGGCCGCGGTCTGGTCGAAGAGCCAGTCGGCCTCGCCGTTGCCGCCGTCGTGCCCGCCGTCGAACCAGGCCAGGCTGACCGGCGTGCCCGCCGCGGCGATCGCCTTGGCGTTGGCGTCGGCGTGGCCGAGCGGGAACAGCGAGTCGCGCTGGCCCTGGATGAGCAGGGTCGGAGCCTTGATCCGGTTCGCCACGGTGATCGGGCTGGACGCGCGCAGCAGCGCGATGGCCTCCGGCGTGGCCCGGCCGTTTTCGGCGACCTGCTGGTACATGTCGCAGATCGCGGGCAGGAACCTGCCGCACCGCGCCTGCTGCGCCGTCGGCGGGCCCGCCTGCGCCGCCTCCCCGCGGCCCAGCAGCGACGCGACGTCGAGGGACGCGCCCCGCCCGAAGAAGATGCCGGCCCACATGCGCTTGAAGACCCCGCTCGCGGCGGCGCCGGAGCCGCCGTCGGTGGCGGCGTCGGTGGGAGTGGCAGTGGCAGTGGCGTCGGTGGTGGCGGCGTTGGGGAACAGGGCGTCCGCCAGGTCGGACCAGGTGATCTGCGGGACGATCGCGTCGACCCGCTGGTCGAAGGCCGCCGTCAGCAACGCGATGGCCCCGCCGTACGAGCCGCCCGCGATGCCCACGCGCGGGTCGCCGGGGGCGTCGAGCCGGACCTCGGGGCGCTTGGCCAGCCAGTCGATGAGCTGCTTGACGTCCTTGACCTCGTAGTCGGGCGAGTTGAGCGCGATCTGCCCGGTGGAGCGGCCGAAGCCGCGAGCCGACCAGGTCAGCACGGCGTAACCCTGCTGGGCGAGGCGGACCGCCTGGTCGCGCACGCTCTGCTTGCTGCCGCCGAAACCGTGGGCGAGCAACACGGCCGGCGCCTGCCCGCCGTCGGGCGGCGGGAAGAAGGTCGTATCGAGCTCAACCCGTTGGTCGTCGGCTGGTCCGTCGACGACGGTTATCTGCTGGTCCTGGCCCCGCACCTCCGGAGCCGACGGCCACACGAGCCACGTCGTCACCCCGATGAGGACGAGTGCCGCAACCAGGGCGGCCACACGCTTCATGCGGTGAGCCTACTTTCCGCACCTGAGAGATCGCTGAGACGGCACTCACGCCGGGACCTGCTGAAAGGTGCTCGTCGAGGTGAACTGGTGGATCATGGGATCGCCGCGCCGGGCGGAGCCCGCCGATCATGAGGCGACCCGGTGCGCGGCGGGGGCGCCGGAGAGCGCCCGAGCCACGGTGAGGCTGTCCTCGTAGATGTGGTAGCGCGTGATCAGGCCGTCGGTGACCGTGAGATGCAGGGCGAACGGCGAGGCGTAGGACCGCCCGGTGGCCGCGACGGTCTGCGCGAGGTCGCCGAGCACCACGGCGTCGTCGCCGTCGACCAGGATCCGGGCGACGGTGGTGCCGTTGAGCTCGGGTACGTGGTGCGCGGCCAGCATGCCGAAGTGCTCCGCCACGTCATGACGGCTCGAACGGGGCCGGATCCACGGCACCGACGGATGCCCCTCGGCGGGCCAGTTGAAGCGCCACTCGCTCTCCTCGGCGAACAACTCGGCGATGCGCTCGACGTCGCCCGCACCGATCCGGCGCAGCAACTCGTGCACGGTGTCGTAAGTCGTCATGACCTGTCCTCGAAGTCGGGTTCGGGTGCACAGGTGAGTCTCCTCGAGTCGGTGTGCGCTTGGCGATTACCTCTGAGATAGGGCGGCCAGGTCAGGCCAGCAGGGCGTAGACCGTGGTGGCGTGCGCGGCGGCCTCGGCGCTGCCCTCGGCCGTGAGGGTGATCTCGGTGAAGGCCAGCGACCTGCCCAGCTTCGTGATGCGTACGTCGAGCAGGACATCCTTGCCCACCACCGGCCGCTGGAACGTCGTGGACTGCTGCACCGTGGTCATCGGGACGAACCCGCCGCGCGCCGAGGACACGGCCAGCACCGTGGCGGTGTCGGCCGCCGCCATCATGGCCTGGCCGCACAACCCGCCGCCCGCTCTGGCCAGGTCGTCGGACCAGGGGAGCCGCACGATCGCGTGGCGTTCGCCCACCTCCTCCACCCGGAGGCCGAGCTGTTTGATCCAGGGGGCGAAGTATTCCTGGAGAATCGCCTCTGCTTCTTCTGGGGTCACGCGCTCATGATGCACGCTGGGCACAGCGGGAAACGGCCGCGCGAAGAGTCTGTGGACAACTCGCCGCGACCCGCCCCCGGCTGTGGAAAACCCCGGGCATGCGTCCTGAGCAACCGCCCAAGGCAACCGCCCTGGGCAGACGCTCCGGGCGAATTGCCCGGTCACCAGAAGGCGGGAGACGGCATGACGACGACGGACGGCGACGCCCACCGCGCGGCCGTGGAGATCTTCTTCCCGTCCACCTACGACACGGCCGTCCCGTACGACCTGTTCGCCCGGCTCAGGGCAGAGTCGCCGGTCCGCTGGATCCCCGAGCCGCCCGTCGGCCCGTGGCGGGCCGGCCCCGGCTACTGGGCGGTGTTCCGGCACGCCGACGTCAAGCACGTGCTCCGCACCCCGGAGGACTTCTCCTCCCACCTCGGCGCCACCCAGATCCGCGACCCCGACACCCCTGCCGACCTGGGCTTCGTCCAGGTCCAGATGCTGAACATGGACCCGCCGGACCATTCGCGGCTGCGCCGGATCGTCGCGGCGGCGTTCACCCCGCGCGCCGTCCGGGCGCTGGAGCGGACGATCGCGGAGCGGGCGGCGGCGCTGTTCGAGGAGGGCGCGTGCGACTTCGTCGAGGTGGCCGCCGACCTGCCCGTCTGGACGCTGGCCCACGTCATGGGCGTGCCCGCGCAGGACAAACGGCTGCTGTACGACTGGGCGTCACGCGTGATCGGCTACCAGGACGACGACTACGCGGGCCTGTCCACGGCGGACGTCGAGCAGCTCACCCCCGCCGGCCGGCTGGCGCTCGCCGTCAGGCCCGATCCGGGGCCGGGCGTCAACCCGCGATCGAGGGCCGCGCTGTCGGACATGTTCGCCTATGCCCACGCACTGGCCGAGACCCCCGCGGACGGCGAGTCGATCATGACGGCCATGCGCGCGGGCGGCCTGACGGAGGCCGAGTTCGAGAACATGTTCTTCCTCTTCGCCGTCGCCGGGAACGAGACCCTGCGCAACGGCATCCCCGGCGGCCTGCTCACCCTCCTCCAGCACCCGGACGAGCTGGCCCGCCTGCGCGCCGACCCGTCCCTGCTGGACTCCGCGATCGAGGAGATGCTCCGCTTCTGGCCGCCGGTCATGCACTTCAGGCGGACGGCGACGCGTGACCTCACCCTCGCCGGCCGGCCGGTCCGCGCGGGCGACAAGGTCGTGGTCTACCACGCCTCCGCCAACCGCGACCCGTCCGTCTTCCCCGGCCCGGACCGCTTCGACATCGCCCGCACCCCGAACGACCACGTCAGCTTCGGCTTCGGCCCGCACGTCTGCCTCGGCGCCCACCTGGCCAGGGCTCAGTTCCGCGCCCTGTTCGGGGAACTGCTGGCCTGGGACGTCGAGCTCGCCGGCAGCCCCCGGCGGCTCACCTCCAACTTCCAGAACGGCCTCAAGCACCTGCCGGTACGCCTGCGCCGCCGGTCCTGACCGCGCCACGCGGGACGGAAACGTCGATGCGCCGCCGCCGGCCGCCTGTCTACGATCACCCGCATGAACGACTACCTGCGGATCAACCAGGCGAACTGGAACGCGCGCGTCCCCATCCACGTCGCCAGCGACTTCTACGACGTGGCGGGTTTCCAGGCGGGCCGCTGCTCGCTGCGCGCGTTCGAGCTCGAAGAGGTGGGCGACGTGGCCGGCCGCAGCCTGGCGCATCTGCAGTGTCACTTCGGCCTCGACACGCTCTCGTGGGCCAGGCTCGGCGCCGAGGTGACCGGCCTCGACTTCTCCGGGGCCGCCGTCGAGCAGGCCGGGGCCATCGCCGCCGACTGCGGGATCCCGGCCAGGTTCGTGGCGGCCGACGTGTACGACGCGCCCGAGGCGCTCGGCGGGACGTACGACATCGTCTACACCGGCCTCGGCGCGCTGGTCTGGCTGCCCGACCTCGACCGCTGGGCCCGCACGGTCGCCGCCCTGCTGAACCCGGGAGGCTTCCTCTACCTCGCGGAGTTCCACCCGTTCGCCGACCTGCTCGACGACGAGACCGGCACCAGGGTCGTCCACGACTACTTCGACCGCGACCCTCAGGTCTGGACCCTCCCGTACACCTACACCGGCGGCGACGTCCTGGAGCACCAGACCTCCGTGGAGTTCCGGCACGGGCTCGGCGACATCGTCACCGCGATCGCGGCGGCCGGGCTGCGCGTCGAGTTCCTGCACGAGCACGATCACACGCTGTTCCGCCGCTTCGACACCATGACCGACGAGGAGGAACGCGGCACGTATCGCATGCCCGCGGGGCAGCCCCGCAGACCTCTCATGTTCTCGCTGCGGGCTTCGGCCGGGCAGGATGCCATCCCGATCACGGGCCGGTGGCGTGGATGACCGTAAGATTCTCTGCCGTGAAGTCTCCAGCATCGTTCAAGAGGGCCACCGCCTGGGCCCTGCCCTACTGGACCCGCGGCGAGGCGGGCCGCGAGACGCCGCAGGACCTGTTCCGGGTGCTCTACTTCGGCTGGCTGGCGGCGTTCACGCTCAAGGTGCTCGGCTCGGCCTGGGACGTCTCGTGGCACTTCAAGTGGCTGCGCGACGACCTCGCCCCGCCCCACCTGCTCAACTCCGCGGGCACGGCCATCGTCGTCGCCCTGGTCGTCATCCACGGCTACACCGGCTACGGCGTGGACAGGGCCGCGCTGCGGCTCATCCAGTGGGGCACCGGGATCTTCCTCGTCGCGGTGCCGCTCGACCTGATCAACCACCGCGTCAACGGGCTCGACATCACCTCGTGGAGCCCGTCGCACATCATGCTCTACCTTGGAACGTTCTTCATGATCGCGGGCGTGGTCCGCGGCTGGTTCATGGGAGCGCCGCCGGGACGCGAGCGGACGGTCGTGCTCGGCGCGTTCCTCGCCTTCTTCCTGGAGAACATGCACTTCCCCGAGCAGCACCAGGAGTACGGCATCCTGTCGCTCGGCGCGTACGACAACGGCGCGACGTACGCCGAGCCGATCCTGCTGCGGTTCGCGGCCGACCAGATGCAGCAGCCCATCGACCGGACGATGATGGCCGCGTTCACCCTGCCCGTGCCCGACTACCTCTACCCGGTCTACGCGGTGGTGGCGGTGCTGTCGGTGCTGGTCGCGGCCCGGTTGCTGATCGGCAGGTTCGGGGCGGCCACCCTGGTCGCCGGCTCGTACGTGGCCTTCAGGGTGCTGATCTGGCCGCTGCTGACCTTCACCGGGTTCCCGCCGTCGGCGGTGCCGCTCTTCATGGTGGTCGCCGGGCTGCTGGTGGACGTGGCCTTCCTGGTGCGGGTGCCGGTCGTGCGCGCGCTGCTCGGGGCCGCCGCGGTTACGGCCGCCACGTACGGGGCCCTGGCGCTCCAGAGCGCGGTCATGGGGTCCGTGTACGGCGCGATCAAGGGCCAGGACGGCCTGCTGGGAGCGCCCCCGCAGGTCATGGCGTCCGCGGTGTGGGCCGGGATCGGCCTGCTGGCGGTCTGGCTGGCGATCGAGTGGGCCGTGGGCCGGCGCGCGCGCCGGCCGGTCGAGGAGCCCGCGCCGCTTCCCGTGGCCGCCCCCGCCACGCCGTAGGCCCTCTCAGGCGATCGAGGCGCGGGTGATCGCCACCGCCACCCCGTACGCCAGTCCCATCACGGCGACCTCGGCCACCGCCCAGCCCACCAGGGCGGTGGCCGCGCCGCGGCGGATGACGGGCAGCAGCCGGAACCGGATGTGCGCCGCCAGCGGCACCAGCAGCGCGACCAGCGCCGTCTTGACCACGACCAGCACGCCGTAGTGGCTGGTCACGATCGCCTCCGGCAGGCTCACGCCGGGTGTCAGCGCCATCGTGCCCAGCCCGGTGATCAGGCCGGACAGCGCCACCAGCAGCAGGCACACGGTGGCGATCCTGGAGAAGCGCGGCAGCGCCACGGCCAGCAGGTGGCGGTGCGGCGCCACGAAGACGGCGGTGGCCATCAGCCCGCCGGTCCACGCCGCCGCGCCCATGACGTGGATCTCCATCGAGATCATGATGGGGTCGTGCCAGACCGAGTTCACCGCGTGCCCGGTGACGGGGATCGGCAGCAGCCCGAACAGCGCCACGATCACCCGCAGCTCGGCCGGGACCTTCTCGCCGAACCGCACCGCCATCAGCCCGATCCCGGCCGCCGCCAGCGCGCACGCCGCGCTGAACAGCAGCCCCTGACCGGTGCCGACGCTCCCGACGTAGCCGGCGATCATCCCGAACGTCGGCACGGCGCCGGGGTTCAGCTCGGCGGTCTGGAAGACGATCGTGAGCAGCGCGCAGATCGCCCAGGCCCAGGCGGCCAGCACGGCCAGCGGGCGCACCCTGAGCAGCACCGGCTCCGTACGCTCGGGACGGTCGAAGCCGAGCAGCTTGGGCAGCAGGCTGAGCCCGACGACCGCGACGGCGGCCACGTCGAGCAGCACCCGTACGATCGGCAGGCCGACCGACACGACCACCCCCGGCATGGGGACGCCGGGCACGGACTCCTGGGCGGTGAACGAACTGGCCGCCACGGCCGCGACGACCGCGCACACCCCGAACGCACCGGCGACCAGCCGCCCCCCGACACGCGGACGGGCGAGGGGCGGGGCGACGACGGTCACGCGCGGGTCCCCTCGCCACGAACCACTGACCCCTCGTCGGCGTCGTCCTCGGCCGCCTCCGGAGCCCCCGCCGCCGCGGCGTTCCCGCCGGGGGCGGTGCGGCGCAGGGCGACCGCCGTGCCCGCGGCGAGCACCAGCAGCGCCCCCACGATCCACACCACGGCCATCCCGGCCCCGCCGTTGGCCGCCGCCTCGGCGGCGTCGGCGCTGGAGCCGTCCGCCGCCTCCGCCGTCGCGGACGCGGACTGGGCCGCCACCCCGGACGCGCCCGCGGCCAGGCTGAAGCCGATCTTCCCCGTGACGGGATGCCCGTCGGCCGACAGGATCCGGTACCCGACCACGTACGACCCGCCCGCCGGCAGCGGCTTGACCTGCACCGAGACCCGCTCGGCCGCCACCACGGCGCTTCCGTCGGCCCAGGACGACCCGTCGGCCCCGGTCACGCCCACCTGCGCGTACCCCTGCCGCACCGCCTGGTCGAACACCAGCGTCACCTGCGAGGGCGAGGCCGTCAGCGTGGCCCCGTCCTGCGGGTCGCTGCTGATCAGCACGTTGTGCGCCTGGGCCGGGGAGTACGAGACCCCCACCACGGCGAACGCGAGCAGCAGGACCGTGAGTAGCCGCCTCACAGAGCAGAACCTTCCGTAAAACCCGTTGTGAACCCCTACATGGTGCCACTCGTGGCTGCCCGGCCGGCAGGCGGCATCAGGGTCATCGAGGGGCTGACGGCGCGGCGGCCTCCCAGATGCCCATGATCCGCCAGATCCACCGGGTGAACGGGTTGACCAGCCCGATCTCGGCGCACAGCTCGCGCGTCTTGCCGACCGCGTCGCGGATCTCCTGGCGCGCGGCGGGGTGGCGCAGGTAGACCTCGGCCACCACGTTCGCGGGGATCCGGAAGCGGCGGATCATCGGGCCGGGCGGCGCGAGCATGATGCGGGCCATGACGCCGAGGATGATCGGTGAGGCGATCCCGAGCAGCAGCCGGCGGTGGGCGGGCATGCGCGGGACCCGGTTGCGCAGGTAGTGCCGGGCGAAGGAGATGTGCCTGGCCTCCTCCGCGATGTGGATGCGCATGATCGTCTCTTCCAGCGGGTGGTGCACCCGGCCGTCCCTGAGCAGCCTGCGCTGGACGTGGTCGATCGGGTCCTCGCCGCCCAGCACGAACACGAAGAACAGCTCGGTCGAGATCAGCGGGATCCAGGGGGCCACCTGCGCGACCGCGGACAGCGGCCCCGGCATACCGCGGATGGGCAGCCCGGTGCGGTTGACGAACTCCTGGAACATCATCCCGTGATGTCCCTCTTCGATGGTCTCGTGGTAGACGTACCGGAACTCGGGGGAGCCGTTCGGCAAGCGGTAGGCGTAGTTGAGCAGCCCGCGCTTGAGCAGGTTCTCGAACTGCAGCCCGATCTTCATGGCCGTGGCCACCCGCCACAGCCCGATCCGGGCGCGTACCTCGGGCGGGCGGCTGAGGTACCAGGGGTGGCCGCCCAGCCGGTCCACCCCGGACAGCTCCCAGCGCGGGTCGGCCGGGTCGACCTGGAATTCCGGGTCGTCCCACGGGATGTCGCGGTACGGCTCCCAGTGCTTGTCCACCGACGCCTTCGAGAGGCGTTCGATGACCGCGCGGTACGCGCTCCGGTTCGCGACCCGCTCGTCGCGTTCTCTGGCGGCGGTAGAGCTCGGTGCGGTCGTCATCGCGTGCGCTCCTCTCCTCGCCCAGTAATTGTACGAAGAATCCAATAAGACTGGGAAGAGGGAGAGGCGCGGCTTTCAGAGCTTGTCCGCGGGCACCCCCAGTTCGTTCGCCGCCGCCGAGCGGATCAGCACGTTGACCCTGCGCCGTGACAACACCTTGGGATGCGCGTGCGTCTGGACCGCCAGCCCGTCGATGAGCGCGAACAGCCGCCACGTCGTCGAGTCGGGGTCGGGGCACTCGAACTCGCCGCAGGCCACGCCGGCCTCGATGATGCCGCGCATGAGCGTGCGGCCTCTGGCGTCGATCCGCCGCGAGGTCTCCTCCAGTTCCGGGGTGCGCATCGCCTCGGACCAGGCGTCGATCCACAGCCGCCAGCCCTCGGTGGGGATCGCGGGCGAGCAGAGCCGCAGCAGCGAGCGCAGGCGCTCGATCGGGGTGCCCCCCGCGTGCTCGACGTCCGTCAGCGCGTTCAAGTGCAGCCGGGCCGCGTAGCCGAACGCCTGCGCGAACAGTCGCTCCTTGGTCTCGAAGTGGTAGAAGAGCAGCGCCTGGCTCACCCCGGCGGCCCTGGCGATGTCCAGGGTCCTGGTGTGGCCGAAGCCCTGCTCCGCGATCACCTCGCAGGCCGTTCTGAGCAAATCTTCGCGCCGTAATCGGCTGAAACCTGTTGTCACAGCGAGTAACTCTAACTTCTGATCACTATTATTTATCGGACAAAACGGACGTGAGCTGTTCTGGTATGAGGAACGCCGTACGATCCCGTTCCTGTCTTTACCGACAGTCACGTTGATCATGGTAACTCGGCGACCGAACGCGCTTCGGTGGGGGTTCCTCGAATCCGCCGCAGTAATCCCTTACCGGTATCTGAACGGACGAAACGGGCGGTGTGCGTACAGAGCAATGCTCTGTACGTCCCCGGGCGCGCTGACTAGAGTAAGTGAGCACTGATTGCCGAGGAGTCGATGTGAACCTGGATGAGTATCGGCGTGCGGCCGGAGAGTGGCTGCGGGAGAACGTTCCGACCGACGACTACCCGGAGGCCGACGCGATCGCCCGGGCCAAGGAATTCATGGCCAAGCTCCACGACGCCGGCTACTCCGGCATCACGTGGGCGAAACAGTGGGGCGGCCAGGGGCTGACCCAGGCGGAGGATCGCGCGTTCGCCGAGGCGGCCCGCGACTACACCCTGCCCACCTACGTCTTCTCGATCGGCCTGGGCATGACCGGGCCCACGATCGCCGACAGGGGCACCGACGCCCAGCGCGAGCGGTTCCTGCGCCCGCTGCTGCGCGGCGAGGAGATCTGGTGCCAGCTCTTCTCCGAACCCGGCGCCGGCAGCGACGTGGCCAGCCTCCAGACCAGGGCGGTGCCCGACGGCGACCACTGGGTGATCAACGGCCAGAAGGTGTGGACCTCCGTCGCCCACCACGCCGACTGGGGCCTGCTGCTGACCCGCACCGACGTGGACGTGCCCAAGCACAAGGGCCTGACCATGTTCGTGGTGGACATGCACCACCCCGGCGTGACCGTCAGGCCGTTGCGGGACATGTCCGGCAAGGCCAACTTCAACGAGGTCTTCTTCGACAACGTCACCATCCCCGACGAGCACCGCGTGGGCGAGGTCAACGACGGCTGGAGCGTGGCCGTCACGACGCTGCTGCACGAGCGGCTGTCGATCTCGGCGGGCGTCGGCATGGGCGGCCAGAAGGACAACCCGGCCTCGCTGGAGGCGCTGCGCCGGGTGCTCGACACCGACGACCCGCTGGTCCGCGACGAACTCGTCGAACTGCACATCCGCAGCCGCGCGCTGGCGCTGTTCAACCAGCGGCTGGCCCAGGAGACCAAGGCCGGCATCTTCCCCGGCGCGCGCGGCAGCGCCGCCAAGCTGCTGCTGGCCGAGCTGACCCTCTACCAGGCCGACCTGGCCACCCGGCTGGTCGGCCCCGAAGCCGTGCTGGCCGACCAGCCCCTCGCCCGCGCGATCTCGATGGCCCCCGGCATGGCGCTGGGCGGCGGCACCAACGAGATCATGCGCAACATCGTCGGCGACCGCGTGCTCGGCCTGCCGCCGGAGCCCCGGGTGGACAAGACCGTGCCGTTCAAGGACCTGAAGGTGGGGACGCAGGCGTGAAGCTCGTACTCAGCCAGGAACAGCAGGAGCTGCGCGCCGCCGTGCGTGACTTCCTGCGCACCGCCTCGCCGCTGCCCAAGGCCCGCGACGGCTACGACCCGCAGGTGTACGCCCGCCTCAACGGCGAACTCGGCCTGTCGGGCCTGGTCGTCCCCGAGGAGTACGGCGGCGCGGGCGCCGGGATGTCCGAGCTGGCCGTCGCGCTGGAGGAGACCGGCGCCGCGCTGCTGCCGGGACCGTTCCTGGCCACCGCGTTCACCGCGCTCGCGCTGAGCCTGGTGCCCGACAAGGAGCTGCAGACCGGCATCGCCGAGGGCCGGATCACGGCCACGCTCGACGACACCGAGCTGACCCACGACGGCGGCACGGCGAGCGGCACGCTGACGCAGGTGCTGTCCGGCGCGGACGCCGACGTCCTGGTGGCCCCCGCGCGCGGCGACGGGAGCACGGTCATGGTGGCCGTCGAGCTGGCCGGGCCCGGCGTGACCAGGACCGCGCTGGAGACGCTCGACGTCACCCGGGGCCAGGCCACGATCGTGCTGGACGGCGCGCCCGCGCGCGTGCTCGGCCCCGCCCCGGAGACGGGGATCTTCGACCGGCTGTGCGTGGCGCTGGCCGCCGAGCAGCTCGGCGTCATGCGGGCCGCGCTCGACGCCATCGTCGCCTACGCCAAGATCCGGGTGGCCTTCGGCCGCTACATCGGCTCCTACCAGGGCGTCAAGCACAAGCTGGCCGACATGCACCTCAAGCTCGAACAGGCCGAGTCCATCGTCAGGTACGCCGCCTGGGCCGCCGACGAGTCGCCCGGCGAACTGCCCGAGGCCGCCGCGCTCGCCCAGGCGTACGTCGGCCGCGCCTGCTTCGAAGTGGCCCGCGACCACTTGCTCCTGCACGGCGGTATCGGTTACACCTGGGAGCACGACGCTCATCTGTTCTACAAGAGGGCCAAGGCGGACGAAGTGCTGCTGGGCCCGCCGCGGATCCACCGCGCCAGACTCGCCCAACTGCTGGAGTTGTGATGGACATCAGCGAGCTGCCGAGTTTCTACGCCATCGCCGCCGCCGACCCCGGCCGTCTCGCGGTGATCGACACCGACGGCGCCCGTGTCTCGTACGGCGACCTGCTCACCCGCGTCAACCAGGTCTCGCACGGGCTTCGCGCCCGCGGGCTCGGCACCGGCGACGTGGCGGCGGGCGTGCTGCCCAACGGGGTGGACGCGCTGGTCATGGTGATGGCGACCGGGCAGATCGGGGTCTACTACGTGCCGGTCAACTGGCACCTGACCGACTCCGAGATCGCCTACATCCTGGCCGACTGCGACGCCAAGGTCGTCGTCGCCGGCCCCGGCCAGTCCGTCCCCGGCGCGGAGACCGGGACGGCCGGGCTGGCCGAGGGGCAGCCCGCTGACGCGCCCGCCGACCGCACCTCCGGGGCTGTCATGTGGTACACCTCCGGCACCACCGGCTTCCCCAAGGGCGTGCAGCGCCCGCTGCCGGGGGCCGAGCCGGAGGCGCTCGTGCCGCTGTACACGTGGTTCTTCGGCGAGGTCGTCGATCTCAAGGCGGGCGACGAGGTCCACCTGGTCACCTCGCCGATGTACCACTCCGCGCCGTGCGCGCACGCCCAGTTCGCGCTGCACCTCGGGCACACCGTGGTGATCACGCCCAGGTTCGACCCGGTGAACATCCTGGAGCTCGTCGAGCGGCACCGGGTGTCCAACGCGATGATGGTGCCGACCATGTTCCACCGGATGTTGCAGCTCCCGGAGGACGTCAAGGCCAAGTACGACGTGTCGAGCCTGCGCCAGGTCATCCACACCGCCGCCGCCTGCCCGGTCTCCGTCAAGCGGCAGATCATGGACTGGTGGGGCCCGGTGCTGTACGAGTACTACGGCTCGACCGAGTCCACCATCGCCTTCTCCGTCAAGCCCCACGACTGGCTGGCCAGGCCCGGCACCGTCGGCCGGCCCGCCCCCACCTTCGAGGCCAGGATCTGCGACGAGTCCGGCGCGGAGCTGCCCCCGGGCGAGCCCGGCCTGATCTACGTCAAGTCCAGCATGGGGACGTTCGAGTACCGCAAGGACCCGGCGAAGACGGCCGCCAGCATGCTGGGGGAGTGGTACACGCCGGGCGACATCGGCTACTTCGACGCCGACGGGTACCTGTTCCTGTGCGACCGGCGTACCGACCTGATCGTCTCCGGCGGGGTGAACATCTATCCCGCCGAGATCGAGGCCGCGCTGCTGGAACATCCCGCGGTCGCCGACGTGGCCGTCATCGGGGTGCCCGACGAGGAATGGGGTCACACGGTGGTCGCCGTCGTGCAGCCCGCCGAGGACGTCACGGCGGGCCCGGAGCTCACCGCGGCGCTGCTGGAGCACTGCGGGCCGCGCATCGCCAGGTTCAAGCAGCCGAGACTGATCGAGTACCGCGCCGAGCTGCCGCGCACCCCCACCGGCAAGCTGTCGCGTACCAGAGTGCGCGAGTCCTACCTGGCCGGGAACACCAGCTCCTCGGTGTAACGCCCGCCGTCGCCCAGGTAGAAGCGGGTGGCGAGGGTGCGCTCGGCCGTGTCGAACACCGTGCTCCACAAGGTGCGGAACGGCACGGCCGGCTCCTCGGCCGGGCGCACCGCGAGCAGGCTCTCGCGCACGTCCGCGGCCGACATGGTGACGCCCTTGCTGCGCTCGTACAGCGTGCGCAGCCGGCCGTAGGAGGCGAGGCTGGCCTCGGTGTCCGCCGGCAGGTTCATCGGGTCCGGGTGACGGTGCAGCAGGTGGTTGGTGACGCAGAGCGGGCCGTCGCCGAACTCGACGATGTGCTCGACGCCGTCCTTGCCCCGCTCCCACACGAACGCCTGCCCGTGCGCGTCGGCGACCAGGTAGTGCAGGGGCAGGCCGTGGTCGTACTGCTTGGCGGCCAGCAGCGCCTGCTTGGCCTGCTCCGCGTTCTCGCAGGTGTCGATCAGGAAGCGGGGGAGCTGCACGCTGTTGACCCCCACCTGCGGGGGGAAGTTCTCCGGCGGTTCGGCGGACTCGAAGTCGGCGATCAGCAGCATGACCGCCAGCCCGGCCGAGTTGATGCCGTCCATGCAGCCGTCCAGCGCGGACATCGTGATCACCGTGGAGGCCGGCCCCTCGTCGGGGATCGTGGTGATCACGTAGGGGCGGGAGGCCATGGGCAGCTCGTTCGGCCGCGGCGGGGCGCCCGCCATCTCGCTGGCGGTCGTCCGGAAGAAGTCGTAGTTGCGGCCCACCCGGCCGTGCCCGTCCGCCGCGGCCGACGGCGGGATCCACAGGGCCGAGCAGGCGAACCCCTCGGGGACGTAGCCCTGGTCGTCGAGGGCCAGCTCGTCCTGGTCGGGGTCGAGGCCGAGCACCGACGCCGCGCCGTCCATGCGGGCGTGGTGCTGCGGCCAGTGGCGCTCGAACCACGCCCTGCGGGCCCGGCCCACCGTCGGGTCGATCGGCGCGGGGGACCAGCCGAGCCGGCGGGCCTCCTCGGTGAGCGCCCTGCCGATCTCGTACTGGCCGCCGGTGAGCGTCAGGTGGGTGACGAGCTGGAAGTCGTCCTTGCCTCCGGCGACATGCGTCATGTTCTTCATGGCCCGAGCCTGGCCCCGGCCGCTGACCACCGGCTTACCGGCCGCTGACCGCTCGCCGGTACCGCTCCGCCAGCCGCAGCACGTGCTCGGCCAGCTCCGGCGGGTCGAGCACCTCGAAGTCCACGCCCAGGAACCCGAGCCACGCCGCCATCCCGCCGAGGTCGTCGCCGCCCAGCTCCAGCCGGCAGGTACGGTCGTCCACCGGCTCCGCCTCCAGGCCCAGCGGCAGCGCCCGCACGTCCGCGGCCGGGGCGTGCAGCAGCACCGTCGCCCGGTGCCGCCACATCGCCGTGCTCAGGCCCTTCTCCACGTACGCCGCCACGTCGCCGTCGCCGGGCAGTTCGCGCGGCGTGAAGCGGGGGCCCGCCGGCGTCCGCGGGCGCACCCGGTCGACCCTGAACGTGCGCCAGTCGTCGCGCTCCACGTCGTAACCCACCAGGTACCAGCGGCCGCGCCGGTGCACCAGACGGTACGGCTCCACGTTCCGCACGGTCGGCTCGCCCTCGTGGGCGGTGTAGTCGAAGCGCAGCCGCTCGTGGTCGCGGGCCGCGTTCGCGATCGTGGTCAGCACCTCGGGCGGCACGGAGGGCTGGTTGCCGGGGATCTGCACCGTGTAGGCGTTGAGCGCGCTCACCCGCCGCCGCAGCCGCGACGGCAGCACCTGCTCCAGCTTGGCCAGGGCACGCACCGAGGTCTCCTCGATGCCCTCGACGCCGCCCCCGGCCGCGCGGCCCAGCCCGACCGCGACCGCCACGGCCTCCTCGTCGTCGAGCAGCAACGGCGGCAGCGCCGCGCCCGCGCCCAGCCGGTAGCCGCCCGCCACGCCGGGGGAGGCGTGCACCGGGTAGCCGAGCGAGCGCAGGCGCTCGACGTCGTTGCGGATCGTCCTGGTCGAGACCCCGAGCCGGGCCGACAGCTCGGGGCCGGACCAGTCGCGTTGCGCCTGGAACAGGGAGAGCAGCTTGAGCAGGCGGGCCGAGGTCTCCAGCATGGCCACCAGTGTGCCCGCTGCCGCCCGGCCGCGACGCCGCGCCCCCGCCTCGGACGTCAGCCGCCGCCGAGCAGCTTCTGCGCCTGCTGGATGACCACGATCACGGTCAGCGTGCCGAAGAACGCGACCGACCAGATCAGCGCCCCCAGCCGGAACGAGCGCACCTTGATGGCCGCGGGCAGCGCCCGCCGGTTGAGGATGATCAGCAGGATCGAGTACACGAACATCATCACGGCCGCGAAGCAGGCCGAGAACACCAGCAGGATGAGCGGCTGGTCGAGCCCCGCCAGCAGGATGCCGGTGCCGATCAGCGCCATCGCCCAGACCGTGACGAAGTACACCCGGTTCACCGAGACGGCCTTGTCCCGCAGGTAGACCGTCTTGATCGTGTCGGAGGCCAGGCGGGCGGTGTAGTCGACGATGCCCATGGCCGAGGCGAACAGCGCCAGCGCCCCGACCACCCAGAACAGCACCCCGAACCAGGTGCCCACGACGTCCTGCAACACCTGCCCCTCGACCTGGAGGAACCCGATGCCGTTCGCCAGCCCGGGACGGCCGAACACGGTGGAGTACGCCAGCATCGACATGAGCGCGATCGTCACGAACGACACCACGGCGAACGTCCACGCCTGCTCGACGTTGGCGAAGCGCCACCACTGCCGCCAGCGCGCCAGGTTCTCCTTCGTCGGCGCGAACTGGAAGCCGGTCGAGGAGGCCGCCTCCTCGTGGCCGGTGACGGGGCTGACCAGACGGGGGACGTACTGGCCCATGCCGAAGCCCTTGTCACGGATCCAGTTGCTCTGGCACAGGTTCTGGCCGCCGCCCGCGCCCGCGTACGCGATGGCGCCCATGAGCACCGCGAAGTCCAGCGGCGGCACCGGGAACCTGGCCCCGACGGACAGGCCCTTGCCCAGCTCCAGCCAGCTCTCGGCGTTGATCGCCACCGCGACCGCGACCACGGCCAGCGTCGCCACCAGGGCGATCTTCACGAAGATGACCCGCTCCAGCAGGACGTAGATCACCGGAGCCAGGGTCAGGCCGAGCGCGATCACCACCAGCATGCCGATCGCGATCCACCGCACCGACCCCTCGCCGGAGCCGGTCAGGTACGTCACCATGGTCGCGGACGTGGTCACCCAGCCCGGCCAGAGGTTCGAGCAGAGCGTCATCACCACGAAGAACAGACCCCAGTGTTTCCACATGCGGCTGAACCCGGTCAGCGCGGTCTCGCCGGTGGCGAGGGTGTACCGCTCGATCTCCATGTTCAGGAACCACTGGGTGATGATGCCGATCGCGGCTCCCCAGATGAAGACGAGGCCGACCTGCGAGGCGATGTACGGCCAGAGGATGAATTCTCCCGACGCCAGCCCCACTCCGGCCCCGACCAGGCCGGGGCCGATGATGCGCCAGGTGGAGCGGGGCGGTTCGGGCAGGTCGCGGACGGCGACCGACGGTAGGACTCGCGCAGGAACGGTGGGGGTGAATTCCGCCATGCGGATCTCCTTGTTCTGCTTGCCTTCCCGTCACATTACAGAGATCCGTAACACCTGTGGAATAGCTGGTTGACGATCACCACGTACTCGCCGCGCTCGGTGAACCCGGCCACCCGCCCCCCGGCCGCCATGGCCGCGCCGAGGGTCTCCCGTACGGCCGTCCGCCAGGCCCGCGCCGCCTCGGGGTGCTCCCGCCGCAGCCGCTCGACGTCGCGCGGCGTCCCCACCGTCAGCACCGGGCCGCCACCGCCGGACACGACCGGCCGGCCGTCCGCGCCCTCCCGCACCAGCGGGTACGCCGGCCCGGACCGGCCGTCCTCCGCGTCGGTCGCGCCGGCGACGGGCCACACCGCCAGCAGCCGGTCGGAGGCGTCCCCCTCGTTGATCGCGTCGGCCATCACCCCGTAGAAGTCCGTCAGGTACTCCTCCGGCCGCGCCCCCAGCTTGACCAGGTTGAAGCGGGCGTTGCGGCGGACGAGGGGGTCGAACGTCCAGGTGATCCGCTCCAGCCCGCGCTCCCGGGCCCAGGCCCGCTGGTGCAGCTTCAGCGCGTAGCCGACGCCACGCCCGATGATCGCCCCGGTCACGTGCGAGTGCAGCGTCCCGCCCGCCGCCAGGAACCCCACGGACGCCCCCACGAGCACGCCCTCGGCGAACGCCCCGGCGACGTAGTTGCCCGAGTGCGCGAACCCGGCCATCAGCTCCACGGACGCCGGCACGTTCGCCGGCTTCGGGTGCCAGATCTCGTCGAAGAGGCGGTAGACCTGCTGGAACTCGCCGACCTCGCGCAACTCCCTGATCGCCACGCCGGCGCGGGCCGCCGCCCGCTCATCCTCACCTGCCATGCCCCCATTTACCCACGCCGCCCCGCGTCGCGACGCGGGGGCACGTCTATGACCTGCGAAGACAGCTCTGCGTCACCACATGCTCACGCTGAGGTGGCCGTGCCGCGCCTGGTCACCGGCGACAGGCCGACGGTAGTCATGATGCGTGCGCCGTCCCACGCCGGGACGCCCGTTGACCTGGGAGGATCTCATGCCGGTAGTGCTGACCACCGCTCGCAGGCTGGCCGCGCTCGGGCTGTGCGCGGCCGCGAGCCTGGCCGCGTTCGCGACGCCGCCCGCCCACGCCGCCCCCGCGGGCGCGGTGCTCTACATCACCGTCACCCCCGTCAGCGACGGCGCGTACTCGATGCGGCTGACCTGCGACCCGGACGGCGGCCTGCACCCGTACCCGGTGGACGCCTGCGACGCGATCCGCTCGGTGGACGGCGACCTGTTCGCCCTGAACTACAACCCAGGGCCGTGCCCGAGGAACTACGACCCGGTGCGGGTCGAGGTGCGCGGCCACTGGTACGGCCAGCCGATCTCCTTCGACGAGAAGTTCTCCAACCGGTGCGTGATGGAGCGCACGCTCGGCCCCGTCACCGGGTAGCCCGCCAGGGCGGCCCGCCCGGGGAGCGTCCCCGGGCGGGCCGCCCCGGTCATGGCCGCTCCACCTGGCCGACCGCCTCGATCAGCGCCCGCAGCAGGGCCGTACGTCCGGGCATCTCGGAGACCACGACGTGCTCGTGGTCCGCGTGCGCCCCGCCCCCCACGGCCCCCAGGCCGTCGAGCGTCGGGCAGCCCACCCCGGCCGTGAAGTTGCCGTCGGACGCGCCGCCCACCGAGGCCGCGGTCAGCGGCTCCAGGCCCAGCCCCGGCGCCAGCTCCTGGGCCAGGGCGAACAGGCGGGCCGACATCGAGCCCTCCAGCGGCGGCCGGTTGGGGCCGCCGAGCACCTCCAGGCGGGTGCCCGGCACCACCGGCCGCAGCGCCCGGATCGCCGCGTCCACCCTGGTCTGCTCCGACACCAGCGCCGCCCGCACGTCCACGCCCACCGAGGCGGCGGCGGGCACCGTGTTGACCGACGTGCCGCCCGACAACATCGTCGGCGTGACCGTGGTCGCGCCGGAGCCCAGGCCGGCGATGGCCAGGATCTGGTGGGCCAGCTCGACGCCCGCGTTGGCGCCCTTCTCCGGTTCGAGGCCCGCGTGCGCGGCCTTGCCGTGCACCCTGACGGTGTAGTTGGAGGTGCCCTTGCGGACCGTCTTCAACGCCCCGCCGTCGGCGCTGGCCTCCATGACGAACGTGGCGGCCAGCCCGCGCGCGGTGTCCTGGATCAGGCCGGAGGAGGTGGCCGAGCCCAGCTCCTCGTCGCCGGTGACCAGCAGCGTGACGCCGTCGAGCGAGCCGAGCCCGGCCAGGGCGTGGAACGTCTGCACCAGCCCGGCCTTCATGTCGAACACGCCCGGCCCGCGCGCCACCCCGTCCACCACCGACCACGGGTGCGTGGCGAGCGTGCCGATGGGCCAGACGGTGTCGTGGTGGCACAGCAGCAGGATCTTCGGCGTGCCGAACGACCAGCGCAGGTGCGTGACGCCGTCGATCACCACGAACTCCGGCCGCGTGCCCAGGTGGCGGGCTCCCATCGCGGCCACCACCTCCGCGCTGCGGGCCACGGCCGCCAGGTCACTGGAGAACGACTCGCACAGGACGAGCTCCTCCAGGTCTTCGAGCATCCCGGCGGCGGCCTGCCGGGCGGTGTCGTCGGTCGTGCTCACGCTGGTCGTCCCCCGCGAGTCGTCGTTCGGCTGGTCGTGCTCGGCCGGTCGTGGCCGGTCATGCGAGGAGTTCCCCGAAGAGCCGGTGCACGTTGCCGCCGATGATCCGCGTGACGTCCTTGTCCGGCAGCCCGCGCGCGAGCAGCCCCTCCGTCACCATCGGCAGCCCGGCCGGGCCCTCCAGACCGGGGACGGCCTGCCTCGGATCGACGCCCCTGGTGTGCAGGTCCTCGCAGCACGGCGGCGTCAGGTCGTCCATCACCTCGCGGATGAAGTCGGGGCCGAGACCCACGTGCTCGACGCCGGCGACGGACACGACGTGCTCGATGTGGTCGAGCAGGCGCTCGAGCGTCATGTCCGCCACGCGCTCGGCGAGGAACGGGGCGAAGAAGTTGACGCAGACCACGCCCCCGGTGGCGGCGACGCCGCGCAACTGGTCGTCGGTGAGATTGCGGTGGTGGTCGCGCAGGGCGCGGGCGGCCGAGTGGGTGGCGATGACCGGCCTGGTGGCCAGCTCCAGCACGTGGGCGACGCCGGAGGCGCCCAGGTGGGAGACGTCGAAGACGATGCCCAGGCGCTCCATCTCCCGCAGGGCGGCGACACCGTGGGAGGTCAGGCCGCTGCCCGTGGCGTCCTCGCCGCTGCCGTCGGCCAGCGGGGTGCGGCCGAAGTGCGCGATGGCGGCCACCCGCACGCCCAGGCGGTGCACGGTCGAGATCAGCTCGACGCTGGCGTCCAGGCCGGGCATGCTCTCCAGCGCGAGCACCAGGGCGATCAGCCCGTCGTCGAGCGCCCGGTCGATGTCGGCGGCGTCGAGGCACAGACGTACGCGGTCGGCGTTGCCCTCGGCCAGCACGTGGGCGCACTCGATCATGCGCAGCGTCTGCCGCAGCGCGCCCTCGGGGAGGTACTGGTCGTCGATGAAGACGGGCAGCACCTGGAGGTCGACGCCTCCGTCGAGAAGCTGCGGCAGCCACCGCTGCCTGAAGAACGAGGCCCACTGCCCCGGCGGCCGGGCGGAGACCGCCATCAGCAGATCGTTGTGCGTGTCGGCCACCACGGCGCGCCGATGCAGGGGAAGCGTCATGTCAGGACGTTATCGCGAGCCCCGGACCTGCTCCAACGCCCGCCCACCGGACGGTCCGGCTACCGAGGCCCGGCCACGCGGTACGCCGAGCGCGGCGGCCTGGCCGTGAGCCTGCGGTACAGCGTGGTGGGCCCCGGCCAGTTGTTGGTGACGCGGCCCGACGCCGTCTTGTACCAGCTCTGGCAGCCCGCGCCCCACACCATCCTGGCCATCGCCGCGTCGAGCCGCTCGCGCCAGGCCGCCATCGCCTCGGGACGCACCTCGATGGGGCCGCCGGCGGCCAGCCGTGGCAGGCAGGCCATGATGTGCCGCACCTGGCACTCGATCATGAAGACGATCGAGTTGTGGCCCAGGTTCGTGTTCGGGCCGTACAGCAGGAACATGTTCGGGAAACCGGGCACCGAGATCCCCAGGTACGCCTCGGCGCCGCCGGCCCACTGCCGCTCCAGCGTGCGGCCCTCGCGCCCGACGACCTCCATCGGGGCCAGGAACTCGGTGCTCTGGAAGCCGGTGGCGTACACGATCGTGTCCACCTTGTACGGGCCCTCGGTGGTCTCGACGCCCTTGGGCGTGATCCGGACGATCTTGTCGGTCACCAGCGACACGTCCGGTCTGCTCAGCGCCGGGTAGAAGCCGCTGTCGATGACGACCCGCTTGCAGCCGGGCGGATAGTCGGGCGTCAGCCTGGCCCGCAGCTTCGGATCGGGCACCTGGTCGCGCAGGTGCCCCAGCGCCCGCTTGCGCAGCAGGCCCGTGCTCCAGCCCTGGGAGAGCGCCGGATACAGGGTGCTCTCGGCGTAGCGGTAGATCCACTCCCGGTAGGCTCGCCGCAGCCCGGGGACGAAGCGCAGGACGAGCCGCGTCAGCGGCGCGAACGTGGCGTCCGGCTTCGGGATCACCCAGTTGGGCGTGCGCTGGAAGACGTACAGGTGCTCGGCCCGCTCCGCGACCCGCGGGATGAGCTGGGCCGCCGACGAGCCGTTCCCGATCACGGCGACGCGCCGGCCGGTGAGGTCGTGGCCGTGGTCCCAGCGGGCGGAGTGGAAGGAGACCCCCTCGAACTCGGCCATGCCGGGGATGTCCGGCAGCCGGGGACGGTTGAGCTGTCCCGCCCCCATGACCAGCACGTCGAAGCTCTCGGTCGCGCCGTCGCCGGCCGTGCTGACCTGCCAGTGGGTGCCGTCGAAGACCGCCCGCCGCACTTCCGTGCCGAAGCGGATTCTCTCCCTGACGTGGTATTTGTCCGCGCAGTGCTGGAGGTAGCCGAGAATTTCGGGTTGTTCGGGATAGCGGCGGGTCCAGCTCGTGTACTTCTCGAACGAGTACGAGTAGAGCTGCGAGGGAATGTCACACCCCGCGCCCGGGTAGCTGTTGTCCCGCCAGGTGCCGCCGAGCTCACCGGCCTTCTCGAAGACCGTGTACGAGCGTATTCCCGCCCGTTCGAGCTGGATCGCCATGCACAGTCCGCCGAAGCCCGATCCGATGATCGCGACTCTTGGTGCCATGCCGCCCTCCGAACAAAGTCAGGATTCACTTACATTACGCCGAACCCCCATCCGGTGACACCCCCGAGCGTGCCCGCCGCGAGGCGCCCCGTGGGCCGGTAGTCTGCGCAGGTGGCTGCTGTGACGTTGACAGACGTGATCGAAGTGCTCGAGGCGGCCTACCCGCCCGCCCGGGCCGAGTCGTGGGACGCGGTGGGGCTCGTCAGCGGCGACCCGGCCCAGCCCGTGCGCCGGGTGCTGTTCGCGGTCGATCCGGTCGCCGCCGTGGCGCAGGAGGCGCTCGACTGGGGCGCCGACCTGATCGTCACCCATCACCCCCTCTACCTGCGCGGCACCACCACCGTGGCCGCGACCACGCCCAAGGGCCGTCTCGTCCACACCCTGATCAAGAACGACGTCGCCCTCTACACCGCCCACACCAACGCCGACGTCGCCAACCCCGGCGTCTCCGACGCCCTGGCCAGGGCCGTGGGGCTGACCGGCGACCTGGTCCCGCTCCAGCCGTTCCCCGACGACCCCTGGCGCGGGCTCGGACGCGTCGGCGAACTGCCGGAGCGCACGACGCTGGGGGAGTTCGCGGCGCTGGCGGCCAAGGGGCTGCCGCACACGCCGTCGGGGATCCGGGTGGCCGGCGACCTGTCCCGCCCCGTCTCGCGCGTGGCCGTCAGCGGCGGCGCGGGCGACTCCCTGCTCGGCGGGGCCGCCGCCGCGGGCGTCGACGTGTTCCTCACCGCCGACCTGAGGCATCATCCCGCCAGCGAGTTCGTGGAGTCGGGCGGGCCCGCCCTGATCGACGCCGCGCACTGGGCGACCGAGTGGCCCTGGCTCGACAGCGCGGCGTCCATCCTGCGCGAGAGTGGCGTTACCGTTGAAACGCGCGTCTCCGCCGCGGTCACCGATGCTTGGACAAGAGGATATTGATCATGAAAGCAGCCCCTGAGGCCCAGAAGCGACTGCTCGATTTGGCAGAGCTCGACTCCGTGATTGATCGGCTGGCCCACCGCCGCCGCACTCTGCCCGAGCTGGCCGAGATCGACGAGCGTTCCAAGCTGTTCGCCAAGCTCGCCACCCAGGTGATCGAGGCCGAGACCGAGTCCGGCGACCTCGCCCGCGAGCAGGCCAAGGCCGAGAGCGACGTCGACGCCGTGCGCACCCGGGCCGACCGCGACCAGAAGCGCCTCGACTCCGGAGCCGTGACCTCCCCCCGCGACCTTTCCAGCCTGCAGTCCGAGATCACCTCGCTGAACAAGCGGCAGGGCGACCTGGAAGAGGTCGTGCTGGAGATCATGGAGCGCCGGGAGGCCGCCGACGCCAAGGCGGGCGACCTGGTGACGCAGCGCGACGAGGTGCGCGCCGCCCTGTCCACCGCCGAAGACCGCCGCGACGCCGCCCTCACCGAGATCGACAAGGAGTCGGGCGAGGTGCGCGGCCGGCGCGCGGACACCACCGGCGACATCCCCGCCGACCTGCTCAAGCTCTACGAGAAGCTCAGGGAGCAGTACGGCGTCGGCGCCGCCATGCTGCACGGCGGCCGATGCCAGGGCTGCAAGGTGGCCCTGTCCATCGCCGAGATGAACCGCATCAAGGGCGCGCCGCACGACGAGGTGCTCAGGTGCGAGGAGTGCCGCCGGATCCTCGTACGTACGGCAGAGTCGGGCCTGTGACCTCGTACGTCATCGAGGCCGACGGCGGCTCGCGCGGCAACCCCGGGCCGGCCGGCTACGGCGCGGTCGTCAAGGACGCCTCCGACGACCAGGTGCTGGCGGAGGCGGCCGAGGCGATCGGTGTGGCGACCAACAACGTAGCCGAGTACCGCGGCCTGATCGCCGGTCTCAGGGCGGTGCTCGACGTGGGCGGCGACGGGGCGCGGGTGGCCGTCCGGATGGACTCCAAGCTGGTCGTCGAGCAGATGGCGGGCCGCTGGAAGATCAAGAACGAGGGCCTGCGGCCGCTGGCCGCCGAGGCCGGCGCGCTCGTCAGGCGGCTGCGCGTCACGGAGTGGACGTGGATCCCCCGCGAGCGCAACTCGCACGCCGACCGCCTGGCCAACGAGGCCATGGACGCCGCCGCCAAGGGCCTGACCTGGAAGGCGGGCGGCGCGCAGGAGGGCGGCCCGGCGGCCGGTCGCGGGGCCGCGCGCACCGCACCCGCCGGCCGTCAGACAGACCTCCTCGACGCGGGCGACCAGTTGTCCGCCCCGACGGCCGCGGTCGCCACCGCCCAGCAGACCGCCCGGGTCACGGGCGCGGGCAAGGGCACCGGCTGGGCCCCGCCTGCCCGCGTCGCCACCTCCCTGCTCCTGCTCCGGCACGGCGAGACCCCGCTGTCCCTCGAACGCAGGTTCTCCGGCCTCGGCGACGCCGAACTCACGGCGGCCGGTCTGGCCCAGGCCGCGGCGGCGGCGGAGCGGCTGTCGCGCGAGCCGTACCGTCCTGATGTGATCGTCACCTCCCCGCTCACCCGCGCCCGGCAGACCGCGCAGGCCGTCGCCGAGCGGACGGGCGTGGAGATCGAGGTGCTCGAACACCTCAGAGAGGCCGATTTCGGCGACTGGGAGGGCCACACGTTCACGGAGGTGCAGCGCCGCTGGCCCGCCGAACTGGCCACGTGGCTGGCCGACCCCGACGTCGCCCCGCCCGGCGGCGAGAGCTTCGCCCAGACCGCGCACCGGGTGCGGGCGGCCAGGGAACTGCTGGTCGAACGCTATGAGGGCAAGACCGTGCTCGCGGTCTCCCACGTGACGCCCATCAAGCTGCTGCTCAGAGAGGCCCTGCTGGCCCCGCTTGAGTCCCTCTACCGCATGCACCTCGACCTCGCCTGCCTGTCGCTGATCGAGTACTACGCCGACGGCCCGGCCGTGGTGAAGACCTTCAACGACATCTCGCACCTGCGCTGACCGGGGCCGTGCCGGGCGCCGCCAGTGAGCCGCCCGGCACGACCGCCGCCTGCCACCGCCCCCCTCAGGCGCTGACCCGGCCATTCCAGCGAATCGATCTTGCCGATGAGTGGGGAACGGCTTGAGATTTGATACAGTCCACCAGACGAGTCGGCCGGGCGACCGCGTCGGGCCACACCAGGCCCGCCGAGGAAGGTCCGGGCTCCACAGGGCAGGGTGGTCGGTAACGCCGACCCGGGGTGACCCGCGGGACAGTGCCACAGAAAGCAGACCGCCTTCCGGCCTGGCCGGGAGGTAAGGGTGAAAGGGTGGTGTAAGAGACCACCAGCGCCCACGGTGACGTGGGCGGCTAGGTAAACCCCACCCGGAGCAAGGTCAAGAAGGGACGCTCTCCGGAGCGTTTCGCGCGCGACGTTCGAGGGCTGCCCGCCCGAGCCGCGCGGGTAGACCGCTCGAGGCCGCCGGCAACGACGGCCCTAGATGGATGGTCGCCCCTTCATCACGAAGGACAGAACCCGGCCTACAGGCCGACTCGTCACTAAAAGTCCATCTACCAGGCATAGCATCCAGCGAGTGATCGCCAGTTCCGCCGTAGTTCCGCTAGCGGAATTGATCATGTTCTCGATGGCCCCACGGCCCAGGTCCTCATCGCTCGGA
Organism: Nonomuraea sp. MG754425; assembly: GCF_021699195.1. Classification (GTDB taxonomy): domain Bacteria; phylum Actinomycetota; class Actinomycetes; order Streptosporangiales; family Streptosporangiaceae; genus Nonomuraea. Next base: position 10,188 of record NZ_SSXE01000054.1, on the reverse strand, counting down.
AATAGATGCCGGTAGATATCCATTGTTTCGGCGATAGTCGCGTGCCCTGGGCGGAGTTGGATGACCTTAGGGTTAAGGTTCGCAGCGATGAGCGTAGAGGCGCAAAAATGCCTCAAGTCGTGGAACCTGGTTCCCTTAGGGAGTTCGGCTTTCTCTACGGCCCTTCTCCTCCCATGTCTCGGAGTCGCGCTCGACCCCACAACGGGCTTTTTGGGGGATGGGCCGTGCCTTACCGGCCGCCTCAGGCTCCCTCAGGGCCGCGTGGCCGTACTACGCTGGCTGATATGGAGCATCTGGGCGACCGTTTGGCCAGCTTGCGGCGGCTCGCTGATCTGACGCAGGAAGAATTAGCGGAACTCTCCGGCGTGTCTGTCGATGTGGTGCGAAAGCTGGAGCAGCGACGCAAGCACAGTGCGCGATTGCCGACCCTACACGCGCTTGCGAAAGGGCTCGGGACGGAGGTCTCGGCCCTTGTCGGCGACCCGCCCGCCGTTCCGTCGAATGGACACGCGGAATCACCCCAATTGGTGGCCCTTCGACGGGCGATCATGCCTCCGTTGTTCGCTCCGCCTCCCGAGCGCGACGCGGCGGAATCACTGTCCCTGCCACTGCTCCGGAGCGAGATCTCCGAGGGGTGGACGCTTTATCACAGTGCGGAGTTCGACCGGCTTGCCGATGTGCTTCCGGGGATGATCGAGGATGCTCGGCTGATCGCCTCTATCGGATCTCCGGAGCAACGCGCACAGGGCGAAGGAAGTCTGAGCAAGGCCTTGCAATTGGCGGGTCATCTCGCTATCCGGCTAGGGAAAACCGATCTCGCACTGTCGAGCCTTGAGCGCGCCGCAATGGCGGCGCAGAACTCGGGTGATCCGCTGTTTGCCCCGATGGTTTACGGCTCTGTCGCATGGGCCTATCAGCGTCAAAACCGTCTCGATGATGCGGAGCACCTTGCGGAGCGAGCAGCCGATGCGGTGGAACGCGAAACCGGCATGAAGACTGCTGCGGGCCTGCGGGTCTGGGGTGGCCTGGTCATGTCGGCAGCGACCAGCGCGGCGCGGTCGGGAAGCTACGACCGGGCAACCGAGATGATGACCACGGCTGAACAGTGGGCCAAACGGTTGTCCAGCTTGCCACCGGTCGAGGACAGTCGCGCGGTATCAGTATTCAACCGGTCATCAGTGCGGATTGAGCGGGTTAGGCTCGCGGTACAACATGCACGCCCCGACGAAGCTCTGCATCTTGCCAAGGGCCTACGGTTGAGTGGAGACGTTCCGCCGTCGTGGCGTACATGGTTCTTGTTGGATGTGGCGCGGGCTTATACCGACCTCGGGGACGCTTCCAGCGCCGTGAGAACCTTGGAAGCGCTCAAGGGTGCTGCCCCGGGATGGATGCGGCATCACGTACTTGCCGTCACGATCATTCGTGATTTGTATGCGGGTCCGATCCAACCACCTGGATTGCGGAAGCTTGCCGAGTACGTGGGGGTACGTCCTTAGCCCCTGCGCTTGGCATCGCGAAAGTAGGACGTTCCGTCCCTGCTGTGAACGCCTCTCGCCTGCTTCGCTGAGGACCGTGCGCGCGCGGTCAGCCATGGCGAACTTCGGCTGGAGCTGATCACGGACGGCGAGGATTGGGCAATCCGCAAGAGCGGAAACCTGCTGTGTGAGGGTTGCCACCGAGAGATCGCCTATGTCTGGGACGTACTCATGAAGGCGATCTTTGGGCCGGACAACCGTCATGAATCAAGATGAGCTGAACAGGCTGATCTACGGGGTTGATCCGGAGTGCTCGATCCCGACACGCGACGGAAGCGGCAACGGTGCGAGGAGGTGCCGTGCGGGTCTGGTCGGATGATGTGAGCCCCCGAGAGTTGAACCTCAGGCCCGGCCGGACACCTTTTCATGATCGAGACCTTGGCCGGGGTAAAGGGAGGTGAAAAGGCGGTCCAGGAGGCTCACTTCGCAGGTGCGGGTCAGCTTGCGAGGAAGTCGAAATGGAAGGCCGCGATCACCAGGAGCAGGCTGGTTATTCTCACGAACTGGACGAACACGCCGTGCTCGGTCAGCTTGACCACCCTGGCGATCGCCCCGAGCGGACGCCCCTTTCCTTTGATGAAACTGTCGAGAATGTACGCGCCGATCGCCAGCCCGACAGGAACGAGCACGAGGGTCAGCAATCCGAGATCTCGCGGAAGAATCGAGGTGGCGACAAACGGAAGGGCGAACGGCAGCACCAGGCACAGGACGGCGACCGTCACCATCAGAATCGACTCGGTCGGTTTCCGCAGGGTGGCGAGCCATTCCTGCAGGCGCTTCGTCCCGACGATGTCGGTGAGGATGGCCAGACCGCCGAGCAGCGCCGCGACCTTGGCCATCCGCGCCCACCAGTAGATCTCCAGCCCCCACAGGACACGCGATTTGATGTCCACGCCGTCCGACCAGAGCGACCACGCCTCGAGATAACCGATCACCTGCGATGCCATGGCGGGATGTTACGCCTCGGAGAACCCGCTTGCGCCGCCCGGGCAGCGCGGGCCACTGTAGCGGTATGGACTCCGCGGCCCTGGTCGGGCTGGTGGTCGCGCTCGGGCTCGGTGTGCCGCAGCTCTATTTCGCCTACCGGCAGGTCCGCCTGGCCGAGGAACAACGGCGCAGGCAGGACGCCATGGAGGGCGAGAAAGAGGCTCGGGAAGAAGCGGCGGCCCCGCCGCCGGCCGATTCCCGGAAACCGCCTGCGGCCGCCGCCGAGCCGCTCCTTGCGGCGACGCCGGAAAGAGAGCCGGACACCCCCGCCGCTAGCGCTCCGCTTTTCTCGGACAACGCGGCGAGGGTAGGCGAGGACACCGCGTCGGAAGCAGCGCCCCTCTGGGCGTTGGGCGTGCAGGCATTCCTGGGCGCGATCGTCGTCTACAACGTGGTGGATCTCGAAGGTTTCATGAACACCTGGCCCACCACACCCCGCGCGGAATGGGCCAGTGCGCTGTGGACGTACGCCGCCATGCAACTGATCGTGAGCGTGGTGGCCGGCGCGTCGGCGTTCAAATGGTTCGTGACGAGGAAACGCGCTTTCTGGGACCGGGGGCGGGAATTGTTGTACCTGGCGATCGCCGCCCTCGGCCTGCCGCTGATCGCGGCCTTGGTGATCGTCCGCCACGACGTGATGTGGTAGCTACCGCCGGGCGTACCCGAGGACGTGCGTCAGCCGCGGCACGCCGGGCTGCGGCGCGAAGCCGAACCGGTCCGACTCCACCACCTCGAACCCGGCCCGCCGGATCGCCCCGAGCGTGTCCCGGTTCGGCCGGCAGCCGCCCGCCAGCCGCCGCCACACCGGCGTGACGACGTCCGCCAGCAGGCCGAACGCCGGGTTCGGCGAGCGTACGTGCTCGTAGAAGCGCAGTTGCCCGCCGGGCCTGAGCACCCGCGCGATCTCCGCCAGCGCCCGCGGTTGCGACGGCACCGAGCACAGCACCAGCGACACCACCGCGACGTCGAAGGAGCCGTCGTCGGCGGGCAGCGCCTCCGCGTGTCCGGGCAGCACCGTCACCGGCACCGGAGCCGACCCGGCCTGCTTCATGGCGAGCCGGCGCAGGGTGTCCTCCGGCTCGACGGCCACGACCTCCGTCACCGCCGCCGGGTAGTGGGCGAAGTTGCGGCCGTTGCCGGCCCCGACCTCGATCACCCGCCCCTCGGCCCCCTCCAGCAGCAGCCGCCGGTGCTCGTACGCGCCCCGCTGGTCCACGAGCTCTGCCACCCGTGCGTAGGCCTGCGCGAAGCGGGGATGCTGGAAATCGGACTGTCGCGACATCGGACCCTCTCAGAACGGTTCCCTCCAGCATGCCTCCAATGCTCAGTCCATGGCGTCGAACGTCCTGGCAGGCGTCGCGGGGCGCAGCGGCGGCACCATGTGCACCCGTGCCGAGCCGATGTCGAAGAACAGCCCCACCAGCTCCAGCGTGCCCGCCCGCACCTGCTCGTCCACCTTCCGGTAGGTGCGCAGGTTCTCGAGCTGCTGCTGCACGTTGACCCGGCACAACACGTCGAGCGCCCCGCCGTGCAGCCGGTCACCCTCGGTCTCGATGAACGTGGCCAGGCTGTGGCTCCCGTGCCGCAGCCACCTGCGCAACCCCGGCAGGCTGCCCGCCTGCACCCCGCCGCTCAGCACCCCGGCCATCGCCCCGCAGCCCGAGTGCCCGCACACCGTGATCGTGCGCACGCCCAGCACCTGCGTCGCGTACTCGACCGCCGCCACCACCGAGTCGTCGCGCGGCTCGGAGCCCCTGCGCGGCACCAGGTTGCCGATGTTGCGCACGGTGAACAGGTCACCCGGCCCGCTCGCGGTGATCAGGCTGGGCACGATCCTGGAGTCGGCGCACGTGATGAACAGGTGCGACGGCTGCTGCTTGCGGGCCAGCTCGGTGAAGATCGGCCGCACCAGCGGCGCGGTGTGCCGGTGGTACTCGCGCGCCCCGGCCGTGAGCAGGCACTCCGGCGTTCCGTCCGGGGTGGTGGTGGCCGGCTCGTCACGGTGGCGGCGCTGCGCCCACGGCAGCCACCAGCGGTCCGGCACCTTCGGCGGCGACTTGGCGGGGAACGTGCGCGCCCCGCTGGCCGCCAGCGTGTACCACTCGTCGTGCAGTTCGTCGATGGCGACCGTGCCGCCCATCCGCTCGTGGTCCAGCCGCCAGGAGTGGAGGGCCTCGAAGGCGCCGTTGTCCATGAAGTCGATGTTCAGGTCGAGGTCCACGGCCGCGCCGGTGGGGATCGTCCGCAGCTCGTGGGTCAGCCGGGGCACCCCCAGGAACGTCAGCGACCCCGAGATCGTGACGTGCAGGCGGCCGTCGCGGTCCTCCCGCTTGAGCACCGTCACCCAGGTCAGGCGGCGCAGCGCGAGCAGCGCGGCCAGCGCCAGCCCCGCCAGTATCCCTTCGGCCAGCCCGAGCAGGATCACGGCGGCCATCGTCATCACGTACACCGGCACCTCGCCGTGCCCGTGCACCTTCTTGACGTGGCCCAGGTTCACCATCTGCACGCCGATGAACACCAGCAGCGCCGCCAGCGCCTCCAGCGGGATCAGCGTGATCGACCAGCCGAACCCGACCGCGAACACCAGCACCCACACCCCGTGCAGGATCGTCGACCAGCGGCTGCGCGCGCCCGCCTGCACGTTCGCCGTGCTCCGCACGATCACCCCGGCGACGGGCAGGCCGCCGAGCGCGCCGGCGACCATGTTCGCCACGCCCTGGCCGGTCAGCTCCTGGTCCAGATCCGCCCGGCGACCGCCGTGCATCCCGTCGATCGCCACCGAGCACAGCAGTGACTCGCACCCGGCCAGCAGCGCCACCAGCAACACCGAGGCCACCACGAGATGCCAGTCGCCCTGCGGCAGCACCGGGAAGGCCCACCCGGTCAGGCTCTCGGACAGGTCCACCCGCGTCACGTCCCAGCCGAAGGCCCACGCTGTCACCGCCGCGATGGCCAGCGCGGGCAGCGGCGCGGGCACCGCCTTCAGCCGCTTGGGCAGCCGGGTCCACAACGCCAGCACCAGGATCGTGAGGATGCCGACCGCCACCTTGTGTCCGTGCAGGTCGGCGATCTGACCGGGCAGCTCCAGCACGTTCGCGACGGCGGACTGCTGGGGGCTGCCGCCGAGCACGACGTGCAGTTGCGCGAGGGCGATGAGGATGCCGACGGCCGCCAGCATGCCGTGGATGACGGCCGGTGACACCGCCAGCGCCGCCCTGGCCGCCTTGAACACCCCCAGCACGAGCTGGACGGCCCCCGCCAGCAACGTGATCATGCACGTGGCGCGCCAGCCGTAGGTGTGCACCAGATTCACGACCACGAGCGACAGGCCCGCGGCCGGACCGCTCACCTGCACCGCCGAGCCGCCCAGCGCCCCGGCCACGATGCCGCCCACCACGGCGGCGATCAACCCGGCGGCCAGCGGCGCGCCGGAGGCCATCGCGATGCCCAGCGAAAGGGGCACCGCGACGAGGAAGACCACGAGCGAGGCGGGCAGATCGTATCGGAGGGTGCTCGCCCGGCTACTGAGCGTGTCGCGGAACATGGAGCAAACTCTATTGCTCCGTCGTCCTCGCTTTAGTGGGGCATCGCGCTGGTTTTACCCATTAATGGGTACTGGAGATCACCGGTAGTAGTCGTGCGGATAGTCCTGCTCCGGGCCCCTTCGGTGGCTGCCGGAGCCGGTGCCGTGCGGCTGCGGGGGCTGGCCCGGCCAGCCCGCAGGAGCGCCGCCGCCCGCCGAGGGGGCCTCGGGCCACCCCGCGGGAGTGGTGGTGATGTCGCCGGTCTCGTACGCGCCCGCAGCGAACGGAGAGGCCGCCTGCGGCGACGTGGGGGCCGCCAGCAGGTCGTAGTTGGACACGGGGCCGGACGCCGCGTGGGGGCCCGACGCGGCCCGGGAGGCGGCGTTGTTGGACACGGCCCGTCCGGGGACCGTCGGCGTGCCGGAGGCGGGGGAGGGGCCGGTGAGCGGGTCGGAGTCGTCGGCCACGGCCCAGCCGGAGCGCACCTCGTACGAGGCCGGGTAGGACGAGCGCGCGGCGGGCTGCTCGAACGCGGGCCACGAGGTCGCCCCCGGGTAGGGGGCGTCGGGCGCGGGGGCCGGGTCGTCGAGGATGTCGGGGGAGGCCGCCCAGGAGCCGGACGTGGTGCTCGCGGGCCGCTGGGTCCAGGTGGTCTCCAGCGGGTCGGCGGCGCCGCCCCCGTAGGCGGGGAACGGGTCGCTCGTCGGCGCGCCGTGGATGGGCGCGGCGGGGGCCACGGGGAAGCTGCCGCTGGAGGTCGGGCTCACCGCGGGGAAGGAGCCGCTGCCGCCGGCGGCCGGGTAGGCGCTGTTGGACGAGACCGCGTTCGACGAGGGAAGGGGGGACGCGGCGGCGGTGGCGTTGGAGGAGACGGGCGTGGGCCGGGGCGAGGGATCCGGCTCGGGACGCGTGGGGGCGGGCACCGGCTGGGCGCCCGCGCCGAGGATGCTCAACACGTCGGCGGTCGGCGCCGCGAACGTCATGGTGCGCTGGTCGGCCAGTTCGGCCTGGGAGGGGGTGCGCTTCTGGGGCTCGACGAGGTCGGCGAGACCGGCCGTGGCGGCGGCGGGCTGGCGCTGCGGCAGCGGGGCCTGGATGGTGGTCGCCTCGGGGTCGACGTTCGCGGCGGCCGCCGCGGGGCGCGGCCTGGCGCGCTGGGAGCGCTTGGCGGGCCGCTCCGTCGGGCGCTCGGCCGTGCGCTCGGTCGGGCGTTCTGCCGGCCGCTCCGCCGTGCGCTCCATCGGGCGCTCGGCCTCGGCGGCGGGACGCTCAGGACGTTCGGAACGCTCGACCGGGCGGGAGGCGCCCTTCCTGGCGGCCACGGTGCCCCCGGCGCCGAATCCGCCCTCGTCCGCGTCGCTGCGGATGTTGGCCCAGAACTGCTCGTCGTCGGCGTCGGCGTCGTTGGTCCGGGTGCCCCACTCGTCGACGCCGCGCTTGCCACGCTGACCGGTGCGAACCGATTTCGGCTTGGGCGCGTCGAGCGGGGTCAGGTCAGGACTGAAATTGGCCATGCGCGGCTCGTGCGCCGCGAACTGGTCCGTGGAGCGGGTCTGGGTCTGCTCCTCCTTCTCGGCCATCTCCTTCAGCCGCTCAGGAGGAAGCGAGCTCTCCCTGTTGTTCATGGAGCGCATGCCCAGTGCCACGACGACGAGCACGAGGAGCACGACAGCGACCAAGCTCACAACGACCGCGATCATTGCACCACCCTCAAAGCCATGGCCTCCCTCTGACACCGATGAGATCGCGCGGCCATCAACGCGATCTGCCCCCTTTGATCACCAGTGCCTAACAATTGGATCTGATTGTGTCGGACCACTATGAGAGTTGTCACACCCTACGTGAAGAATTGGTACACCGGCACTACTTGTCGTGTTCGGCCCCTCACTGGATGTCCACCACCGTGAGACGACCGCGGGCAATGGTCTGATCGGCGATCTTCTTGAGGATCTCGGGGAGCGGGGCGCCCGTCGGCAGACCGACCTTGCCGTTCAGCGTGTAGACCGTGAACCGGTAGCTGGCCGCGTCCTCGCAAGGCGGTTCGTAACCCACCTTGCCGCTGGTCACCTTCGCCTGCCCGGTGCCCTCTGGGGGGTCGGCGGCGGCGTTGGGGCCCAGTTCGGTCGTGGTCGCCGGGATGTCGTAGAGCACCCAGTGCACGGCCGATCTGGCGGACGTGTGGCTGTCGACCACGATGGCGATCGACTTGGCCTCGGACAGCGGTTGACTGGACCAGCGCAGCGGCGGGCTGCCCTGGTCGCTCTTGCAGGAGTATTCGGCGGGAAGCGGCTTGCCCTCGCGCAGTTCCGGGCTGGTGACGTTGACCTCCGCGATGTCCTGCGCCTGGGATCTGCCGATGAAGCTGAGGCTGGCGCAACCCGACAAGGAGAACGCGACGACCGTCGCCGTCACACTGACGGCGAGGTGTCGCACGCGTGATGCCGTACTACACAGCCCCATGCCGGACGATGCTACGCGGCTCACGGCGGTGCGCAGACCGTTTCTCGATGGTCGGTCGCTGGTAAAGGATCCGAAAAGCGCAAGATTGATGGCATTCGCGTAGTGAGCTTGACCACATCAGCGGCCTCTGGAACGTTCCCGATCCCTGGACCGGCCCCACCGGGGCAGCCTCGCTCGCCTGCTGCTTCGCGCCTGGGAGGGGCGCTCCGGCCGCCTCGACAAAACGGACATTGCTTTCGGACGGGCACCGCCGCGAAAAATCAGGTGCGCCAGCTCGCGAAACCGGGTAGCGGGCCGCCGGTCAGGTCGTGTCGTGCCGATCGCGCAGGATCTGCACGCCGTCGCCGTCGAGTTCGGCGCAGTACGCCGAGCGTCCGGTCGTGGCCATCACCAGTGCCAGGGTGCCGCCGGACACCAGCGGGCCGGAGCCCGTGCTGAAGGGGCCGTCGGTGGCGGCGAGGCGCAGGCCGGCGATCCGTTTCCGGGCGGCGACGACCAGGTCGGAGCCCCGGTAGTACTCCGCCACCCGGGTGAGGGTGCCGATCGGGTACTCGTGGCGAATGCCCAGCGCCGCCGGATGTCCTCGCCGTGCACGATCGTCTCCCCCAGCATCGCGATGACCGGCAGAGGCGGTTTGGTGGTGCTCGTGACGACGCGTCGTCAGGACGGTCGAAAGTGCGGACTTCCGTCAGGGAGCGAAATCATCGCTGATGAGGGAAATTTCCAGCCAGTCCGTCCGCTCGGCGGGCGTCGCCGGGCCTGCTGGAGGCGGTTCGGGGGGTGCGGACGGCGGCTGCCACGTCGCGTGAGGGCGCTCGCGCTGTGGTGCGGTCACACGCTGGCCGGGCCTGGCTGGCACGAACGTGGCGCCGCCGACGTGGCCAAGCTCGACAGCCTGCGGCCGGGCCGCCACCGAGCATGGCACCGGGCCCGCGTCCGGTCCCGGCGGACACGCCGGGACGGCCGGCGGATCTTTACCGACGGCCCTGGACCGGACGGCATCCGTGTCCCCCCGGCGGCGATCTTTGTCGGCCCGCTGGCAGATCGCCTGCCGGGTTCGCACCATAAGCTGGCCTTGTGACGTCATCCGGCCCGCTGCGTGACCCGGCGAACCGCGTCTCGCCCAAGGCCATCCGGCTCTGGTTGCTCGAGTCGCTGGTCGCCTTCGTGTTCCTGCTGGGCGGCTCGCTGCTGGTGTCGCGGTGGTTCGACGGCAGCCAGTGGTGGTGGGTGCCCGGGTGGCTGTCCCGCGACGCGTGGCTGCTGCCCGTCGGGGTCGTGGTGGTGACGCTGCCGTTCCTGGTGGCCGAGCCGTTCGTCCGGTACTTCGTCCATCGCTGGGAGCTTTCCGGCGACGTCGTCTACGCCCGGTCGGGGTTCCTGACCAGGGAATGGGTGTTCGTGCCCGTGAGCCGCATCCAGACGGTCGACAAGGGGCAGGGGTGGTTCGAGCGGCTGCTCGGGCTGGCCACGCTGGAGATCAGGACGGCCTCCCACGCGGGATCCTCGACGATCAAGGGGCTCGACTACCGGGTGGCGGCCGAACTGGCGGAGCGGCTCGCGCACCGGGCCGAAGAGCTCCGGGACGACGCGACGTGACCTCCGTCCCCGCAGTCCCGGCTCCCGGCCGCGAGGAGGCCCGAGGACCGGCCCCCACGACCCGCCACCGCCGGGGCCCGGCG
>NZ_SSXE01000529.1 GCF_021699195.1 Nonomuraea sp. MG754425 | reverse complement strand
GCCCGATCTGAGCGGGCTGGACGGGTGGTTCGGGTCGCTGCTGCGGGAGTGCCTGGACAAGGAGCCGGCGCGGCGGCCCACGGCCGCCCAGGTGGTCGACCGCCTCAGCGTGCTGCCCGCGCCCCTCCGGCAGGGCACCGCCCTCGCGAACACCGCCCCCGGCGCCGCCGTCACGGGCGCCGAGACCGTGGCGGGCCCGGTGTCCGTCTGCCCGTCGACGGCGGCGCCGGGGGCGGTGTTCGCGAGGGCGGTGCCCTGCCGGAGGGGCGCGGGCAGCACGCTGAGGCGTTCGACCACCTGGGCGGCCGTGGGCCGCCGCGCCGGCTCCTTGTCCAGGCACTCCCGCAGCAGCGACCCGAACCACCCGTCCAGCCCGCTCAGATCGGGC
>NZ_SSXE01000528.1 GCF_021699195.1 Nonomuraea sp. MG754425 | reverse complement strand
TGGGCCGCCCGTCGCGGACCCACGAGCCGCCGTCGTCCTCCACCCGGCGCCGGCTCTTGCCCGTGCGGGGGGTCGCGCCGGGCAGCGCGGTCAGGCGGCCGCGGCCGCTACGACGAGCTGAGCGACGGCCTCGACGACGACCTCGACGGACCGGGCGGCCCCCGCCCCCAGCCGATCCTGCCGCTGACCACCGACAGCCGCACGTCGTCCGCCGCCACCCCGTGGCCGCTGGCCTCACCCGACGACCTGCGCGAGCAGTCCCGCGACCTGTCGCACGACATCGGCCGCAGCCGCCTGACCGCGCTGCCCGGCGCGACCCCCCGCACGGGCAAGAGCCGGCGCCGGGTGGAGGACGACGGCGGCTCGTGGGTCCGCGACGGGCGGCCCA
>NZ_SSXE01000527.1 GCF_021699195.1 Nonomuraea sp. MG754425 | reverse complement strand
CAATTACAGGTGAAACTGAGGCGATCATACCCGCTACAGTCCGGGAGCCGCTTAAGTAATTGACGGCAGAGAGCAGGGCGATCATCGCAATGCAGCTGGGTAAAATGTGGGCGAGCACGGAGAGGAATGCGCCCCGGACTCCCTTCAGCTTGTACCCGAGATAGGCTGCCATTTTGGTGGCGATCGGGCCGGGAAGGGCGTTGGCGATGGCCAGTGTCTCCCCGAATTCATCGTCGCTCAGCCAGTTGTACCGGGTTACGGCATCATGCCGGATTAGCGGAATGACAGAAGGCCCTCCGCCGTAGCCGAGTATGCCTGTTCTGCACATGGCAACGGCGAGCTGTACATAATCATTTTTGGCTTTTTTCACAGGACCCCTCCTAAAATA
>NZ_SSXE01000526.1 GCF_021699195.1 Nonomuraea sp. MG754425 | reverse complement strand
CGCCGACCTCGACCCGGACTGGCAGTTCTCCCCCCAGATCTGGGGGCTGACGATCCGCATCGCCGGGCCCGGGGGCGAGACGCTGCTGTCTGGCCGTTACCGGCCCGCCGCCTGCCGCGACCTGTGGGCCCGCGCCGGGGCCGAGGGGGACGCGTCGTCGCAGGGCGCGTCGTTCACCTCCGTGCTGGAGGACGTCCGGTACGGCTCCGCCGCCGTCCCCCTGCTCGCCGAGTTGCGCGAGGTGTCGCCGGAGCGGCTGTCGATCGGGCTCAACCTGTACGGCTTCTCCGCCCGGCGCGGCACCGCCGGCTTCGCGACCGGCCGGCTGACCGGGTGCATCGGGCCGTGGCGGGCGGGCGAGCCCCTGTCGTTCGTGGCCGGACGACGCCTGGAC
>NZ_SSXE01000525.1 GCF_021699195.1 Nonomuraea sp. MG754425 | reverse complement strand
CTGGGACTCGGGCTTGTTCTTGCCCTTGTACGGGGTGCGGACCAGGCCTTCGGCTCCTTGATAGGCCTTATCGGCCAGCGTGACGATCCCGGCCTGCTCGAGGGCGCGCAGGATGCCCCAGATGCGGGCGGCGCTCAGATCGTGGGCCTTGCCCGGCAGCGCGCCCGACGTCCACAGGAGCATCCCATCCGCTCCGGCGATGACCTGGATGTTCAGTGCGCCACGTCCAACCTGCGCTTGGGCCCTCGCCTCGCCATCAACACGCCTTCCATGATCAGGTGTGTTGCGACAAGCACTAGTACTACAGCCAGACTTTGTGATCTATAGTCTGGATGCATGTCGGACGAGTTTACTGCTGACGACCTTCGTGCGTGGTCGTCCGGGCTGGACGCGC
>NZ_SSXE01000524.1 GCF_021699195.1 Nonomuraea sp. MG754425 | reverse complement strand
GCTCCGAAGAAGGCGGCGGCTCGGTCGGGCAGGCCGGGCGGGATCGTCCGGCCCGGGCCGTTGGTGATCAGCGTCTGCATGCTGGCGTACCACTGGTGCGGGTCCCGCACGGTGAGGATGACCTTGGCGTCCGGGTACGTCTCGGCCTGCTCGCGCCAGAGGTGGCTCGCAGGCCAGTCCAGGGTGGCGTGGTAGCCGTCGAGTGCCTGGTCCCAGGCGATCGGCCGGCCGCCGGTGAGGGGCAGCCACCTGTCCACGTGGCTGGGATGGGTCAGGATCTCGAACATGTGATAGCAGGGTCCGAAGCCGAGGCGTTCCAGTGCGGCCTTCAAGGAGAAGGTTCCGGTCCGCGGGAATCCCGCGCCGATGATCTCAAGCATGAGGTGTTTCCGTTTCTT
>NZ_SSXE01000523.1 GCF_021699195.1 Nonomuraea sp. MG754425 | reverse complement strand
GCGAGCCCGCGCTGGTCGCCGACCTCAGCGCCAGCTTCGTCCCGGGCCGGCGGCTGCCCGACGGGGCCGTCACGACGTTCACGAGAGGGTCCTGAGATGCGAGTGCTGCGCGACCGGGTGATGGGCACCGACCTCATGCTCGCCCTGCCGCCGCCTGAGCAGGCCGCCGTGCTCGCCTGGCTGCGCGACGTGGAACGCACCTTCAGCAGGTTCGACCCCGACAGCGACACCAGCCGGGTGAACGCGGGCGGCCCGGTCGAGGTCTCCGAGCTGTTCCTGACCGTACTGGACGAGGCGTGCCGCCACCTCGACGCCACCGGCGGGCTGTTCAACCCCTTCCTCGGCGCCGACCTGGCCCGGCTCGGCTACGCGGCCGACTTCGCGCTCGTCGGCACCCCCGACGTGGCCG
>NZ_SSXE01000522.1 GCF_021699195.1 Nonomuraea sp. MG754425 | reverse complement strand
GTGTCGAGCTGGGCCACGATCTCCCGAAGGTCGGCCGCCTTGATGTTGAGCGTCCGGTAGATCTCCGTAGTCTGGGGCTTCTTGGCGTTCCGGGCCGGCCACGGCCGTCGCGGACATCGGGCGCTCGGGCGTCGGTGGCCAGTACAGGTCTCGGCCACGCGGGTCGGGCCACGGCCGAGTGGCCGGGCATACCGCAGATAAACCGGGCCTATCTACCATCGCTCCCGTACCACCAGCCACACCGAGATCGGCGTACCGTGCAGCGAACCCTGGCAGTGATCAGCGGAGTGCTCCTGCTGAGCGGGGGATGTTCCGCCGCCGGCCCGGAACGCCAAGAAGCCCCAGACTACGGAGATCTACCGGACGCTCAACATCAAGGCGGCCGACCTTCGGGAGATCGTGGCCCAGCTCGACAC
>NZ_SSXE01000521.1 GCF_021699195.1 Nonomuraea sp. MG754425 | reverse complement strand
TTCGCGCATCGACCAGCCAAGGATCGCTACGGCGAACGGAACCGCCGACCGCCTTCCTGGATCGTCTCGCCGTACGGGAGGAGAAACAGCATGCCTACCGACTCTGATCAATGCAGCAGAGAAAACCCTGGTCAGCGCGAACACGCCTGCCCGGCCCTGTGGCCCTGACTTCCGGCCCCGCTGCGGCGGCCTGACTGCGCGCGCTGACCGACCTCCAGAAACCAAGGGAGATCATGGCGCTCGAAGACGCGCAGAAGAAGGCGATCATCGCACAGTACGCGACCTTCGAAGGTGACACCGGTTCACCCGAGGTGCAGATCGCGCTGTTGACCCACCGGATCGCCGACATCACCGCGCATCTGCGCACCCACCGGCTGGACCATCACAGCCGTCGCGGGTTGCAGATGCTCAACGGTCGCCG
>NZ_SSXE01000053.1 GCF_021699195.1 Nonomuraea sp. MG754425 | reverse complement strand
GTCAGCCCTCCGCCGCCGACATCAGGCCACAGCGCGCAGGCACCACTTCCGGCAGCGCCTGCGCCTCCAACACATGCAGATCTAGCTATGTAGTACTAGCCCGCCAGGTCTACCACCAGGAGGTCCGGTAGGTGGAAGACGTGCACCTGGCCTCGCTCTTGGCGGTGATGCACGCACGGAAGGCGAGCTTGGAGTTCGAGGAGGCCGGATTGGCGCAGGTGAACTTCTCCACCCTGACGATCGTGCCCCACTCGTCGTCGGGCTTCCCGTCGCCGTTGGTGTCCACCTCGATCATGGTGAACTGCTTGGTGCTCTTGGGGCTGCGCACTCTCGCCCAGCCGTACTGCTTGCCTTTGTACCACCCGGCCCGCAGGTCCACCGTCCCCTTGCCGGTCTTCTTCGACCGTGGGGTGATCTTGTTGGACAGTTTCTTCTCGATGTTGTAGTCGCCGCCGAAGGCGCACTTCCACTTGACAGCGCCACTGCCCGTCGCCGCGGCGGGACGGGCTGCGGCCGAGGCCGGCGGAACGGTGGCGAGTCCGATCGCGACCGCCGCCGCCGCGGCGACGGCACCGCGCGCCAGGTGGCCGAATCGGTGAAGGTTCGTTGTCATGGGGCTTGAAGATAGACAGAAGCGTTATAAGTTCGCTTTCGGTTCGCTTCACCGCACCGGTGGTCCCACGCCGGCGGATCCGTACACCCCGGCGAGCGTCTCCACCGTGGCGGCCATGGCCCGGCGCAGCTCGGGCGGGGCGACGACCTCGACATCGACGCCGAGCCGCAGCAGTTCGCCGCAGGCGTGCTCGGTGCTCTCGGTCGGGATGACGGCCTCGACCCAGCCGTCGTCGCCGACGGCGGCCGCCGTGCACTCGACCGCCCGGACCACCTCGGCCGGGACGTTGTCGGCCAGGCGCCGGCGGCCTCGCGGGGACAGGCGGATGGTGGCCGTGCCGGTGTGGCGGCGGGCCCGGAAGTCGTCGAGGTAGGCGGTCCAGTACGCGGCCAGGTCGAAGCCGGCAGGCCGGTCGAACCGCTCGTCGCTCAGCGCCGCGTCGAGGACCTGGGCCACCCGGTAGGTCGCGATCCGGTGCTCCGAGGCGGCCACGAGATACCAGACGCCGGCCTTGAGCACCAGGCCGTGGGGACGAAGACGGCGGCGCACCTCCTGCGGCGCGCGCCAGCGACGGTAACGCACGTCCACCGCATGCCGGGTGAGCACCGCGTCCACGAACAGCGGCAGGTACGGCGCCGGTTCGGCTTCCCGGTACCAGCCGGGAGCGTCCAGGTGGAAGACCGCCGCGGTCCGCGTCGCCTCCTCGCGCAGCCCCGCCGGCAGCGAGGCCAGCAGCTTCAGCCGGGCCGCCGTCACCTCCGCCGAGAGCCCCAGGTCGGCGGCGGGTCCGGGCAGCCCGGCGAAGAACAGCGCCCGAGCCTCGCCCTCGCTCATCCCGGTCAGGCGGGTGCGGTAGCCGCCGACCAGCCGGTAACCGCCGCCGGGCCCCGGCTCGGCGTAGAGCGGCACCCCGGCGGCCTGCAGCCGTGCCAGGTCACGGTAGGCGGTCCGTACGGAGACGCCCAGCTCGCCGGCGAGCGCCCGCGCGGACACGCGGCCACGGGATTGCAGCAACAGCAGCACCGACAGCAGTCGACCGGCAGTCATGGGCACATTCTGCCCGCAAACCCTGACAGCCCCTGGCACACGCTCCCCTTAGCGTCGGCTCTCGTCCGCAGAAGAGAACCGAGCAGGAGCCTGCCATGCCCCTTCCCGCAGTGATCGAGCTGCGCCAGTACACGCTGCGGCCCGGCCGGCGCGACGAGCTCATCGAGCTGTTCGACCGCGAGTTCGTCGAATCCCAGGAAGCGGCCGGGATGGTGGTGCTCGGCCAGTTCCGCGACCTCGACGACGCGGATCGTTTCGTCTGGCTGCGCGGGTTCCGGGACATGACGGCACGGCAGCACGCGCTGACGTCCTTCTACGGCGGCCCCGTCTGGGCCGAGCACGGCCCCCGGGCCAACGCCACCATGATCGACTCCGACGACGTGCTCCTCCTGCGCCCGCTCTCGGACGCGGGCGCCCCCGTCGTGCACCCGTCCGAGCGGCCGCGGGCCGGCGCTCCGGCACCGGGGCGGTTCGTGGCCGCCACCGTGTGGTCCTTCCCGCCCGGCCGGCCCGACGGCGTCGCGCTGATCCGGGACGGCCTGCTCCCCGTGCTCCGCACGATCGGCCCCGCGCCGCTGGCCGTCCTCACCACCGAGACGGCGCCGAACACGTTCCCCCGGCTGCCGGTCCGCACCGGGGAGAACGTCGCCGCGCTCGTCACCTCCCACCCCGACGAGGACGCCTACCGGCGGCACCTCGCCCGGTTGCGGGCCCATCCCCTCATGCGGGACGAGATCCTGCCGGGCATCGAGCGCGAGCAGTGCGCCGCCCCCCGGATGCTGCGGCTGTCCCCCACCGGCCGCTCGCTCCTGTGCTGAGGCCGCGTGCGGGCAGGGGGACCGCCGCGCTGCGTGTCACTTGCTGTGGCGGATCGCCGTCCGGACAGCGGTGTAGATGACGACCCAGAGCGCCGCCAGGGGGATGAGGAACGTGAGGATGAGCTCGGGTAAACCGATGTTGGGCATGCCCGCAAGGTAGGCAGCCGTGGTTGCCGAACGGTTGACGATCACTTGCCGGCCGGCGGCGCGGACCGCCTGGTGCGGCTAGGAGCGCAGCAGGTGGCTGGTCAGGTCGTACAGGCGCTGGGCGGCGGCCGGGTCGAGCGAGGGAAGTGACGCGTCGAGCCGGCGGCGGCGGTCGTAGGCCAGCAGGCCGCCCCCGCCCGGCGGGTCGTCCATCAGTTCGATGATCGGCGCGATGGACTTCTCGACCGGCTGGGCGGCGAACCTGGCCAGCAGCTTGATGACGGCCTTGGTGGGCTGCTTGAGGCTGTCGGTGCCGCTGTTGGTGAAGCCGGGGTGGTGCAGCAGGTAGCGGGTGCGGGCGTCGGGGTGGTTGCGGGCGTAGGCGACGCCGAGCAGGTCGGTGGCGCGCCCGCCCTGCAGCATGGCCTTGATGCTGCCGTAGCCGTTCTTGAGCGACAGGTCGTCCCAGTGGATGACGCCCTTGGTGACGCCGACGCCGCAGATGTTGACGATCATCGGGTTCTCGCCGCGTTCCAGCAGGCCGGTCAGGCCGTAGGCGAGCAGGAAGCGGCTGACGTAGTAGAGGGCGAAGGTGGCCTCGTAGCCGTCGGGGGTCTCCACCCGCTGCGAGAAGGGGCGCAGCGCGGTGCAGATCAGGCCGTCCAGCGCGTCGTGGCGCGCCTGGATCTCCTTGACCACGCGGGCGTTCTCCGCCGCCGACGTCAGGTCGGCGCGCAGGAACGCGGCCCGCTGCGTCGCGCCGAGCCCGGCGGCCTCGTCGAGGAAGAGTTTCCCCCTGCCCGGATCGCTGCCCACGACCGTCACGTGGTCGCCCCGGCGCAGGAAATGCAGGGCGAGCCCCCGGCCCATGCCGTTGGTCCCGCCTGCCACAACGTACGTCCGCATATGTCACCTCTGTAGTCATCGAACGCTGACTTAACGGAACGTAGCACAACCTCGGCATAGAATGTCAACGATCGATGACCACGCAGGGGAGCTCGCGATGCACAAGAGGGACAGAGAGGCCACCCGGGCGCGCCTGCTCGAGGCCGCCAGACTGCGCTTCGCCCGCGAGGGCTACGACGCCACCAGCGTCCGCGACATCGCCAGGGACTCCGGCGTCGACGCCACCCTCATCTTCCGCTACTTCGGCTCCAAGAAGCAGCTCTTCGAGCAGGCCGCCGCCACCGACGCCCCCGCCGGCCTGTTCCAGGGCCCCGAAGAGGAACTGGTCGCCCGCATGGTGCGCACGGTCGTCGACCACGACTGGACGGAGTACGGCGGCGAGCACCCCCTGGTCGCCATGCTGCGCTCCTCGGCCCACGAGGACGCCCGCCTGCGCATCCGCACGGAGGTCTGCGACACCTACGTCAACGCCCTGCGCGACCTGGCCGCGGGCGAGGACGCCGAGTTGCGGGCCGAACTGCTCAGCGCCTGGATGGTCGGCATCGGCATCCTGCGCTCGGTCGTGGCCACCCCCGCCCTGACGCAGGCGAGCGTCGCCGACCTGGCCCCGCACATCGCGACCGTCGCCACGGGCCTGCTGGGCCGGCCCATGTCCGGAACCGCGGATCAGGGCGACGGGCCCGGCCCGGCCTGACGGCCCGGTACGAGGGGGCGAGCACCCACGCGTTCACCCGGGTTTCCACCGGTCCGACCGGCATGGCTAGGGTGTGGCCGGTGAGCACTCGAGACAGCCGGAGCAGGCGCGAGCGGATCATCCGCTACCGCGCCGACAGGGCGCTGACCAGGGAACAGGCCGCCGCCCGGATCTCCGCGTACGTGTACGGCAACATCATCCTGTTCGCCGCGCTGGTGCCGATGACGGAAGCGGACGCGGCGCACGGACATGCCTTGCAGGTGCTGGCCGGCGTAGCCGTCTCGACGTTGCTCGCGCACGTGTTCGCCGAGCTCATCGGCCACAACGTCCGCGAGGAGAAGCCGCTGACCCTCGGCGCGATCCGGCACGAGCTGCGCGATGCGGGCCCGATCGCCACCACCGCCACCGTGCCCGCCCTGCTCATGGCGGCCGCCTGGGCGGGCTGGCTGCCGGGCGTGGCCGCGATCGCCGCCTCCGACGTCTATCTGCTCCTTCGCCTGGCCGCCATCGGCCTCATCGTGGAACGGCTGCGCTCCAGCCGCGTCTCGCCGCGCACGCTGCTCGCCGGTATCGGGTTGGCGGCGGTGGCCGCCGCGATCGCCCTGCTCAAGGTGACCGTCAGCCACTGAGCGGCTGACCGCGCCCGTCCAAGCCCCGTGGCGGGTCCGTGCGCCGGAACAGCATTCTGGTTTGTTCTCCGTGGGCTCTTGTGTCCCCACCAGGCCAACAGTACTCTGCGAACAGATGTTAGGTCGCACTCTTGGCGACGCCGTCACTCATCCCAGAACCCCAACCACCCTGGGAATCCGGCATGCCCGAATGCCGGTGAGCCGCTCGCGAGAGGCGGCCGGCAGAGCGCACAGCGAGGAGGAAACAGATCAAGTGAGTGATCCAGCCGAAGACGTCTCGACGCCGGTCATCGACTCGAGCGTGCACGTGTTCTTCCGGTCGAACGCCGACTTCCGGGACCACCTTCGGGAACCGTTCCGAAGCCGTGGGATCCCGGACTACGAGATGCAGTACTACGGCGCGCCGGACGGGGAGTACTCGCCGCTGGCGGGCACCCGCGACGGCGAGCACCCGGGCTCCGACCCGGATCTGGTCGGCGAGGAGCTGTTCGAGGAGCGCGGCGTGGACATCGCCGTGCTGCACCCGATGACCCGGGGAAACCTGCCGGACCGGCATCTGAACAGCGCGGTGTACGCGGCGCACAACCAGATGCTCGCCGAGCGGTGGCTCGACTCGGGCACCTACGCCGAGCGCTACCGCGGCACCGTCCGCGTCAACGTCGAGGACGTCGACGGGGCGCTCAAGGAGATCGAGCGCTGGCACGACCACCCGCGCATGGTCCAGCTCGGCGTGCCGCTGCAGACCCGCGACCTGTACGGCCATCCGCGCTACGAGCCGATCTGGAAGGCGGCCTGCGAGACCGGGATGCCCGTGGCGGTGCACGTCGAGGTCGGTTCCGGCGTGGACATGGCGCCGACGCCCTCCGGCCACGCGCGCACCTATCCGCAGTACTTCGGCTTCATGGCGCTGAACTACCTGTACCACCTGATGAACATGATCGCCGAGGGCGTCTTCGAGAAGTACGACGGGCTCAAGGTGGTCTGGGCCGACGGCGGCGCCGACCTGGTGACCCCCTTCATCTGGCGGATGGACACCTTCGGCCGGCCGCACCTGGAGCAGACGCCGTGGGCGCCGCGCATCCCGAGCGACTACCTGCCCGGTCACGTCTCCTTCGTGCACAACAGCATCGACGGTCCCCCGGACCCCGGGATCGCCGCCGAATGGCTGGCCATGACCGGCAAGGAGGACATGGTCATGTACGGCTCCAGCTACCCGCACTGGCACATGGGCGGAGCGGACACGCTGCCCGGCGGTCTGACGGCGCGGCAGCGGGAGAAGGTGCTGTGGCGCAACGCCGCTCAGCTCTACGGAATCGACGTCGCGGCCCCGGTCGCGTGACCTGCAACCCACACAGAAGGATCGAGAGGTCGAGCCGATGACAGTGACGCAGATTCATGAGCGGGTGCCGGCGCCCGCGCTCGTGCCGGTCCGGGTGGTCGACAACGACGTCCACCCGGTGCCCAAGAACGGTCAGTTCCTCGACCACATCCCTGAGCCCTACCGCAGCAGGTACTTCATGAGGCAGCGGTTCGGGGAGACGATCACCTACGACGCCCCGGACTACGACGAGGCGAAGGCCATGCGGATGGACGCCTTCCCCGCCGACGGCGGCTTCCCCGGCAGCGACCCGGAGATGGCCTTCCAGCACGTCATCATGGAGGCCGGCTGCGACATCGCCATCCTCGAACCCGGCTCCCCCGAGGACATCAGGCCGGAGATCGCCACGGCGCGGGCCATCGCCACCAACAACTGGCTCGACGCGCAGTGGCTGAGCGGTCAGGGGAACTGGCACGGGCGCTGGCGCGGCTCGATCTGCGTGGCGATCGAGGACCCCGAGGGCTCGGCCCGCGAGATCGAGCGCTGGGCAGGACACCCGTACATGGGACAGATCCTGCTCCACGCCGAGCCCAGGCCCTCGTGGGGACACCCCAAATACGACCCGGTGTGGGCCGCGGCGACCAGGCACGACATCACCGTCGCCTGCCACCTCGGCCGCGGAGCCTTCGACAACCACCCCCGCCCGCCGGTGGGCTGGCCCAGCTACAACCACGACTTCATGGTCACCTACTCGCTGCTCGCCGCGAACCAGGTGATGAGCCTGATCTTCGACGGGGTCTTCGAACGGTTCCCGACGCTGCGGATCGTGCTGGTCGAGCACGCCTTCAACTGGATCCTGCCGCTGATGTGGCGCATGGACGCCATCTACGCCGCCCGCGGGGGCGACGTGCCGCACGTGAAGCGCAAGCCGTCGGAGTACGTCTACGACCACATCTTCTTCTCCACCCAGCCGCTGGACTACCCCGAGGACAAGCTCGAGCTCACCCGCTCGCTGGAGCTGATGCGCGCCGACAAGCTGCTGCTGTTCTCCTCGGACTACCCCCACTGGACGTACGACGACCCGACCTGGGTGCTCAAGCACATTCCCGAGGACATGCGCGACGCGATCATGTTCAAGAACGGGATCGAGCTGTACAAGCTCCCCGAATCCGTGCCACCGATCGAAGGACAGCGGCGGGTCTTCTGAGCGCCTGAACAGGAGGATCCACGTGACGGTCGAATCACAGCCGCCGCGGCCCAGGCTCGCCGCCGGCCGCGAGCACGTCGTGGCCAAGGTCGGCGAGATCGAGCCGGGCGATCACAAGCTGGTGCCGATCGGACGGCACGGCGTGGGCGTCTACAACGTAGACGGCACCTACTACGCCATCGCGAACTACTGCCCCCACGAAGGCGGTCCGCTGTGCTCCGGGCGCCTCGGCGGGCGCTCGGTCACCGACGAGCGGGCCCCGGGTGGCGCGTCCCTGGTCGAGGACGGCCAGTACATCTACTGCCCCTGGCACCAGTGGGGCTTCGAACTGGCCAGCGGGACCACGGCCGTCAAGCCTGAGTGGACGATCCGCACCTACCCGGTGCGCGTCGAGAACGACGAAGTGATCGTGACGGCCTGAGTACGAGCAAGGAAGGACGGACAATGCCTGCCATCGAGATCAACGGCGGCCTGGTCGAGTACGAACTGCTGGGCCCGGAGGACGGGCAGCCGATCGTGCTGACGCCGGGAGGCCGCTTCACCAAGGACCACGCGGGTGCGCGGCGACTGGCCGACGCCCTGGCCGACGGCGGACTGCGCGTCCTGGTCTGGGATCGGCCCAACTGCGGCCTGTCGGACGTGCGGTTCACCGGCCCGTCGGAGTCCCACATGCGGGCCGAGACGCTCGGCGCGCTGGTGAAGGCGCTCGGCATCGGCCCGCTCGTGATCGCCGGCGGCTCCGGCGGAGCGCGGGACTCGGTGCTGACCGCCGCGCTGCACCCGGAGCTGGTGACCAAGCTCATCGTCTGGCAGCCGGTCGGCGGCGTCTTCAGCACCATGAACATGGCCGCCTACTACGTGCTGCCGAGCATGGGCGCGGCGCGGCTGGGCGGCATCCAGGCCGTGATGGAGATGCCCGAATGGGCCGGGCTCATCGAGGCCAACCCCCGTAACAAGCAGCGCTTCCTCGACCTGGGCACGGACGGCTTCCGCACCGCGATGTCGCGGTGGCTGAACGCCTGGGTGCCCAAGGCCGGTCAGACGATTCCCGGGGTGGACGACTGGCTGGTCCAGCAGATCTCCGTGCCCACCGTGGTCATCAGGTCGGGCGAGGGCGACCAGGATCACCCGCTGCGCACCTCCTTCGACCTGCACAACCTGATCCAGGGGTCGCGGTACGCCGAACCTCCGTGGGCCGAGGACGCGTGGGAGCGGTCGACCGAGCTCGAGCGGCAGGGCAAGGGGACGTGTCTCGACCACTGGGTCGAGGCGGCGCCGATGATCCTCGAATTCGCCGCATGACACGCGAAGACGCCATGACTCCCGCACGACCGGGCGGGCGCCTTCGGGTGGGCGTGCTCCCCGGCGGGCCGGCCCGCCTGGCACGGGTGGGCGACCGGGCCGAATCGCTCGGCGACTACCGCGCCGCGGGCGGCCATCGCGAGCTGCCCGCCGGCGCGGAGCTGATCGGCCTGATCGAGACCTCAGGGTTGCGCGGCAGGGGCGGCGCCGCGTTCCCGGCCGCACGCAAGATGCGCGCGGTACGCGCCGGCGCGGGCCGCCCGGTCGTCATCGCCAACGGCGAGGAGGGCGAGCCGACGTCGGTGAAGGACCGGTGGCTCCTGCGGCACCGTCCCCACCTCGTGCTCGACGGCGTCCGGCACGCGGCCGCCGCCACCGGCGCCGACCTGGCCTACGTGTACCTCTCCGACCCCGTGGCCGGGCGCAGCATGCTCGACGCCGTCGCGGAGCTGCCCGACCCGCCGGTCGAGGTGCGCGTCATCCTGGTCGAGCCGGGTTACGTGGCCGGCGAGGAGACCGCGGCCGTCCGCTTCATCAACGGCGGCCCCGCCAAACCGGCGGACAAGCCGCCACGCCCCTTCGAGTCGGGCGTGGCCGGCCGGCCCACGCTGGTGTCGAACGTCGAGACGCTCGCCAACCTGCCGCTCATCACCGGCATGGGCGTTCGGGCCTACCGCGAGGCCGGCACGGAACGCTCGCCGGGAACGTTCCTGATGACGCTCGGCGGCCGGGTGGAACGGCCCGGCCTGTACGAACTCCCGCTCGGGACCATGATGCGAACCGCGATCGAGTCCTTCGGCGGGACGGCGGGCGCGCCGGCCGGGTTTCTCATGGGCGGCTACTTCGGCGGCCTGCTCAACGCGCGCGGCCAGGATCTGGCGCTCGACTACGACACGATGGCCGCCGAGGGCAGCGGCCTCGGGTGCGGCGCGGTGACGGTCCTGGACGCCCGCGACTGCCCGGTCCGGGTCGCGGCCGAGGTCATGGCGTACTTCGACCGCGGCAACGCCGGTCAGTGCGGCTCGTGCTTCAACGGCACCGCCGCGATGAGCGCGGTGTTGTCGGCCTTGGCCGCGCAGACGGCGGCGGTGGCGGACCTGGACCGGTTGCGCCGCTGGTCGGTGACCCTCAAGGGCCGGGGCGCGTGCGCCACGCTCGACGGCGCGGCCGCGCTCGCCGCGTCGCTGCTGCGTGAGTTCCCCGACGCGCCGGCCATCCACATCGAGGGATCGTGCCCGCTGTGCCGGGCCGGCGAGCGGGTGGGACAGAGCGCCCCGTTCGCCGTGGACGTGCCCGGCGCCCAGGCCGAGTTGCTGAGGAACTGACCCATGAGAATCAAACTCGACCGGACCCTGTGCGACGGCTTCTCCCGATGTGCCGAGCTCGCCCCCGGGGCCTTCTCCCTCGACGACTGGGGGTACGCCTCGCTGAAGGGTGACGGCACCGTCGCACCGGCCGACGAGAGCAAGGTACGGCGTGCCCTGCTGGACTGCCCGGTGCACGCGATCCAGGAACACCCGGGAAGACCCGGCGCAGCCGGCTAGACCGGGACCACATCGTCTGCCCGGGCCGGACGCTCGACGGCGCTGCCTGCGGGGGCGGGCGGATGACGATGTGCTCGCGAACACCACCACCACGGCCGGCCGCCGCTTCCAGCGCGCCGCGTCGTCAGCGGCGCTCATCGGCCGCGTTCATCAGCAGCACTCATCGGCGGCGCTCATCGCCGGTGTCCACCGGCAGTGTTCAGCGCTGCCCGGGCAGCGCTGCCCGTTCACCCCCGCGGACAAGAGGTTCGTCATGCCCCTCGTAGTTCAGACACCCAAATTCCACCCCCGAGACCTGATCACGTTCCGTGGCTACCAGCAGGGCGCCATCGCCTGGCTGCAGTACGGCACCGCGGTCGGAGCCGTCTACTTCATCGCCGGCCCCCTGTTCCACGGCATGCTCGCGGACGTCACGTGGGGCATCGGTGTGACGTCGATCGCCCTGCTGATCCGCGGCCTGCTCGGCATCATCGTCGGACCCCTCACCGGCTGGCTCGTGCACCGGTACGGCGTCCGCCCGGTCGTGATGGCCGGCGGTGCGTTCACCGCCGGTTTCACGGCCCTGACCGGCACCACCCAGAACGCCTTCCAGTTCGTCCTGGTGTTCGGAGTCGCGCTGACCGTGGCCGACGGGCTCATGGGGCACATACCGGCGGCCACGGTCGTCCAGAACTGGTTCATCAGCCGGCGTGCGGTCGTCATGGGCCTGGTCAATTCGGGGGCCGGGATCGGCGGGCTCGTGTTCGCGCCCCTGATGGCCGTGCTGGTCCGGGATCTGGGCTGGCGGCAGGCGCTGTTCGTGCTGGGCGGCATGATCTTCGTGCTCGCCATCCCCTCGATGCTCCTGCGCAACCGGCCGCGGGACGTGGGCCAGTGGGTGGACGGAGTGCCCGGCCGGGTGATCCCGGAACACGGCGACGAGGACGTCATCGGCACGGCGCAGCAGCGGGTCAACCAGATCCTCCGCACACCGGCCTTCTGGATGATCTTCATCATCTTCGGCATCGAGGCCTGGGCGCTCGGCGTCTACGCCGCCTACCAGGTCCTGTATCTCGAAACCGTGGGCATCACCGCCCTCGAAGCCTCGACCGCGGTGGGGGCGGCCGCCGGCTTCGCCGCCGTGTCGGGGATCGTGTTCTCCCGGCTCAACGACCGGATCAGCCCCTACTACGTGCTGCTGGCCTCGACGCTCAGCATGACGATCGGCTCGGTCATCTTCATCACCACGACCTCCACCGCGCCGCTCTACCTCTACTCGCTGTTCTTCGGCGCGGGTTACGGCCTGCTGGTCCCCACGATCCCGGTCGCGATCAGCCGCTACTTCGGCGCCCTGAACTTCTCCAAGGCGTTCGGCGTCGGCCAGATCATCGTCAGCGTCCTCGGCGGCCTCGGCCCGTACATCACGGGACAGATCGTCCAGCAGACCGGCAGCTACCAGATCCCGATCTACCTGATCACCGGGATGCTCGTGCTGTCGGTGGCGCTCGCCGCGCTGGCACGGCCGCGGGGCAAGGCGCTGCAGTCCGTGGTGCAGGTCGACCCGGGCGAGCAGACGGCCGTCGCCGCCAAACACGTCCCCGAGCCGGCGAGCGACTAGCTCCCGGAACCTCCGCCCGCTCCAGACGGCCGCACGGCCGTCTGGAGCTTGCCGCGCGAAACCCCTCTGACAGAAGGATCGAGAGCACGTGAGCATCGAACCCGCCCGTATCACCCACTACATCGCAGGCCGTGACTGGGACGGCGACGCCGAACGCACCGGTGCGGTCCGCAACCCCGCGACCGGGGCACTCACCGGTCGCGTCGACCTCGCCTCCGCCGGCCTGGTCGGCGAGGCCGTCACCACCGCGACGGCGGCCGGGCGGCACTGGGGCACGATGTCCCTGGCCCGGCGCGCGCAGGTGCTCTTCGCGTTCCGGGAACTGCTCAGCGCGCGCAGGCACGAGATCGCCGCGCTGATCACCGCCGAGCACGGCAAGGTCTTCGACGACGCGCTCGGCGAGGTGACGCGCGGGCTGGAGGTCGCGGAGTTCGCCTGCGGCATCCCCCAGTTGCTGAAAGGCGGCTTCAGCGAGAACGTCTCGACCCGGGTCGACGTGTACTCGATCCGGCAGCCGGTCGGGGTCGTCGCCGTGATCTCGCCGTTCAACTTCCCCGTCATGGTCCCGCTGTGGTTCGTGCCGGTCGCGCTGGCGTGCGGGAACACGGTGATCCTCAAACCCAGCGAGAAGGACCCGTCCGCCACCCTCGCCATGGCCCGGCTGTGGAGCGAGGCGGGACTGCCCGACGGGGCGCTCAACGTCGTGCACGGCGACAAGGAGGCCGTGGACACGCTGCTCACCCACCCGGACGTCAAGGCCGTGTCCTTCGTCGGCTCCACTCCCGTCGCCCGGTACGTCTACGGGACGGCGACGGCACACGGCAAACGGGTCCAGGCCCTCGGCGGCGCCAAGAACCACCTGCTCGTCCTGCCCGACGCCGACCTCGACCTCGCCGCCGACGCCGCCGTCAACGCCGGTTTCGGCTCGGCCGGCGAGCGGTGCATGGCGATCTCCGCGCTGGTCGCCGTCGATCCCGTCGCCGACGAGCTCATCGAGAAGATCAACGAGCGGATCGGCAAGCTGCGTACCGGCGACGGCACCCGCGGCTGCGACATGGGCCCGCTGGTCACCCGCGAGCATCGTGACCGGGTGGCCGGGTACGTCGCGGCCGGCGTCGCCGAGGGCGCGACCCTGGTCGTGGACGGCCGCGAGGGCGACTTCGACGGTGACCCGGACGGCTTCTGGCTCGGGCCGACCCTCTTCGACCACGTGACACCGGAGATGTCCGTGTACCGCGACGAGATCTTCGGCCCGGTGCTCTGCGTGACGAGGGTGAAGTCGTACGAGGACGGGATCTCGCTCATCAACGCCAACCCGTACGGCAACGGAACCGCGATCTTCACCAACGACGGCGGCGCCGCCCGGCGTTTCCAGCACGAGGTGGAGGTCGGGATGGTGGGAATCAACGTGCCCATCCCGGTACCGGTCGCCTACTACTCCTTCGGGGGCTGGAAGAACAGCCTCTTCGGCGACACCCACGCCCACGGCACCGAGGGCGTGCACTTCTTCACCCGCGGCAAGGTCGTCACCTCCCGCTGGCTCGATCCCCGCCACGGCGGGCTCAACCTGGGCTTTCCCCGCAACGACTGAGTGCCCGGGGTGCGGGCGGACAGCCCGCACCCCGGCCCCGCTCACAGGAGCGCGCAGACCAGGACGCCGTTCAGCGCGATGACGACCACTCCGGCCCAGCCCGCCAGCGCGGTGGTGACCCTGCGGTTCACCCAGGCCCCCATGACGTCCCGGCGCCGGGTCAGCAGGATCAGCGGCACCAGCGCGAACGGGATGCCGAACGACAGGACGACCTGGCTCAGCAGCAGCGCCAGAGTCGGTTCCATGCCCAGCGCCAGGATCGCCAGGGCGGGCACCACGACCAGCAGCCTGCGTAGGCACAGGGGAATCCGCCGACGCAGGAAGCCCTCCATGACGACCTGGCCGGCGTACACGCCGACGCTGGAGGAGGCCACCCCCGAGGCGAGCAGCGCGACGGCGAAGAGCAGCGCGGTGAGCGGGCCCGCTCCGACGGCGAACTGCTGGTGCGCGCCGGAGAGGGTCGGCTCGGCGCCCGAGCCGTGCAGCGTGCTCGCGGCGCCCACCAGCATCGCGACGTTGATCAGTCCGGCCACCCCCATGGCCAGGACGATGTCCATGCGCTGGGCGCGCGGAGCGTCGGCGTGATCGGGGCGGCGGCCCGGGGAGAAGTGCTCCCTGGTCAGGGCGGAGTGCAGGTAGATGGCATGCGGCATGACGGTCGCCCCGATCACTCCGGCCGCGAGCAGGAGGCTGGCCGCGCCGTCGAAACGTGGCACGAGCCCCGTGAGCACCGCGCCCGTGGGGACGTCGGCGACCAGCGTCTGGTGGACGAACGCGACCGCCACCACGACGAGCATGGCGGCGATCGCCGCCTCGAATCGCCGGTTCCCGGCTTTACGCAGGGACAGGATCGCGAACGAGGCCGCCGCGATCACCAGTCCACCGGGCAACATCGGCAGGCCGAAGAGGAGGTTCAGGGCCACCGCCCCGCCGATCAACTCGGCCAGATCCGTCATGATGACCACGATTTCCGCCTGCAGCCACAGACCCCAGACCACGGGCCGCGGGTAGTGCTCGCGGCACAACTCCGGCAGGCTGCGGCCGGTGGCCGCCCCGGCCTTGGCCGAAAGGTACTGCAGGAGCATGGCCACCAGATTGGCCGCCACCACCACCCACAGCAGCAGAAAGCCGAAGCGGGCGCCGCTCTCGACGTTGGTGGCGAAATTTCCCGGGTCGACATAGGCCACCGCCGCGACGAAGGCCGGGCCGATCAAGGCCACCAGCCGTTGCCGCACACCGGTGGTGGGCGGGAGGGGTATGGAGTCGGGCGGGTCGGGATCTGGCTTCACGGGGCCGTCCTTGAACAGGGCTGGGGGATGGACCCTTGCGGGAGGAGAGGCTCCAGCATACAGTGTGAACAAATATTTGGTCACATCTCCGGAAGCGCGAATGTGCGCCCGATCGCGAAAGGACTGGGAATGGCCAAGGCCATCATGGCTGTGTTCAGCAATCCGGCGTCACCGGAACGGGAAGACGAATACAACACCTGGTACGACCAGGTCCATATCAAAGACCTGCTGAGCCTTCCCGGAATCGGCAGCGCGACGCGGTACCGGGTCGCCGACGCGGAACACCGTTATGTCGCCCTCTATGAATTGCACGACTCCGTGGAGGCGGTCGTCTCCCAATTGGGCGGCCTTTCAACGGAGGTGTCGCCGGCGCTGGACCTGGCCGGGACGCGCACCTACTTCTGGGAACCCGTCGATCAGTCATGAGAAAGGCGGTCGCACGGGTCGACGTCGATCCGAACCGGTCCCTGACCGCCGATCGCATCGCCGCGGGCGTCGCACGGCTGGCGGCGCGAGGGCTCGTCCTGCGCCGGCACCCGGAGGAACGGGTGCTGACGCTGACCCTGGACGGCGAGAGCCGGGAGCGTGCCAGGCAGCGCCTCGTCACCGCCTGCGAGACGGCGTTCGGAACCACGCCGGCGGTCGGCGTCGTCACCTTCGCCAGTCGCGGAACCGACGAGGACGCCCTCGGCGTGATCGAGGCGTTCGGCGTTCAGGCGGACGTCGAACGGCTCCAGGAGGACGGAGCCGAAGTCGCGGTCTTCACGATCCCGTCGGCCGAGCGCCGGCGCGTTCCCGAGAGCCGGCTGCACACGGCCCTGGAGGCGGCCCTCAATTGCGAGATCCGCATCCGCTACGCGTGACCCGCTCACTGCGCCAGGCAGCGGGTAAAGCGTCATCCGGCGGGCGGGCATACTGGAAAGGTGCCAGCGACCAACCCCGGGGACGTCATCGCCTCGGCCGAAGACAGTCGGCGTAGCGAACTGCTCCGCATCGCCGCAGACGTTTTCTCTTATGCGGGTTACACCAGCACGTCTCTGCGTGACATCGCCCACGCCGCCGGCATTCTGGCGGGAAGCCTGTACCACCACTTCCCGTCCAAGGAGGCGCTGGCGGTCGAGTTGATCTCCGCGTTCCACGCCGAGATCGAGGCCACGGCGCACCGTTCGCGCTCGGGCGTGAGCGATCCGCTCAGCGCCATCGTGGCGTTCGCGGCGCAGGTCGGCGGGGTCGTCGAGCGGCACCGGGCCGCGGCCCAGATGTGCAGGTACGACGCGCCGTCCACCGCGACCGAGGCGATGAGCTCCCTGGTGCGGCGCAAGCTGCCCGCCATCGAGAGCCGCTGGTCGGAGTTGCTTCGTGCCGCGCGGGAACAGGGCGTCATCCGCGCCGGAACCGACCTGCCGATGGTCCAGAACGTGCTGTCGGAAGCCGTCATCGATCTGGCGCTGCTGGGCGGCACCGAGCCCCCAGCCGGCTACATCCACGCGCTGACCACGCTGGTCCTGCACGGACTGGCCGCCGAGAGCAGCGCGCCCGCCGACCTGGACGCCTCCGTCCCGATGCGGATCGCCCAGGAGCACGTCGCCACCTGGTCCGGGCTGCCGGAGGCGTCCGCGGGAGGCCGCCGCGACCTGATCCTCGCCACCGCGCGCGACGAGTTCGCCCGCCGCGGCTACGACGCCACCACGATGCGCGACATCGCGGCGGCGCTGGGCACGCGTCCCAGCAGCATCTACCGCCACTTCACCTCCAAGCAGGACCTCCTCGACGCCATCGTGCGGAACTTCTCCCCGCGGCTGCTGGCCGCCTACGAGGCCGTCGTCGGAGCGTCCGGCTCGGCGGTCGAGCGTCTCGACGCCCTCTTCTGGCTGATGGCCTCGGCCTCGGCGTCGTTCCGGCCCGACTTCATCATCGTCGGAGACTGGTGGCGCGAGCTCAAATACCCCGCCGACGCACCGCCCGAGGACAACGCCGCCCGGCTCCGGCTGCTGGAGAAGGTGATCCGCGACGGGATCCCGGCCGGAGAGTTCGTCCGTCTCCAGGATCCCGCGATGCTCGCCGTGGCCGTCCGCGCCATGTTGTGGGTGCCGCTCACCGACTGCGCTCCCCCGGCGGTGGCCCAGCGCCACGCCTTTCTCAGGCAGTGCCTGCTCGACGGCGCCGCCGCTCCGGCGGAGCGGATGACCATCTTGTCCCTGTGAGCGCGGGGGCGTCCGCGTTCACGGCCTCGGGCGGTCGGCCCTTTGCGGGTCGTTCGTCCGCGTCGAGCACGTAGGCCGCCGGTCACGACGGCCGCACTCGAGAGGTTCACCGCCGCACTGCAGGGCCTGTGCGCCGGAGGCACCGTCGAGTACCGCGAGGGTGACCGCGTCCGCGACATCCGGCTCCTGCATGCCGGGCCGCACGTGAACACCACCGACCCGTCGAGTTCCTGGTGGCCGCCGCCGTCGCCGACGGCCGACGAAGGGCTCACCGTCCCGCTCGGCCGAGCCTGATCGCGGCAAGGCACCCATCGGTGGCCCGTGGTTGATAACTGCATACTGCGTATGCATACTAGGTAACCATGTCCGTCAGACATAGCCTGCTCGCCCTCCTCAGCGGTGGCCCCCGGCACGGCTACCAGTTGAAGATCGAGTTCGAGGCGTCGACCGGAGGGACCTGGCCGCTCAACATCGGCCAGGTGTACACGACGCTGTCCCGCCTGGAGCGCGACGGCCTGGTCGCCCCGGGCGAGTCGGACGAGCAGAACCGCGTCACCTACACGATCACCCCGGCCGGCCGCGAGGAGATGGAGCTGTGGTTCGCCACCCCCGTCGTCCAGTCCGACCGGCCACGAGACGAGCTGGTCATCAAGCTGGCCATGGCCGTCGCCGCCCGGAAGGTGGACGTCACCGCGGTCATCCACCAGCAGCGGACGGCGACCATGCGCACCCTCCAGCAGCTCACCAAGGCCAAGCGAGCCGCTCCGGAAGGCGCGGCGCAACGGCTCGTCCTCGATTCCATGATCTTCCAGGCCGAGGCCGAGCAACGGTGGCTGGAGCACTGCGAGGCCGTTCTCAAGGAGGAAAGATGACAGTCGTACGGCTGGCCGAGGTGGCCAGGGTCCACGGTGAGGGGGCGACGGCCGTACACGCGCTGAAAGGGGTGAGCCTCGAGGTCGGCGCGGGCGAACTGGTCGCGGTCATGGGGCCGTCCGGGTCCGGCAAGTCGACCCTGCTCAACGTCGCCGGCGGGCTCGACCGGCCCACCTCGGGAACGGTGCACCTCGGCGAGCGCGACCTGGCCACCGTGCGCGACCTCGCGGCCCTGCGCCGCCGCGAGGTCGGCTACGTCTTCCAGGACCTCAACCTGATCACCTCGCTGACGGCCGCGGAGAACGTGATGCTGCCCCGCGAACTCGACGGCGTGCGCCCGCGCGCGGCCCGCAAGGAGGCGATGGCCGTGCTGGCCGAGATCGGCGTGACAGACCTGGCCGACCGCTTCCCCGAGGAGTTGTCGGGCGGCCAGCGCCAGCGGATCGCGATCGCCCGCGCCCTGGTGGGCACGCGGCGCCTGCTGCTGGCCGACGAGCCGACCGGCGCGCTCGACACCCGCACCGGCGACGAGATCCTGCAGTTGTTACGCACCCGCTGCGACGCGGGCGCGGCGGTGCTGCTGGTCACCCACGAGCCGCGCTACGCCGCCTGGGCCGACCGGGTGGTGTTCCTGCGCGACGGGATGATCACCGACACCACCGACTCGTCGCTGGTGAGCGCCCGATGAGCGTCCTGCCGGTCGCGCTGCGCCTGGCCCGCCGCAACGCGTGGCGCTCCCGGGGACGAAGCGCGCTGGTCATGGTGATGATCGGCCTGCCCGTCCTGGTGATCACGGGGCTCTTCACCCTCGTCGAGACCATGAACGTCACCCCGCAGGAGGGGCTGGCGGCCGAGCTGGGCACGTCCGACGTCCGCCTCGTCCAGATACGCGAGAACATGGCGCTCCGCCAGCAGCCGAACGGGGCGATCTGGAGCACCGGCGTCGGCGACGCGGCGGCCACTCCCCCGCTCGGCGCCGCCGAGGTGGCGGCCCTGCTCGGACCGGGCACCCGCCTGCTCTCCTTCAGCGCCGGCGTGCTCCACCTGGGCGGCGACCGGGTCGAGACGCTGGAGACCGACCTGCGTGACCCCCTGACCACGGGGATGCTGACGTTGCGCGAGGGCAGGTTCCCCGCCGCGGGCGAGATCGTGGTGACCCCCGCGCTGGGCCTGCGGCCCGGCGAGTTGCTCCGGCCGTCCGGCTCGCCGCCGCTGATGGTGGTGGGCGTGGTCGAACATCCGCACCAGCCCTCACTGCGGCAGGTCGTGGGCCCCGACCTGCCGCCACCGTCGGCCGACCGCGCCGGGACGGTCCTGTACGGCCCCGGCTGGCTCGCCGACACCGCGAAGCCCGTGCCCTGGAGCGAGGTGCCCGCGCTGAACCGGGCCGGCCTGTACGTCCTGTCCCGCACCGCGCTCCCGGCCTGGCCGGACACCCTGTCGCGGCTCCCTCCCCTGGATGTGCAGCAGACGGTCGGGCTCGGCACGATGGTGATCATGGTGGTGCTGGAGACCGTGCTGCTGGCCGGGCCCGCCTTCGCGGTCGGGCTCAGGAGACGACGCCGGGAACTGGCCGAGATCGCGGCGCAGGGCGGCTCGGCCGCGCACCTGCGGACGATCGTGCTGGCCGACGGGCTGGTCCTCGGCGGCGCGGCCACCCTCGTGGCGATGGTGCTGGGCATCGCGGCCGGAGCGCTGGGCGCCCCCTTCGCGGCGCGGTGGGGAGGGCAGGCCGGCCCGCTCGATGTCCCGTGGCCACCGGTGCTGGGCGTCGCCGCGCTGGGCCTGGTCGCCGGTATCGCGGCGGCGCTGGTGCCCGCCGTGCAGGCATCCCGGCAGGACACCGCGACCGTGCTGGCCGGCCGTGCGCCCGCGGCCGGCGACGGGCCGTACCGGCCGCTCGCCGGAGCCGTGCTCGTACTGGCCGGGCTGGTGGCGATCGTGGTGGCGCGCCGCCAGCCGGGCACGGTGTGGGTGTGGGCCGCCGCGGTGCTGATCATGATCGGGCTGGTGGTGCTGACGCCCTGGCTGATCCGCCTCACGGGACGGCCGGCCGGCCGGTTGATCCTGCCCTTGCGGGTGTCCGTGCGCGACGCCGTCCGCAACCGGACCCGCACGGCGAGCGCCGTCGCGGCCGTCATGGCGGTCACGGCGACGGCCGTGGCGATGGGCATCGGCGCCTACAGCGAACACATGGACCGGCGCAACGACTACACCTCGGCCCGCCCGACCGGCACGCTGGCGATCTGGGGCGGCGCCATGACCGATGCGGCCTGGAAGCGGCTGCGCGCCGAAACGGCCCGCCACCTGCCGGGCGTGCCGCTGGCCCCCGGTTACGAGGTAAGGGGCGCCGACGGCCACCGCTACGCGCTGCGGTACACGGTGCGCTGGAACGGGACGCGGACCCGCCGTTCGGCGGCCATCGGGGATCAGGCCCTGCTCACCCTCCTGCAAGGACGCCACGACCCGCGGGCAGCCGCGGCGCTGGCGAGCGGCAAGGCCGTCGTCTTCGACCCGGCCGCGGTGCGGGACGGCAAGCTGACGCTGCGCGCGAGCTCCACCTCCGCCCCCGCGCGCGAACTCGTCGTGCCGGCGGTCCTGGCCGTCCCCGCCGACGAACACCAGGGCGGGGCCGTGCTGCCGCGCGCCCTCGTCGAACAGTCCGGATTCAGCACGGCCGAACGCCAGCTCTACGCCATGCACCGACTGCCCGCGGGGTCGGCGCTGCCGCGCGACCTGGCCGAGGTGACGCGCCGCGTCACGATCGCCGGCGAGGAGGGTTACCGCAACATCGGCGACCCCGGCCTGTGGGGCTGGCTCGGCGGCGCCCTCGTCCTCGTCGTCGGCGGCACCTTGGCCGCCACCCGCCTGGCGGCGGCCGACATGTGGCCCGAGCGGGCCACGATGGCGGCCATCGGCGCGCCGCCGGGCACGATGCGGCTCGTCGTGGCCGGCCAGGCCCTCTACATCTCCGGGCTCGGCGCGCTGGTGGGGCTGGTCGCCGGGACGGTGACGGGCGTGGCGCTGAGCCGGCCGATGACCACGCACGCCGCCGGCGACCCCGCCACCGTCGCCATACCGTGGCCCTTCGTCATCGCCGTGGTGGTGGGGTTGCCCGTGCTGGCGACCGCGGCGGCGCTGATCACCCGGACCGGATCGCCGCTCTCCCGCCGGCTCCTGTGCCCCCGGCCGGGGCGCAGGACGGCTTCCGTTCGGACGGGAAGATGAGACCGGCGGACGCGCCCGGAATCGCTGGGCGCGTCCGCCGGTCTCATCGAGCACCTTCGCCCACCCCGGCCCGCTACGATTCCTCGGCCACCCCGAGGTACATCACCTTCGGGTTCACCGGGCTGAACGAGACCGAGGTGACCCGGTCGTAGGCGTTGTGGTTCGTGGTGACCCGGCCGCGGCGCGCGTCATAGCGGTAGATGTTCGTGCCGAGACCGGACCACGCCGTGCCCCACACGAAGTACAGCACCCCCGGGTCCTTGGGGTGGGCGGCCAGCAGCGGGCCGTTGGGGATGGTGACCTCGCTGCTCTGGTCGACGACCGGGGTGAAGTGACGGCCCCCGTCGAGCGAACGGTAGATGTGACGGCCGTCGGACGGCGCGTGCGCGTCGTTCTCGGCCATGTTCAGGCCCATCGCGTAGACGACGTTCGGCGCGGCCGGGGAGATCGTCGCGCTGAACACGTTGACCCGGGTGCCGGGCTCGGCCAGCCCCGTGGACGCGTGCCACGTCCGCCCGCCGTCGTAGGTGACCCGGGCGCCCTGGCTGCCGGCGCCCATGACCACGTGGTTCAGGTTGTACGGGTCGAAGGCCGCCGTGTAGACCATGAGCAGCTCGCTCTGCTCGAACGCGGGCGTCCCGATGGCCCGCCAGGTGCGTCCGCCGTCGCGCGACTCGTGCAGTTGCCCGTCGCCGTCGGCCAGCCGTAGCCGCTCGCCGCGCAGCGGGTCCGTGGCGAACCCGGTCACCTCGCCCGCCGGTGCGGTCAGCGGCGTGACGGAGTCGGTCGTCACGAGCGAGAGGTTGCCGTCACGGTCCCAGGCGTAGGCCCGCCCGCCGCGGGCCGCCGTGAGCGTGATGTAGGTGCCGCTCACCTTGCCCACCGGCGTCCAGCCGCAACCGGCGTCCTTGGAGGCCAGCAACACGTTGTTCGACATGGCGAGCAGCCGGCCGGGCTCATCGAGCGTGACGAGGCCGCTGGTGTAGACGATCGGCCGCAGCACCTGGCTGGTCGGCGCGATCGTCCGGCCCTCGTCACGGGTGAACGTCACCGACCCGTCACCCGTGACCGTGTCGCAATGCGGCTGCTGCCAGCGTCCGACGCCGTTGAGCGCGGCCTCCGGCTCGTCGGCCGCGGCGGCGGGCATGGCCGGCAGGATCGCGATCGCGGCCGCGATGCCCAGGGTGATCATCTTCTTCACAACAACCTCCAGTAGGACGTACCTGGTACGTCCTATCGGGGAGACGATCGCGTACGCTAGGCCAAGCCCTGGCAGATCTATGACATTGCAGGAATACGACGCCCGGAGAGATCATGAATTCCGAGGACAACGCCCTCTCGGCCGTCGGGGTGGATGCCGACGACGAGCGAATCTACCGAGACCTGCTACGCCGCCCCCGCGCCGCGCTGCCCGAGCTGGCCGCGCACACCGGCCGCACCACCGTCGCCCTGCGCCGCGCCTTCTCCCGGCTGGAGGCGCTGGGGCTGGTCAGCCGCATGGCGGGGCGTCCCGTCCGGTTCCTGCCGACCCGTCCGGATGTCGCGGTGGCCGCCCTCATCTCGCGCAGGGAGGAGGGCCTGGCCCAGGCCCGGCTGGCGGCGCTCGCGCTGCTGGCCGAGACGCCGCCCACGGAGAACCAGTCGCCGGAGGAACTCGTCGAGGTCGTCCAGGGGCAGGCGGCCGTGGTGCAGCGCTTCACCCAGCTCCAGCAGACCGCGACCGAGGAACTGCTGGTCCTGGACCGGCCCCCGTACGCCCAGGACCCGACGGAGCAGAACGTCGAGGAGCTCGACCGCCTGTCGCGCGGCGTCCTGGTCCGCGGCATCTACGACGTCTCGGCGCTGGAGATCCCCGGCAAGCTGCGCCTGGCCCAGGAGGCCGTGGCCGCCGGCGAACAGGCCAGGATCAGCCCCGAGGTGCCGATGAAGCTGGCGATCGCCGACCGCAGGAGCGCGATCCTGCCGCTGAGCACCGCCGCCTCGGCCGACTCCGGCAGCGCCGACAGCGCGGTCATCGTCCACTCCTCGTCGCTGCTGGACGCGCTCGTCACCCTCTTCGAGGTGTTGTGGCGGGGGGCGCTGCCGCTACCGGCCGCCCCGTCCGACGGGCGTGCCGGCGTGCCGGATCCCGAGCTGTTCACGCTGCTCGCGGCGGGGCTGAAGGATGAGGCGGTGGCGCGGCAACTCGGGGTGAGCCTGCGGACGGTTCACCGCCGGGTCAGCGAGCTGATGGAGTTGCTGGGAGCGCGCACCCGCTTCCAGGCGGGCCTGCTCGCGGCCCGCCGCGGCTGGTCCGACCCGGGCTGAGCCCGCCCCCTCGGGCGAGGGGCGGGCCGCGTGTTTCAGGTGGTCAGGACGTCTCAGCCGGTCGCCGCGACGAGGCTCCAGCGCTGGGTGTCCGATCCGTTCGCGTGGCGCAGTCGCACGTCGCCGCGCGGAACCACCGGCGGTTCCGTGTTCCAGAGGAGGTCCTGGCCGGGCACCTTGATGACGAAGGTGCCGTTGCCGGCCGGCTCGATGGACCAGACGCCGGCGTCACGGTTGGTGACCACCGGTTCCCCCGCCACCGCCTGCCGCACCGCAGCGTAGCTGTCGAGCATCCTGATCATGTTGATGCCGACGTTCTGGATCGTGTACCCGTCCTCGCGGCGGTCGATCTGCCACAGCTCGAACGGGCCCGGGTTCTCCCGGGTGCTGGAGACGAAGAGCTCCGCACCCGCGTTGTAGGTGCGCACCGAGCTGTGCGAGGCGACGTTGATGATCCGGTACGTGCCCGGCGCGAAGGCGGCGGCCTGGGCGGCGCCCGCGGCGGTCGGGCCGCTCATCGCCCAGGAGCTGAGCAGCAGGGCCGTGGCCACGGCGGTCCTGACGAGGCCGCGTACGTTACGGCTTCGGCGTGTCTTCGACAACACATCCCCCTTGTGCAACTGATCGACTACGGAACGTCACAAGTGATGCTGTCAGCACCCGGACAATCAGTCACTCTTCGTAAGGGGAGTATGACCTTAACGCATTGGCGACGGGCCGCACGTCTCAGGGGCCGAGCACGTTGTCCGGCGAGTCCAGCCAGATCACCTGCCCGCCGGAGGTGACGGTGACACCGAACCGCCGCCAGCTCGGCTGCCCCAGGGAGACCCAGCGGGCGTACGCCTGCACGACCTCGTCCCAGAGCGGCCGGTCGCCGGCCTGCTGGACGGCGATTCTCGAACCCGGCCGGCAGGTGACGGCCGCCCATGAGCAGGGCACGTCAGGGTCGGACAGCCACATGCGCCACCATCGGCCGTCTTCGTCGGTGCCACTGCCGGTGGTCGTGACGATTCCGGTCAGCGCCGAGATGGTCACGTCCATACCCGCGTCGATCTGGTCGAACGCTCGCGGATCGAGCGCCGTCCAGTACTGGCGCCGATCGTCCGAAAGCGTGTCGTCCGGGGCCGGACGCTGGGAGCGCATCCACATATAGTCGGCGAAGTCGACGATGCGGCCCTGCGCGGTGCCGTCCGCCCGCACCTCCAGCCGCAGGCAGTGGCCGACGCCGAAGCCCGGACGCCACGGGGCGACGATCACCGCGCCGGGCCGGCACTGCTCCACCCACGCGTACCGCACATACCGGATGCCGCTCACCTGCCGTGATCCTTCGGCTACGCATGGACGTAGGCGATGGCCGGCTGTCAGGCGGGGGCGCCGGCGGTCAGTTCGAGGTGGGTGCCGGTGAACGCGGCACGTAGCCGCCGGTCGTGGCTGACCACGACCAGGGCTCCCCGGTAGCCGGTCAGCGCCTGTTCCAGTTGCTCGACGAGCAGCGGCGACAGGTGGTTGGTGGGCTCGTCGAGCAGGAGCAGGTCCACGGGCTCGCTCACCAGCCGGGCCAGGTCGATCCGGCGGCGCTGCCCGTAGGACAGCTCCCCGAGGCGCAGCCCCAGTTCCGGCGGGCGGAACAGGCCCAGGGCGAGCAGCGCGTCGGCGTGTTCGTCCAGGCTTCCCGGACGTCCGTGGGCGTAGGCCCGCAGCACCGTGCGGTCCGCGGGTCCGGGCTGCCGCGGGGTCCCGGCCCGGACGGATGCGCGCACGTCGCCGATGTCCGGTTCGTCCTGCCGGAAGAGTCCGGCCCGGCCGGCCCGCCGCACCTCCCCCGCGTCCGGTCTCAGCTCCCCGGCGAGCACGCGCATCAGCGTCGTCTTGCCCGCCCCGTTCGGGCCGGTGACGAGTAGCCGCTCACCGGCGCGGACGGTCAGGGAGTCCAGGCGCAGCCGTCCGGTCACCTCGATGCCGTCGAGTGCGACGACCTCGGCCCCCGCGCCGGCACCCGTGGTGGTGAGGGCGGCGGTGAAGCGCAGCGGCTCGGGCGGCGGCGGCGCGGGATGGTCGGTGAGCCACTGGAGCCGCTGCCGGGACTGCCGGATGCGGCCGGCGGCCCCGTGGGCGCGCGAGCGCCCGCGCCAGCGGCCGGTGCCCATGCCCGCTTTGGCAGTCTTGCGGGGGATCACCTGCATCCGGCCGGCGTTGGCCGTCACCAGCGCGGCATGCCGGTCCAGTTCCTCTTTCCAGTCCTCGTGGGCGCGTGCCTGGGCGGCGCGTTCGGCGGCCTTGGCGGCGAGGTAGCCGGTGTACCCGTCGCCGTAGCGGCGTACCTGCCCGTCGGCGACCTCGACGATGGCGGTCGTCACCCGTTCCAGGAACACCCGGTCGTGCGTGATCGCCACGAGCGTGCCCCGGTGGGCGCGCAGGCGCTGTTCGAGCCAGGCCGTGGCGGCGTCGTCCAGGTCGTTGGTCGGCTCGTCGAGCAGCAGCAGCTCGGGGACGGACGCCAGCGTGGCGGCCAGCGCCAGCCGGGAGCGTTCGCCGCCGGACAGCGTGCCCAGCGGACGGTCCCGGTCGAGTCCGGGCAGCCCCAGCTCGTGCAGGGCCACCTCCACCCGGGTGTCGGCCTCGTAGCCGTCGCGCGCCTCGAACTGCGCCACCAGCCGCGCGTAGGCGTCCAGGCCGGCGTGATCGTCGGCGTCCCCGCGCGCCGCCGCGCCGAGCGAACGTTCGGCCGCCCGCATCCGGGCTTCGAGCGCGCGCAGGTCGGCCAGCGCCGCATCGACGGCGTCGGCGACGGTGGCGTGCGGCGGCAGCGCGAGCGACTGCGGCAGGTACCCGACGCCGCCGGGCGCGACGGTCACGACCTCACCCCCTTCCGGACGCTCGGCCTGCGCCATCAGCTTGAGCAGCGTGGACTTGCCCGATCCGTTGTCGCCGATCACCCCGAGCCGCTCGCCGGGCCGGACAGTGAGCGACACCCGGTCCAGCACGACGCGGGTGCCGTAGCGCTTGGTGATCTCGTTGAGTGCCAGTTGAGCGGGGACACGCAAAGCGCCTCACCTCCTGTTGTGCGTTTCTCGTGCCGATGGCCGCGCGGCACCGGCGGTGTCAGCCCGGGGCCTTGCGGCTGAGGTGCTCCCAGGCGCGGTACTCCTCGGCGCGGGCCTGGTCCATCTGCCGCACCATGTCGAAGGAGGCGCCGCCGACGATCAGCCGCAGCGGCGGGTCCGCCAGTCCGGCCAGCTCCATGACGACCGAGGCCGCGGTGCCGGGGTCGGGGCCGGCGTCCTCGCCCCACATCTCGGCCAGCTTGGCCCGCAGCGGCTCGTACTCCGGGTGCGGCGGCGTCATCGTGGTGCCGCGGGTGAACAGGTCCGTGCCGTACCCGCCGGGCTGCACGATCGTCACCTTGATCCCGAACGGCGCCACCTCCATGGCCAGCGCCTGGCTCACCGAGTCGAGCGCGCTCTTGCTCGCCGCGTAGAAACCGGTGGAGGCGAACCCGCCGCCGGTCCCCATCGTGGTGACCTGCAGGATGTGGCCCGAGCCCTGTGCCCGCAGGTGCGGCAGCACGGCCTGGGCCACCCACACCGCGCCGAAGAAGTTGACCTCGAACTGGGCGCGGACCTGCTCCTCCGTCGCCTCCTCCACCATCCCGAGCAGCATCGTGCCGGCGTTGTTGACCACGACGTCGAGCCGGCCGAACGCCGCCGCCGCCCGGTCCGCCACCACGCCGACGGCCGCGCGGTCACGCACGTCCAGCGTCAGCCGGACCAGCCGGTCCGGGTGGGCGGCGGCGAGGTCGTCGAGCGGGCCGAGGTCGCGCGCGGCGGCCACGACGCGGTCTCCGGCGGCGAGCGCCGCCTCGGCGAACGCCCTGCCCAGGCCCCTCGACGCGCCGGTGATGAACCATACGCGTGCAGCGGTCATACGTTTCCCCTCATCCGTACTGTGACGAGACGTATCGTCTCGCCTTGCTGAGATGAGTATGGGCGGGCCGCCCATCCGCTGTCAAGACGGTCCGTCTCGTCTCGCTACCGGGCGCCGGTCGCGGTCAGGCGGTGTCCGGGCGCATGGCCTTGAGGAAGGACTCGACGAGGGCGTCGGCGTACTGCGGGGTGAGCGGGCCGGAGCGCAGCAGCCAGCGCTGATAGAGGGGCGCGTACAGGAGTTCCAGGGCCAGGTCGAGGTCGGCGTCCGCGGCGAGTTGCCCGGCCTGCTGGGCGGTGCGCAGCCGGGCCTTCTTGGCCTCGTCCACCGGGCCGGCCAGCTTCTCGCGGTACTGGGCGGCCAGGGCGGGATCGTTGATGATCTCCATGTTGAGCGCGCGGATCGGCGCCTCGAACGCCGGGTCGGCGAACTCGGCCACCGTCGCCCGCAGCACCGTCTTGAGGTCGGCCTCCAGGTCGCCGGTGTCGGGCAGCGCCACGCTCTGCTCCGGCCCGGCCTCGCTCAGGGCGAGGAAGGCGTCCAGGACCACCGCGCCCTTGGACGGCCACCAGCGGTAGATGGTCTGCTTCCCCACCCCGGCGCGGGCCGCGATGGCCTCGATGGACAGCTTGGCGTACCCCACCTCGGAGACCAGTTCGCGGGCCGCGGTGAGGATGGCCTGCCGGGAGCGCTCGCTGCGGCGGGCGGAGTTGGGCTGCTTGACCATGCCGGGGATCGTACCAGCTAGAAGACGAGACGTTCCGTCTTCTCCGTACGGCAGGCGGACCCGGCTGGCTTTCGCGACAGAATGTCGTAAACTTGTCGACGAGTTGTCGCATAAAGGAGTTCCATGGCCCAGAAGTTGATCGTCGTGACCGGAGCCTCCACGGGCATGGGCGCCTCAGCCGCCCGCGAACTGGCTCGCCAGGGATTCCACGTCCTGGCCGGCGTACGACGCGACCGCGACGCCGACGCCATCCGAACGACCGGCGTCGAACCGATCATGCTCGACATCACCGAACCCGAGCAGGTGCGGGCACTCGCGGCGCGGGTCACCGACGACCCGCGCCCGCTGCACGCGCTCGTCAACAACGCCGGCATCCAGGTCAACGCCCCGGTCGAAGCCCTGCCGATGGCGCAGTGGCGATGGGTGTTCGAGGTCAACCTGTTCGGCCACATCGCCGTCACCCAGGCGCTCCTGCCCGCCCTGCTGCACGGCAGGGGCCGCGTCATCAACATCAGCTCCATCGGCGGCAAGGCCGCCATGCCCACCTACGGCGCGTACGCGGGCGCGAAATTCGCCCTGGAAGCGGTCAGCGACGCGCTCCGCCGCGAGATCGCACCGCTGGGCGTGCAGGTGGTCGTGATCGAGCCCGGCGGCGTCCGTACGGAGATGGCCGCCCGCGGCATCGCGACGGCGAACCGGCTGGCCGCCCAGATGACCCCGGAACAGGACCGGCGCTACGGCAGCCTGGTCCAGGCGACCAACACCCTGATGGCCACCGGCACCGCGTCGGGCGTCACCGCCGACGCCGCCGCCCGGGTCATCGCCAAAGCCGTGACGACCCGCAAACCACGCACCCGCTACACCATCGGCCGCGACGCCGCCCTCATCACCCGCCTGACCCGGATCCTGCCCGACCGCACGCTCGACCGCGTCATCGCCGCCAACCTGCGCCGCCACCACCCGAAGAGCGCCACCGCCTGAGCCGGCGGGCGAGAGGGAGAGCGCGATGGGAGAGGATGATCGCATGCCGCGGATCCGGGGAAGCAACATCGAGCAGCACCACGAACTGGTGTGGGCCGACCTCGCCGCGGCGATGCGACACCTGCTGCTCGAACGCGACTACGACACGATCACCATGGGCCACATCGCCGCCCGCGCCGGGCTCGCCCGCAACACCCTGTACAACTACGCCCGCGACAAGAGCGCCCTGGTCAAGGCGCTCACCGAGCGGACGGGCCGGCCCACGGTCGAACGGGTGACCGCGCTCGCCACCCGCTCCACCGCCCCGGCCGCCGAACGGCTGCGGGAGATCGTCGTGGTGGTCCTGGAAGCGTTCACGGACCCGATCATGCGACTGATGTTCCGGCCAGGCGTCGACCCGGCAGCCGCCGGGACGCCGAAAGGGCCGGACAGCCCGTTCCACGCGATCGTGGTCGAGGTCGAGAACGTCGTCCGAGGCGGCATCGCACGCGGAGAGTTCCACGACGTCGGCGACGTGCACCTCACCGTCGAACTGCTGTCCGGAGTCATGCGCGCGGGCGCCGAACGCATCGGCCGCGACCCCACCGCCTTCCCGGCCACGGTCCAGGCGGCACGGGAG
Organism: Nonomuraea sp. MG754425; assembly: GCF_021699195.1. Lineage (GTDB taxonomy): Bacteria > Actinomycetota > Actinomycetes > Streptosporangiales > Streptosporangiaceae > Nonomuraea. The sequence continues at coordinate 20,194 of NZ_SSXE01000053.1, read as the reverse complement.
ATCGTCCTCGGCTCACTGAGCGTGCCGTGACGGACCTGGATCTCGCCCGCCGGGTCCGCGACCGCTGTCTGCTGAGCGGCCGCTTCGTGCTGCGCTCGGGACGCGTGGCCACGGAGTACTTCGACAAGTACCAGTTCGAAGCCGACCCGGCCCTGCTGGACGAACTGGCGTCGGAGATGGCCCACCTCGTACCCGAAGGGACCGAGGTACTGGCCGGCCTCGAGATGGGCGGCATCGCGGTCGTCACCGCGCTGGGCCGGCACACCGGTCTGCCGTGCGCGTTCGTCCGCAAGACGGCCAAACCCTACGGCACCGCCCGGCTGGCCGAAGGCGCCGGCGTCGAAGGACGGCGCGTCCTGGTCATCGAGGACGTGGTCACCTCGGGCGGCCAGATCGCCATCTCCACCGGCCGGTTGCGTGACCTGGGGGCCAGGATCGAGCACGCGCTGTGCGTCATCGACCGGCAGGAAGGCGGGGGCGAGGCCCTGGCCGCCGAAGGCGTCCGCCTGCTCGCGTTGCTCAGGCGCGAGGACCTCCAGCCAGACTGACGGCCCGCCCGCAGGAACGTCAGAGATGTCCTTCTCCTGCCGGTGTCGCGCCCCGGCTGTACCGTGTCCGCCATGTCAGAGCGCGAGACGTCAGCAGCGTCAACGCCGTTCGGATGGGCCACCCCGTCGTCGTCACCGCCACCGGCTTCGTGGTGGAGGTGTGGGACCTCACCACCCGCCGCCGCGTCGGCCCCCGTCTGCGCCTCCCCGACGCGGTGACCGCCGTCGCCGTGGACGAGAGCGGGCACGTCGTCGTCGGGTTCCACACCGGCATCGCCGTGTTCGCGGCCTAGTAGAGCATGCGCTGCTCAAGACCCGGTCTCTCCCGAAGGAGCCGGGCGGTCGGCCGCTCCCGTGGATCAGGCGCTGGCTCCCCCGTCGATGACCAGGTCGTGGCCGACCGCGAAGCCGGCTTCGGGTGAGGCGAGCCAGAGCACGGCGGAGGCCGCTTCGGCGAGGGTGCCGACCCTGCCGATCGGCAGGGTGTCCTTCATGCGTCCGGCCCGGTCGTCCTCACTCTCGCCGGGACGCAGGGACATGGAGGTGTCGATGGGCCCGGGGCTGATCGCGTTGATGCGGATGCCGTCCCCGATGTACTCCTTGGCGGCTGCCCGGCTCAGCGCGCTCACGGCCGCCTTGGACGCCGCGTAGCCGCCGAGGAACGGCAGCCGCAGGTGCGCGCCGAGGTTGGAGGCGGTGTTGACGATGACGCCGCCGCCGTTGCCGCGCATGTGGGCGATCTCGTGTTTCATGCTGAGGAAGACGCCGGTCAGGTTCACGGCCAACTGGCGGTTCCAGGCGTCCTCGTCCAGGTCCGCGAGTGGTCCGGCCTCGAGCGTGCCCGCGTTGTTGAACGCGATGTGCAGGCCGCCGTGGCGCTCCACCGTGGTCGCGACGAGCCGGGCCAGGTCCTCGGAGGAGGTGACGTCAGCGGTGACGGCGTCGGCCCGGCCGCCTTCGTCCGCGATCAGCTTCGCGGTCTGTTCGAGGGGGCCGGCGCTGCGCCCGGTGACCACCACGGTCGCGCCTTCCCGGGCGAAGGCGAGCGCGGTGGCCCGGCCGATGCCCGATCCTCCGCCGGTGACGAGGGCGATCTTGCCGGTGAAACGTGGGGTCATTCCGGATTCTCCTCTGCTTGCTCGGTGCGGCCTATCTAGACCGATCGTTCTGTTATTTGGGCAGGCGAGAACGCCGCTCGTCGAAACGAGCGGTTCCTCAGTCCAGGACGGCCAGCGCCTGAGCGGTGGCGTCACGCAGCCTGCCGGAGTCGGGATGCGCCCGGCCGAGGACGCGGATGCCCTGCATCAGGACGAGCAGGAAACGGGCCAGCGCACGCGGGTCCTTGTCGGCCGAGATCTCGCCCTGCGCGCGCGCCCGGGTCAGCGCCGAGGTCAGCGCGGTCTCCAGCGTGTCCCAGCTCGCCTCGACCCGCCGCGCGATCTGCGGATCGCGCGGCATGACCTCGACGGCCGCGTTGACCACCATGCAGCCGCGTCTGCGCTGGTCACACAGGGATTCCTCGGTGTACGCCTCGATCAGCGACCGTACCGCGGGAAGCGCCGGCCCCGGCTGGGAGAGCACCTCGACGACGTTGGGATCGCAGGTCTGCAGGTACCTTTCGAGCGCCTGCACGTAGAGGTCGTGCTTGCCGCCGAAGGTGGCGTAGATGCTCGCCCGCGCGATGCCCAGATGCTGGACCAGGTCGGCCATGGACGTCGCCTCGTACCCCCGCTCCCAGAACAGCTCCAGCGCCTTCTGCAGGGCCGCGTCCGGATCGAACTCCTTGGTCCTCGCCATGCGATGAACCTTAGCCATTTCCAGATCGAACGGTCAAATATGGCGGCTCCGGACCATCGCGTCCGGCGGTCAGGACGGCTGGAGCTCGTCGAACAGGGCGAGGGCTTCGGCGGGGTCCGGGCTCACGAGGCGGTCCAGACCGGCCGTCGTCATCTTCGCCCACCTGCCGGCCCGCGCCCACATCTGCTCCTCGAAGGCGCGGACGACCCCGTCCAGGTCGCCGGGGGCGGCGGCGAGGACCTCGGCGAGTTCGGCGCCTTCCAGCATCGCGAGGTTCGCGCCCGCCCCCAGGGGAGGCATCAGGTGGGCCGCGTCACCCAGGAGCGTCACCCCGGGGACGTGGGCCCAGGTGTGGCCCACGGGCAGGACGTGGAGGGGCCGGTGGACGAAGTCGCCGCCGTGGCGGAGAAGGTCGAGGACGGGCGCGGCCCAGCCGTCGAACAGGGCCAGCAGGCTCGCCCGCACGGCCGCGGCGTCATTCAGGTCCAGGCCCGCGTCCAGACCGGTGTTCAGGCCCAGATGCCGGTCCGGGTCCGTGTGCCAGTCGAGCGGCGCGCGAAACTGGGCGTACACCTTGACGTGGCCGCCGCTGTTGCGCTGGGCGACGAGGGCGCGGTTCGCGCCGTACACGGCCAGGGAGCCGTCGCCGATCAGCCGGGCGAGGGCGGGGTGGCGGGTGTCGACGTCGTCCAGGGCGGTCTCGACGAAGGAGACGCCGGTGTAGTGCGGCGTCACGGACGAGAGCGCCGGGCGGACCCGGGACCAGGCGCCGTCGGCGCCGACCACGAGGTCGAACGCCTCCTGCCGCCCGTCCGCGAATCGCACCAGCACGCCGTCCCGGGTCCCCGGCACCACCTCCGTCACGCTGCTCCCCCACCGCACGTCGAGGGGGCCGAGCAGCAGGTCACGGAGTTGGCCGCGGTCGATCTCGGGATGGTCCGGGTCGCCGGGACGGGGTAGCCAGTCGCGCAGCACGGTCCCGTCCGTGTCCAGGATGCGCATGGCCTGCCCCTCGGGACGGGACAGCGCCTGGAACTCCCCCAGCAGCCCGGCCTTGCTCAGCGCGCGCTGGCCCAGCTTGTCGTGCAGGTCCAGCGTGCCGCCCGGGGGACGGGCGTCGGCGGCGGGATCACGTTCGAGGACGGTGACGGGATGACCGTGGCGGTGCAGGACGTGGGCGAACGTCAGGCCGCCGGGGCCGCCCCCGACCACGGCGATACGGTGTCTCATGTCGATGCAGTGTAAATGAGAAATACAGTGTATCGCAACAGTACGATGTACCCATGACTGTGTGGGACCGGCCGGAGCCGCCGACTCGCCCCCTGCCGCTCGACCGGGAGCGGATCGTCGCCGCCGCCATCGCACTGGCCGACGAGGGCGGGCTCGACGAGGTGTCGTTGCGCAAGGTCGCCGCCCGGCTGGACGTCGGCCCGATGCGGCTCTACGGCTACCTCTCCACCAAGGAGGAGCTGTTCGACCTCATGGTGGACGAGGTCCACGCCGAAATCCTGCCCGAGGAGCCGCCCGGCGACTGGCGGGAGGCGCTGCGCCTGAACGCCCACCGCACCAGGCGGGCCGTCCTCCGTCACGAATGGCTGGCCGACCTGCTCGGCGGCCGTCCGGCGCTGGGCCCCAACGCCCTGGCCGTGACCGAGGCGACGCTGGCCGCCCTCGACGGCCTCGCCGACCTCGGCACCGTCATGCGCGCCGTGGAGACCGTCGGCGCCTACGTCACCGGCGCGATCCGGCGCGAGGTCGCGAACCTGCGGGCCGAGCGCGCCACCGGCCTGTCCGAACGCGACTGGCAGCGCGCCTCCGGCCCGCACGTGACCAGGATGCTGGCCACCGGCCGCTTCCCCGCGCTGGCCAGGTTCGTGCACGACGGCGACGAGGTGGACGCCGAGACGTCCTTCGCGACCGGCCTGGACTGGATCCTCGACGCCGTGGCCGCCAAACTCACCCGCCCGCCCGCGTGAATCAGTCGGCGTGCAGCGCCGTGCGCAGCTCGGCGACGGGATCGGGCAGGGCGAGGCCCGGGGTCCGGACGCGGACGGAGAACAGCTCGCCGTTCCAGCGGGCCGGGACGCGGTAGCGCTCGGACACGGGCAGCCCCGCGTCGTGGCCCAGGCGCAGGCCCGCGCCGCCGTGCTGGAGCGCCAGCGGCAGGTGGCCGTCGAAGGTGAGCGTCCCCACCACGGTGTCGCCGTGCAGCAGGTGGAAGGCGGAGCCGTCCGGGCCGGTGGTGTGCGCGACGCCCAGGACCTGCCGGCCGGGCGGCACGGGACGGTCGCCGACGACCTCCAGCGGCCCTTCCGGACGGGCGAAACTGAAGACCAGGCGTCCCCCGGTGACGTGCAGGGCGAAGCCGCCGTGCCAGTCGCCGAGAGCGCACAGGACGCCGTCGGCGTCGGCGGCCACGTCGGCCTCGGCGGTGATGCGGAAGCCGCCGAAGAGCATGGGCACCGACTCGTCGCAGACCGGCGCGGTCCCGGGACGGAAGGTGCGGTCGCCGCCCGTGGGCCAGACCGGGCCGATGAGCGCGCCGAAGCGGTCCACGAGGTTGTCGAGCAGCGGCAGGACGTGGTTGCGCGCGGCCTCCTCGTCCCACAGCCGCCGCAGCTCGGCGACGACCTCGGGATGCTCGGCGGAGACGTCCGTGGCCTCGGCGAAGTCGGCGGCCAGGTCGAACAGCGCCCAGTGGTCGCCGTCGAAGTCGCGGCTGCCAGTGAGCAGCTCGTCCTCGTCGAGGATGCCCGCGGACAGGTGGTCGGTGGTGACCTTCCAGCGGCCGTGGATCAGGGAGCGGGAGCCCAGCATCTCGAAGTACTGGGTGTCGCGCGGGGCGGGGGCGGCGGGGTCGTCGAAGGTGGCGCGGAAGCCGGCCCCGTCGATCGGCTGCTGCTCGATGCCGTCCACGACGTCGGGGGCGGTGATGCCGGCGGCGTCCAGGAGCGTCGGGAACAGGTCGTTGACGTGCACGACCTGGTCGCGGACCGCGCCGCGGGCGCTGATGCCGGCGGGCCAGTGCACGATGAGCGGGGTGCGGGTGCCGCCCAGCCAGGTGTAGCGCTTCCACAGGTGGAACGGGGTGTTGCCGGCCCACGCCCAGCCCCACGCGTAGTGGTTGTAGGTGCGGGGGCCGCCCCAGTCGTCGTAGCGGGCGAGGTTGTCGCGCAGCGACTCGCGCACGCCGGCGGAGAAGCGGTGCTCGTTGACGCTGCCCTCGACGCCGCCCTCGGCGCTGGCCCCGTTGTCGGACAGCAGCACCACGATGGTGTCGTCGAGGCTGCCGATCCGCTCCAGATGATCCAGCAGGCGGCCGATCTGGGCGTCGGTGTGGGTGAGGAAGCCGGCGAAGACCTCCTGCTGGCGGGCGTACATGCGGCGGCGGTCGGCGTCGAGGTCGTCCCAGGCGGGCACCCAGGCCGGGCGCGGCGTCAGGGTGGTGCCCGGCGGGACGACGCCCGTCGCGAGCTGCCGCTGGAAGATCTCCTCCCGCCAGGCGTCCCAGCCGTGGTCGAACCGGCCGCGATACGGTTCGGCCCATTCGGGCGTCACGTGGTGCGGGGAGTGCGTGGCCCCGAGCCCGAGGTAGAGGAAGAAGGGTTTGCCGGGCGCGGCCTGGTCGAGGTCGTCGAGGTAGCCGATGGCGCGGTCGATCAGGTCCTCGGTGAGGTGGTAGCCCTCCTCCGGGGTGGCGGGCGGGTCCACGTGGTGGTTGTCCTCGACCAGGTTGGGCGCGTAGTGGTTGGCGTCGCCCTGGAGGAAGCCGTAGTAGCGCTCGAAGCCGAGGCCGAGCGGCCAGTGGGTGAACGGGCCGGCCGCCGAGCGCTCGTAGCGCGGCGTGAGGTGCCACTTGCCCACGGCCAGGGTGGCGTAGCCGTGCTCGCGCAGGATACGCGGCAGGGTGGCGGCCGAGCGCGGGATGCGGGCGGTGTACCCGTGGTGGTTCAGCGGGATGTCGGCGAGGAAACCCATGCCGACGGCATGGTGGTTGCGCCCGGTCAGGAACGCGGCCCGCGACGGCGAGCACAGCGCCGTCACGTGGAAGCGGTTGTAGCGCAGGCCGCCGGCGGCCAGGCGGTCGATGTGCGGGGTGGCGATGCCGGAGCCGTAGCAGCCGAGCTGGGCGAAGCCGGTGTCGTCCAGGATGATGGCCAGGACGTTCGGCGCGCCGGCCGGAGGGCGGGCGGCCGGGCGGAAGATCGGTTCGGCGGCGGTCATGAGGGGGCTCCCGGGGGTCGGTGGAGTCGGTTCGCGACCGGCGGAGCGGCCCCGCCATCGGTCACGTCATCGGTCGTGTCGGCGGTCGTGTCGGCGATCTCGTCGGCGGTCTCGTCGGCGGTCGCGTCATCGTCGGCGCGCGGGGCGAGGACGCGGTGGAGCAGCAGGCCGAAGCCGGCCGCGACGATCATGATGGTGAGGCCGTAGATGCCGGCGGGGACGGCCAGGGCGAGGTCGCTGCCCAGGCTCAGCGCCAGGGTGAGGGCCAGCGCGGCGTTGTGGAAGCCGACCTCCATGCCGGCCGCGATGGACGGCCCGCGCCCGGCGCGGGTGAGCCGCCCCGCCCCGTACCCGGCCGTGAGGCTGGCCAGCGCGAACAGGACGACGGCGGGGAAGACCGTCGTGAGGTTCTCGACGAGCGGGGCGAGGTTGCCGGCGAACCCGGCCGCGACGAGACCGGCCAGGGCGAGCCCGGACAGCACCCGGAAGACCCGCTCGGCGCGCTCGGCGAACCGGCCCCAGCGCGCCTTGACCGCCATGCCGGCCGCGATGGGCACCAGCACGGCCGCGAACACCTGCACGATCTCCACGCCGTGCAGCCCGACGCCCTGCCGGTCGGGCAGGAAGTAGGCCAGCGACAGGTTGGTGATCGCCGTCAGGGTGAACACCGACAGGACGGAGTTGACCGCGGTGAGCGTCAGGTTGAACGCCACGTCGCCGCCGAACAGCTTCGCGTACACCCCGGCGAGCGGCCCGCCGGGGGCCGCGGCGACCAGCATCATCCCGGCGGCGGGCGCGGGCGGCAGCCCGAGCAGGCGGACGATGGCGAAGCAGACCAGCGGCAGCACGAGTAACTGGCAGCCGAGCGCGGCGGCGACGGTCCACCGGTACCGGCGGACCCGGCGGAAGTCCGCGACCGTCAGGCCGAGCCCCAGCCCGAGCATCAGGACCGCGACGACGGACAGCATGGCCGCGTTCACCCGCCGCTCCCCTCGTCGAGCGAGATCACCGGATTCTCCTCACTACGATGGCACAAGTTAAGACAGGTCGTCTTAATCGACCGCAATACTATGGTTACCAGGTAGGGAAAGACAACAATGCGGGTGAAAGAGAAGATCCTCCTCGCCGCCGAACGGCTCTTCGCCGAACGCGGCTTCGGGGTGTCCCTGCGTGAGATCGCCGTGGCGGCCGGCCAGCGCAACCATTCGGCCGTGCAGTACCACTTCGGGGACAAGACCGGCCTGATCGACGCCCTGTACGCGTACCGGATGACCCCGCTCAACCTGCGCCGCCGCGAGCTGCTCGCCGGCCTGCGCGCCCGCGGTCTGGAGGGCGATCTGCCCGCCCTGGTCGAGGCGTACGCGGCGCCCCTGTCCGAGCACGTCCTGGCCAACCGCGGCACGAGCTGGTACCTGCGCTTCAGCAGCCGGTACGTGCTGTCGGGCAGCTACCGGTCCTGGCCCTACTCCGGCGACCACCATCCCGGCTTCGACGAGCTGGTCGAGCTGCTCCTGCGGTGCCTGCCTGGACTGGCGGAGGAACGCCTGCGCGTCTTCGTCCTGCACGTGATCATGGTTCTGGCCGACGTCGAGCAGCGGCTCGACGAGCCCTCCTTCGACGACCGCGCGGCCGTCGCGGCGGTGGCCGACCTGCGCGCCACCGCCCTCGCCCTGCTCACCGCCCCGCGCCCCTGAACCGGAGCGCGCTCAGCCCGGCGCGGCCCGGATGACCGGCGCCGAGCGCGTCGGCGTCCTGGGAGCGGGCCCGGATCGGCCCGTCGCGCGTCAGCGCAGGTCAGGCTGATCGTCGAGGAAGTCCAGGACGAGTGCGGCGACCTCGTCGAGGGCGCTTTCCAGCAGGAAGTGGCCCCCGTCGAGGAGATGGACGCGCGCGTCGGGCAGGTCGTCCGCGAACGCCCGCGCTCCGGCGGGGGCGAAGATCTCGTCGCCCTTGCCCCACACCGCCAGCAGCGGCGGCCGGTGCGCGCGCAGGTACTCGTGCAGGCGGGGATAGAGCGGCAGGTTGGTGGCGTAGTCGAGGAACAGGTCGAGCTGCACGCGGTCGTTGCCGGGACGGGAGACCAGGGCGTGGTCGTGGTACCAGGTCTCGGGGCTGACCAGGGTCGGGTCGGGCACGCCGGTGAGGTACTGCCACCTGATCGCGTCCAGGGTGAGCGCCTGGCGGACCGCCTTCTCGGTCTCCGGGGTCCGCTCCCGCTGGTAGTCGCGGACGACCTGCCAGAACGCGTCGACGAAACCGGCCTCGTAGGCGTTGCCGTTCTGGCTGATGATCGCGGTGACGGCGTGCGGGTCGTTCAGCGCGAGCCGCCAGCCGATCGGGGCGCCGTAGTCCTGGACATACATGGCGTAACGGGTGATGCCGAGCCTGTCGAGCAGGGCGGCGGTCAGGTCGGCGAGCGCGTCGAAGGTGTAGTCGAACTCGTCGGCGGGCGGCGCGTCCGAGAGGCCGAAGCCGAGGTGGTCGGGGGCGATCACGTGGTAGCGGCCGGCCAGCGCGGGCACGAGGCCGCGGAACATGAACGAGCTGGTCGGAAAGCCGTGCAGGAGCACGACGTGCGGGGCGTCGGCGGGTCCGGCCTCGCGGTAGAACAACTGCCGGCCCTGTACGCCCGTGAAACGATGATGCACGGCCACCATGGTCAACCCCCTGAAGATGTCACCGAACGCCCGATCGGTACGACCATCTCCGAACGCGATGCCGCACGCCGTCCCGACACGCCGATCGCCCTGGCCGCATGACACGCACCGCCGGTCCGGCGCGGCGGTGCTGTCAGCGCCGACGCCGTCCGGGACGAGGTCGAGCCGGTCCCAGCGGACGGGCCAGGCGAAGCGGCGGGGCCGGTCAGCCGGGGCGGGCGGCCGGTCCGTCGATGAGGTCGGCGACGCAGGCCAGGTAGAGGGACTGCGGACGCTCCCGCAGCCCGTCGTCCACCTTGGCCAGCCGGTAGACCAGCGTGTTGCGGTGGATGTGCAGCGCCTCGGCGGCTTGGACCAGGTTGAAGCCGTGCTCGCACCAGGCGATGATCGTCTCCCGGAGCACCGGCCAGTCCCGTTCCGCGCGCAGCCCGCCCAGGGCGCCGTCCCGCAGGCGGGCCCGCGCCCGGCCGCCCGCCGCCGAGAGTGCCTGGTGCACCCGCAGGTCGTCGATCAGGTGGACGGGCGCGGCGGGCGCGACCAGGCGGCCGAGCCGGAGCGCGTCGGCCGCGTCGTGGTAGGAGTCGCGCAGCTCGGGCACCGATCCGGCGACCCCGCCGACGCCGATCAGCGCGCCTTCCGGCACGGGGATCGGGCCCGCGACCGGGTGCCGGCGCAGCACCACGAACCGGCCCGAGCCGAGCGCGGCGACGATGTCCTGCGGATCGTCGAAGACCTCGTGCAGCGCCCTCGGCCGCGCGCCGGGGGCCGCCACCAGCAGCGCCACCCGGGCCGTGGCCAGCTCGTAGCCCAGCTCGCGGGCCCGCGACAGCAGGTGCTCGGCCTCGACCACGTCCGGGTCGAACGCGGCCAGGTCGCGGCACAGCTCCTCCGTCGCCCGCTCGCGCAGCAGCCCGGAGCGCAGCGCCACCGACTCCTTGAGCAGGATCTCGGTCTGCCTGCGCACGACCAGCCCGAACCGGCGCACCCGGGACGGGGAGCCGGTGATGCCCACCGTGCCGACCGCGTCGCCCGCCACCACCAGCGGCAGCGTGATGCCCGGCCGCACCCCGCGCAGCTCGTGCGCCTGCGCCGAGGTGTGCCAGGCGGCGCGGCGGGTGCGCAGCACCTCGACGGACGCCTCGTGGAAGGTGCCCACCCGCCGCGCGTCGCCGCTGCCGATCACGATGCCGCGCTCGTCGGTGATGAGCACGTTGAAGCCGATGACCGCGCTGGTGTCGCTCGCGATCTCCTGAGCCAGCGATGGGGCGAGCATGTACGAATCACACAACACGCCCATATACCGCGGCAAGAGGGTCGTACGAATCGTACGGTGACGCCGCACCGGGCCGCGCCTACCGTTTCGGGCAACATTTCTCGAGGAGGCAGCCCATGGCGGCACTGGACTGGGCCATGCTCGCGGTCTACTTCGCGGCATTGATCATCATCGGGGTTCAGACCATGCGGCGGATCAGGACGCCCGACGACTTCGCGGTGGCCGGGAACCGCATCATCTGGCCGGTCTTCTTCGGCAGCCTGGCCGCGTCGTTCCTCGGCGGCGGGGCGTCGCTGGGCAACGCCGGCACGGTCTTCCAGGACGGCTACGTCTACATGTTCGCCTTCTTCGCCTTCGCCATCCAGACGCTGCTGGTGGGGGCGTTCGTGGCGCCGCGCCTGAAACGGTACCCGGGGGCGCACACGGTGGGCGACGTGATGGAGCACCACTACGGCCGGGCCGCCCGGTTACTGACCGGGGTGTTGTCGCTGGCGTTGTGCGCGGGCATCCTCGGCGCGCAGGCGCTGGCGATCGGCACCGTCGTGAACGCCACCATCGACCTGCCCACCGTCCCGTCGATCCTGGTCGGGATGGGGGTGGTGATCCTCTACTCGACGTTCGGCGGCGCGTGGGCGGTCATCCAGACCGACATGCTGCAGTTCGTCTTCCTGGGCGTGTTCCTGCCCGTGACCCTGATCATCGGGGTGAACCGGGCGGGCGGCGCGGACGCCCTGCTGGCCCGCATCCCCGACCTGCACACCAGCTTCCTCGGCGACTACAGCCTGACCGCGTTCCTCGGCATCTTCCTGGCGTTCCTGCTGGGCGAGACGCTGGTCCCGCCGTACACGCAGCGCACGTTCTCGACGCCGGACTCGGCGCACGCCCGCAAGGGGTTCGTGATCTCCGGCATCTTCGCGTTCGGGTTCTTCTTCGTGACGGCCAGCATCGGGGTCGTGGCGCTGGCGCTGTTCCCGGACGTCAAGCCCGACCTGGCGCTGCCCACCGTGGTGATGAACCTGGTGCCGGTGGGCATCGTCGGGCTCGTCGTCGCGGCCCTGCTGGCGGTGGTGATGTCCACGGCCAGCTCCTACCTGAACTCGACCGCCGTCGTGTTCGTCAAGGACATCTACCAGCCCTTCGTCAACCCCGGGCTGACCGCCGGGCGGCGGCTCTGGCTGGAGCGCGCGCTCAGCCTCGTCGTGGGGGCCGCCGCCACCGTGTTCGCGGTCAGCGTCCCGTCGATCGTGGACGCCCTCCTGTACAGCTACGCGCTCTGGGCCCCCACCGTGATCATCCCGCTGCTGGCGGCCGTGCTGTTCGGCGCCCGGTCCAAGCCCGCCGCCCTGGCCGCGATCGTCGGCGGCGCCCTGGTCACGGCCGTGTGGACCTGGGTCCTCGACGAGCCCTACGGGGTGACGGGCCTGATGGCCGGCGTCGCCGCGAACGCCCTGATCTTCCTGCTCGTGCTCGCCTTCCCCCGTACACCGAAACTCGCCGAGGTCGCCTGACATGTATGGACTGCTGCTCTACGGTGTCCCACTCATCCTGATCGCCACCACCCTCTACGTCGGTTACCTCGGGTTCCGCTTCTACGTCACCGAGGTCGTCCGCGCCCCTGACGAGCAGGAGGAGGCGTAGTGCGGGTCGTCGTCGCCGGTGGCGGGATCATCGGGTTGTGGTGCGCGGCCGAGCTGGCCGGCGCGGGAGCCGAGGTGGTGGTGGCCGACCACGGCGCGCTGGCCGGGGTCGCGGCCCCGGCCAGCGCGGGCTGGGTGGTGCCGGTCCTGTCCGCGCCGCTGTCGGGTCCCGGCGTGCTGTCCCGCTCGGTGCTGGGACTGCTGCGCGGGCAGGGCTCGTTCGCGATCCGGCCCGCGCCGACGCCGGCGCTGCCCCGGTGGATGACCGGCTTCCTGCGCAGCGGCACCGCCGCCGGTCATCGGGAAGGTCTCAAGGCGCTGCTCGAACTGGGGCTGTCGGGGGTGGCGGGGTTCGAGGCGCTGCGCCGTACGAGCCCGTTCGAGCTGCACAGGACGGGGCTGCTGATCGCGGCGCGCACCCGGCACGGGGCGCGGGAGGCGGCGGAGCTGGCCGAACAGGCACGCGCGGCCGGCTACCCCGGCCCGGTCAAGACGCTGGACGGCGCGGAGCTGCGGGCGCTCGAACCCGCGCTGGGCCCCGGCGTCGCCGGTGGCGTGCACGCGACCGACGACGTCCACGTCCGGCCCGAGCAGGTGCTGGACGCGCTCACCCGGGTCGCTGAGGAGCGCGGGGTGGACGTCCGGCGCGGTGTCGCGGTGCTGGGCGTCGAACGCTCCGGCCACGGGCGCTGGAACGTCGTGACCGGCGGCGGCGTCCTGGAGGCGGACCGGGTGGTGATCGCCGCCGGGGTGTGGAGCGCGGCGCTGCTCGCCGGGCTCGGGGTCCGGGTGCCCCTGCTGCCGGGCGGCGGCTACAGCCTCACCGCGCGCGGCACGGGCACGGCCCCGCGGCACGCGCTCAAGCTCATCGAGGCGAACGTCGCGATCAGCCCGTTCGAGGACGGGGTGCGGGTGTCGGGCATGTTCGAACTGGCCGCCGGGCCCCGGCCGCCCGCGCCCCGGCGGATGCGGCACGTGCTGCGCACGGCGCTGCCGTACCTGCGCGACTGGCGGCCCACCGGTTTCTCCGGGAACGGCGTGCGTCACGGCCTGCGGCCCGCCACCCCCGACAGCCTGCCGCTGATCGGACCGGTGCCGGGCCGCGACGGCGTCTACGCGGCGACCGGGCACGGCACGCTGGGCCTGACCCTCGCACCCGGCACGGCCGAACACCTGACGCCGCTGGTCCTGACCGGGCGCGAGGCCGCCGTCCTGGCCCCGTTCGCCCTCACCCGGTGGGCGGCCCGCCCCGCGTGACCCGGTGGCAGGATGCGCTCCAGGCATACTGTTGCCGAACCAGCACACGGGAGACACCGATGAACACACCGCCATCGCCCCCTGGAGCGGAGCGGGAATCCGTCCGGATCGGCGCGCTCGTCCCGCTGACCCGGCCCGGCTGGGCCGGGGCGGGCCGGCACCTGCTCGCCGGACTCGAACTGGCCGTCCGCGAGGTCAACGACACCGGCGGGATCGCCGGCAGGCCGCTGGAGCTGGTGGTCAGGGACACCGCGGCCGATCCGCGCAGGGCCGAGGCGGCCGTGGACGAGCTGGCCCGGCTGGGCGTGGCCGCCCTGGCGGGCGAGTACCACAGCGTCGTCGCCCGTGCCGCCGCCACCAGGGCCGACGCCCTCGGCCTGCCGTTCCTCTGCTCGTCCGCGGTTCTCGACGCGCTCACCGAGCAGCCGTCGGACCGGGTCGCGCGCCTGGCCCCCGCGCAGTCCCACGGCTGGCGGAGCTACGCCGACTTCCTCCTCAAGGCGGGTCACCGCCGGATCGCCGTGGCGGCCGAGGCGAGCGTCTACTGGGCGTCCGGGGCCCGCATCCTGCGCGATCGCCTCGCGCCACACGGCGGCGCCGTCGTCGAACTCGACATGCGCGCGCTCACCCCCGAGGCCGTGTGCGACGAACTCGCCGGCGACCGGGCGAGCGCGCTCCTGCTGCTGGTCGGTCACCCGGAGCCGGCCGTGTCGATCGTCCGGTCCGTCCGCCGCGACCCGCGCCTCGCCGGGGTCATGATCGGTGCTCCGGCCGGGCAGCCGGAGTTCGCCGAGTGGGCGACGTCGCTGGGCGGCGACGGCGCGGCGATCCCGTTCCTGCGCTACCTGCCCGAGCCTCTCGGCCCGCTCGGCGCACGGGTCGGGACGGCCCTGCGCGAGCGGCTGGCCGAACCGCCGTCCTTCGTGGCGTTCGAGGGGTATGACACGGTGGTCGTCCTCGCCGAGGTGCTGCGTGCGCGCGGTACGGACCGGGCGCGGGTCGCCGCGTCCTGGCCGGAGGTCGCCGTGGCAGGCACGCGCGGGCGGATCCGGTTCTCGCGCGTGCCGGGGATCGGCGTGTGGCAGTGGGCGTGGGCACCGGTCCAGGTGGTCGACCGGGATCCGGCGGCACCCGATCGGTTCCGCATCCTGCACACCGGCTGATTCGGCTAGCCGGCCGACGGCGGCGCCTCGACGACGAAGCACAGGAAGCTGAGCTTGGTGGAGAATGCCGCGAAGTCGTCGGGGAACCGTTCGCGGGCGGCCGGGTCGGGCTGTGGCTCGCGGACGACGGAGAGGCGGAAGCCGGCGTCGGTGAACGCCGTGGTCATCGCCTGCAACGGCCTGCGCCAGAACGTCAGCGGGAAGGAGCGCCCGTCGAACGTCCACGCGTCGGTGTAACTGGTGGTCGCGAAATAGTTGTGGCGCGGGCTCTGGCTCAGGTGCTCCACGAACGGGTGGTTCACCGACGCGATCAACCGGCCGCCGGGTCTGAGCACGCGCCGGATCTCGGCCAGCGCCGGACCCCAGTCCGCCAGGTAGTGCAGCACCAGCGACGCCACCACGTCGTCGAACGTGCTGTCGGCGAACGGCAGCGGATCGCGCAGGTCGGCCACGCGCAGGTCCACGTCGTCGCCGAGCCGCTCCCTGGCCAGCGCCAGCATCCCGGCGCTGGCGTCGATGCCGGTCACGACCGCGCCACGGTCGCGCAGCGCGACGGACACCGGGCCCGCGCCGCAGCCGGCGTCCAGGATCCGGCGGCCGGTCACGTCTCCGGCCAGGGCCGTGATCGCGGATCGCGCGCCGTACTCGACCATGAGGTCGTTCTCGGTCTCCGCCGTGTACGCCGCCGCGAAGCCGTCGTAGTCGTTCACCGCCTGGCCCGGAGCCACCGGCTCGGTCGCGGGCGAAACCCAGGCAGGATGCCCCGGTTCGAGGTCGTCGGGCATGTCGCTCACGCGTTCCATCGCCGCAGCCTAGCCTGCGGGCCGCGGGCGGCGGCCCGGCTCAGCCGGATGTGTCGGGCAGCCGGCCGGGTAGGAGCACGGCTGCGGCCAGGCCGCCCGCGGTCAGGACGAGCATCCAGACCAGGGCCGAGGCGTGCCCGCCGCTCTGGAGGAGGAGCGCCATCAGGGCGGTGCCGAGGCCGGCGCCGATGCGCTGGACGACGCTGCTGGCGCCGGCCGCACCCGGAATGGCCGCGGGCCGCAGCGTCCGGTAGATCGCGACGGCAACGGGCAGGCTCGCGACGCCGAACCCGACGCCCCGCCCCAGCAGCGCCGCGCCCAGCAGCAGGGGGTCGCTGCCGTCCGTGGCGAAGGCGAACGGGACGGTGGCGGCGGTGGCCAGCGCCATCCCGCCGAGCGCCAGGGGACGGGCCGGCATGCGGTCGGCGTACCGGCCGACCAGCAGGTACGCCAGGGCGAGCCCGACGCTCTGCGGAGCCAGCATGAGCCCGGCGTCGAACGCGGACAGCCCGCGAGCCTGCTGGAAGTACAGCGGCAGGAGGAACATCGGCCCCCAGGTCGTCACGCCGAGCACGAACAGCATCACCGCGCCGCCGCGGAAGGACCGGTCGGCGAACAGCCGCAGGTCGATCAGGCTCGCCTCGCCGCGGCGCACCGCCCGGAGCACGAACGCGGACAGCAGCGCCGTCGCGGCCACCCCGCAGGCGATCGTCTCCGGGCGCACCGCGGTGTCCGCCCCGGGCTCCAGCGTGGACAGGGCGTAGAGCAGCGCGACCACGCCGGCCGGCAGCAGGGCGAGCCCGACCAGGTCCAGCGGCTGACCGGTGCGCTGCCCGTCGCGCGGGAACCAGCGCACGGTCATGGCGAGCGACACGAGCACGATGGGCACGTTGACCAGGAAGATCCAGCGCCAGCCCCAGCCGCCGACCAGCCACCCGCCCAGGATCGGCCCGGAGATGGGAGCCAGTTGCCCGACCAGGCCGACGACGCCCATCACCCGGCCCAGCCGCTGCGGCCCGGCGGCTCCGGCCAGGGTGAGCTGGGTCAACGGCAGGATCATGCCCCCGCCGAGCCCCTGCACCACCCGGAAGGCGATCAGCGAGCCGGGCGACCAGGCCAGGCCGCACAGCACCGATCCGGCCAGGAACAACCCCAGCGCGGCCAGCCACACGGAACGGGCGCCGAACCGGCCGGCCGACCAGCCCACCGCCGGGATCACCGCGGCCATGGCCAGCACGTACGCCGTGGTGACCCACTGGATCACCGTCACCGGCGCGTTCAGGTCGCGGCGCAGCTCCTCCAGCGCCACCGCGACGATCGTGGTGTCGAGCAGCGCCGCGATCGCGCCGACCAGCAGCGTCGCGGCCAGCGGCACGAGGGACGTGCCGGAGTCCGGCGTCCGGCGTACGGTCGGCGCGCTCATGGGATCAGCAGGGTCTTGCCGACGGTGCTCCTGGCCTCGATCGCCCGGTGCGCCCGTGCCGCGTCGGCCAGCGGATAGCTCTGGCCGATGACGGGACGCAGCCGGCCGATCGCCGCCAGGGCCAGCGCCTCCTCGGACAGCGCCCGCGCCTGCCCGGCGCTCGGCATGCCGCCGTCGGGGACGAGCGTCACCCACTCCGGGGGCTCGGTCCAGGAGCCGCCGGCCATGCCGAAGATGGCGGCCCGGCCGCCCGCGCGCACGGCGTTCATGCCCTGCGCGCCGAGTCGCCCGCCGACGCCGTCGAAGACCAGGTCGGCGCCGCCGCCGGTCAGCTCGACCACCTGGCGTTCCCAGTCGGCCCGGGTGTAGTCGACGCAGGCGAGCGCGCCGAGCGAGGTGACGAGGTCGGCCTTGGCGGCTCCGGCGGCGGCGCCGACCACCTTCGCCCCTGCGGCGACGGCGAGCTGCACCAGCAGGCTGCCCACGCCGCCCGCGGCCGCCTCGACGAGCACCCACTCCCCCGGCCGCACCGCGGCCTGCCGGTGCAGCATGACCGCCGTGCGGCCGTCGGCCAGCAGCGCCGTGGCAGCACGGGACGTCAGCCCGTCAGGGACCGGGATGACGTCCTCGGCCCGGGCGAGGGCCAGCTCGGCGTATCCGCCGGTGCCGCCGGTGGTCGTCACCACCGTCGTCCCCACCGGCGCGGGGCCGGCATCGGCTGCGGCGGTGCGGATCCGGCCGCCGACGCCGTTGCCGGGCACCCGGGGCAGCGGTGGCCGCTGCCTGGCCGCCGGGCCGGCGCCGGCCCGTACCTGTGTCTCGACGAAGGTGACGCTCGCGTACTCGACCGCTACCAACACCTGCCCGGGGCCGGGGACCGGGTCGGGGAGCCGCCGGATCCGCAGGACCTCGGGCCCGCCGAATCGTTCCATCACCACGGCACGCATGATCACTGCCTCTCTTCAATGGGAGCGTTTCGCTCCGTTTGAGACGGTATAACGGAGCAATTCACTCCGCAACCCGCTATGCTCGACCCCATGTCCGGACCACGACGTCGCGCCCCACGTCAGGCCGAGGCCGAACGCAACGACCGCGCGCTGCTCGCCGCGGCCCGCGAGGTGCTCGCCGCCGACGGCGCGCACGCCTCGGTCGCGGCGATCGCCGCCCGCGCCGGGGTCGGCATCGGCAGCCTCTACCGCCGGTATCGCACCAAGCAGGAGCTCTTCCAGCGGCTGTGCGTGCTGTCCCTCGACAGTTGGAACGACGCCGCCGAACGAGGGCTGGCCGCTCAGGACCCGTGGGAGGGTCTGGCGGGATTCGTCACCGCCTGCGTCGAGTTCGGGCAGGGCTCACTCGCGCCCATCGCGGGCCTCATCGAGGTGACCGAGGAGATGCGCGCCAAGTCCGACCGCTCCGACGAACTGCTCGCCGCCCTGGTCACCAGGGCCCAGGAGGCCGGGGCGATCCGGCCGGACGTCACCCCCGTGGACATCTCGCTCCTGATCGAGCAGCTCGGCAGCTCGCCCGTCCTCGACCAGCTCCGCAGGCAGGGCCGCGAGGACCTGCTCGCCGCGGCCGGACACGCCCGCAGGCGCATCATCACCATCACCCTCGACGGCCTGCGCACGATCCACGCCGGCCCCCTGCCCGGCCCCGCCCCGACCGAGCGGCTGTTCACCGAACGCTGGGAACCTCACCCGGACCCCGCCTGACTGGGCGCCCCAGCGAATAAACCCGGCGACTTCCGTGGGGCGTCCCGCGATAATGGCCGGCGTGAAAGAGGTCGAAGTCGTCGTCGCCCATCAGGAGCGCGCGACCCTGCGGGTCGGCGACGTGTTCCTGAAGGTCGACACCGATCGGGCGCGCACCGACGTCGAGGTCGAGGCGATGGCCATGGCGCCGATCCCGACACCGGAGGTCCTGTGGCGCAAACCTCCCGTGCTCGCGCTCGCCGCCGTCCCGGGCACGGCGCTCGGCCGCCTCGGCGAGCCCTCGGCCGCGTCGCCGGCGGCGTGGGCCGCGGCGGGCGCCGCCGCACGGAGACTGCACGACGCCCCGCTGCCGCCCTGGCCCGGCCGCAGCCTCGACGACGTGGCCTCGCACCTCGACGACGAGTGCGCGTGGCTCGTCGCGAACGGCGCCGTTCCCACCGACGTGGTCACCCGCAACCGCCGGATCGCCGAGGCCGCCCTCCGTCCGTGGACCCCGGCGTTCACGCACGGCGACTTCCAGATCACCCACGTGTTCGTCGAGGGTGACGAGGTCACCGGCGTGATTGACTGGTCCGAGGCGGCCCGGGGCGACGCCCTGTTCGACCTCGCCACCTTGACGCTCGGGCACGAGGAGCACCTTGACGACGTCCTCGCCGGCTACGGCACCGACGTCGACCTCGACGTGATCCGCGCGTGGTGGGCGCTGCGCAGCCTGACGGTGATCCGCTGGCTGATCGAGCACGGCTTCGACCCGTGGCCCGAGATCGCCGTACTGAAGTCCCGGATGTGAGCCCGCACGATTTGGAGGATCCGGACATGACCGACGAGACCGACCAGGCGGTGCGGGCGGCCATCGACGGCGAGTTGCGGCTCCTCGATCCTGAGGTACGCGCTTCCCCGGCCCTCGTCCGGGAACTCCTGGACCCGGAGTTCACCGAGATCGGCGCCTCCGGACGCCGCTGGGACGCCGAGTCGATCCTCACGGTGACCAGCGCGGGATCGGTGTCACCCGAGTCGCCGGTCAAGGTCAGCGAGATGTCCGGGGTCGTCCTGGCCCCGGGGATCGTCCACCTGACGTACTTCGCCGACAACCAGGGACGCCGGGCCTGGCGCAGCTCCCTGTGGCGCCTGACGGAGACCGGCTGGCGCGTCTGCTTTCACCAGGGCACCCTGTCCGACCACCCGGAAGCGTGAGCCCGGCCGTTCCGGCGCAGCTAAGATCAGCAAAATGGCCACCGGCCTCCGGAGCGCTGGACATCTCGTCGTGATGATCGGCGTCGTCATCACGCTGGGCGCCTGTGGTGGGCAACCACAATGGCATGGCGTCGCATCGGCGACGGTTTCCCCCGACGGGACGACGCTCACGGTCACCGCGCAGGTGAACTCCTGCCAGGAGGTGACCGGGTCGGCAGTCCTCGAACAGGCCGCCGACGTGACCGTGGGGATAAAGGTCCGCGACAACTGTGCGCCGCTGTTTCCCTGGGAGGAAGGAGCCGCGCGCACCGCCATGGGCCATGACCGGACGGTCCGGATTCACCTCGCCGAACCCCTGGCCGATCGGCGTCTGATCGACCGGGCCACCCGGCAGGAAGTGTCGGCTTCACGGAGCTGAGCCGGGCATGCCCTCAGCACGAGGCCCCGAGCGGTCAGGACGCCGGGACGGTGGGGGTAGCGGGGGTGTAGATCACCACGTGCAGGTC
>NZ_SSXE01000520.1 GCF_021699195.1 Nonomuraea sp. MG754425 | reverse complement strand
ACGTCCTCGGTGAAGGCGGCCCGGCGCTCCCTGGCCTTGAGCCGTTCGGTGACGAGGTCCCGCAGCTCTTCGATCCGCTCCGTGCGGGTCTCCGGGGTGCCGGTCACGGTGGATCTGCGCGAGATCGGCGTGCTGGGCGTCATCGGGCCGCCCGACCCCGTGGACGCGCTGCTGCGCTGGCTGCTGATCCAGCTCGGCACGCTGCGCGCCCCCGACGAGCTGCGGCTGGTGGTCATCACCGCGTCCGGGGGCGAGCACCTCTCCTGGACGCGCTGGCTGCCGCACCTCGACGTGGACACCTCCGTCCCGTGCCTGGTCGGCAACACCCCGGAGACCCGCACGGAGCGGATCGAAGAGCTGCGGGACCTCGTCACCGAACGGCTCAAGGCCAGGGAGCGCCGGGCCGCCTTCACCGAGGACGT
>NZ_SSXE01000519.1 GCF_021699195.1 Nonomuraea sp. MG754425 | reverse complement strand
CGCCCGCCTCGTGACCCGGCGCAAGGTCGCCGAGGCGTACGACGACGAGTCCGTACGGCAGGCCGTCTTCCTCGCCGACCCCGCCTTCTACCAGGCGATCGTCAAGCATCCGCTGGCCCGGCGGTCCGGGGACGGCACGGCCAGGCGCTCCCGTCTGCTCACCGCGACCGCCCACCGCCATCTGCGGCGCTTAGCGGCGGGCGGCGGGGACGGCGGGCCCGTGCTGTACGCGCGGTTCGAGCCGGGCGGCGGCCCGGCGCTGCGGGTCGGCGAGCCGGGACCGGAGCGGACGATCGTCGAGGCCGGCGACTGGCTGGCCGGTCGGCTCCGGGACGCCGCCCGCGTCGAGGAGCTCCGCGCCCGGTACGCGGGCGCCCCCTGGCCCGAGCGCGCCCGGCACTTCGAGGCCGCCCGGCTCGAAG
>NZ_SSXE01000518.1 GCF_021699195.1 Nonomuraea sp. MG754425 | reverse complement strand
GGAGGCCAGGCAGAGCGCGGTCAACCTGGCTCGGGCGTTCCGGCTGTGGGCGCTGGAGCTGATCACGCTCACCACGGGCACCATCGAGGAGCTGCGCGAACGTGCGCCACGTCTCCGTCGGCAGCAGGGTCAGGTTGCGCGTGGTGCCCGCCGAGTCGGCCAGGCGACCGGCGGCGCGGCGCGAGGCGTCGCTGTAGGCGTAGATGGCGGCCCGCAGGTCGGTGCAGACCCGGTCGAGCTCCGGCCAGCGGGTCAGGATCGTGCCGTGCAGGCTCTGCGCCCGCCGGGCGATCTCCTCGGTGCCCCACAGCTTGGGCGCCTGCTCGCGCAGCTCCTCGATGGTGCCCGTGGTGAGCGTGATCAGCTCCAGCGCCCACAGCCGGAACGCCCGAGCCAGGTTGACCGCGCTCTGCCTGGCCTCC
>NZ_SSXE01000517.1 GCF_021699195.1 Nonomuraea sp. MG754425 | reverse complement strand
GGCTCTTGAGCACTCTCTGGGGAGTGGTCACGATCGGTGACTCAGTTGTGGAGTGCCATCTTCCGGAGTAGGTCGAGGTTGGCCCGGCCGAACATGAGCCGTTTCCAGAATTTGATTTTGCATATGGTGCCCTCGACAGCGCCTGACGAGTAGGGGAGGGTGAGCCCGGCCAGGACGGCGGCGTGGTCGCGTTCGATGCCGTTGGCCAGGGAGTGGAGGGCGGGGAGCGGGTCGGCGCGGACGGCGGTGAGCCAGTCGTCCAGGTGCTGGCGGCCGGTGCGTTCGGTGAGCATGGTGGCGAAGGCTCGGATGTGGCCGGCGGTGGCGGCCAGTTCGGGACTGCGGCCCAGGATCTTGGCGAGGTGTTCGGCCTCGGCGTCCCTCAGGTGGTCGGGGTGGGTCATGATCCAGCGGACGACCCGGCGGGGCT
>NZ_SSXE01000516.1 GCF_021699195.1 Nonomuraea sp. MG754425 | reverse complement strand
GGGTATCTAATCCTGTTTGCTCCCCACGCTTTCGCGCCTCAGCGTCAGTTGTGAGCCAGATTGCCGCCTTCGCCACCGGTGTTCCTCCAAATATCTACGAATTTCACCTCTACACTTGGAATTCCACAATCCTCTCTCACACTCTAGCCTATACGTATCAAATGCAGGTCCCAGGTTAAGCCCAGGAATTTCACATCTGACTGTATAAGCCGCCTACGCGCCCTTTACGCCCAGTCATTCCGAGTAACGCTAGCCCCCTTCGTATTACCGCGGCTGCTGGCACGAAGTTAGCCGGGGCTTCTTCTATAGGTACCGTCATCATCGTCCCTATCGAAAGTACTTTACAATCCGAAGACCTTCTTCATACACGCGGCATTGCTGGATCAGGGTTGCCCCCATTGTCCAATATTCCCCACTGCAGCCCCCCGTAGG
>NZ_SSXE01000515.1 GCF_021699195.1 Nonomuraea sp. MG754425 | reverse complement strand
CGGCGGCATCACGACCGCGGGCACCATGCTGGCCCAGGGCCACTTCGACTGGGACCTGCTGGCCAAGGGCGTCACCTCCAGCGCGCTCGGCGCCGACGGGCTGTCCCCCTCGGACACGGCCGACGGGTCGGCTCCCTCGGACACGGTCCGGTTCGCCCCCGGGCCGCCCGGATCGGCGGCGCTCGACGGGCCGGGGCCGGCAGCGCCGGAGGGGCCGGGGTCCGGGCCCGGTGCAGAGCCTCCAGGGGGCGTGTCCGGAGACGCGGTCGAAGGCCCGGTCGGAGGCGCGGTCGGGCCGTCGCCCCCGCGCGGCAGGGTCGTGGTCAGGTGCTGGCCGTCGGCGCCGAGCGCGCTGGAGGTGACGCCCTTGGCCAGCAGGTCCCAGTCGAAGTGGCCCTGGGCCAGCATGGTGCCCGCGGTCGTGATGCCGCCG
>NZ_SSXE01000514.1 GCF_021699195.1 Nonomuraea sp. MG754425 | reverse complement strand
CTGCTGGCGGTGGCGGGCCGGCCGGCGGCGAGGGTGGTGAAGGTGGTGCCGTCGGTGCCGGCCTGGACGGTCAGGGTCTGGGTGCGGCTGGGCCAGCCGGTGGGGAGTTTGAGTACCACTTTGTTGACGGTGGCGGCGGGGCCGAGGTCGACCTGGATCCATTGGGGGAAGGCGTTGTTGGCCGATTCCCAGTAGGTGGCCTGGTTGCCGTCGGTGACGTTGGCGGCGCGGTAGACGTCGGTGGTGCTGCTGGCGGTGGCGGGCCGGCCGGCGGCGAGGTTGGTGTCGGCCGCGGCGTGCGCGGGCGTGGTGGGTGCAGCGAGGATGCCGATGAGTAACGTAAGGGCGGCTAACAGTGCTCTCATGGGGGTGGCCCTTCGCATATGGGGGTTGGCCAGACCATAAGATGTCGAGCAGATCGCCGCAATATTTCGAC
>NZ_SSXE01000513.1 GCF_021699195.1 Nonomuraea sp. MG754425 | reverse complement strand
CCGTCTACCAGGGGTTTCGCCATGTCATCAGGCGAACGTCCACCTCGCGATCATGCTGTGATCATCAACCCACCGCAGGGGGATGAAAACGGCTCACTGTATCTGTGGGAGCCAGCGAAATATCTGGTCAGCTACTTGAAGGCCTGTTAGGCACATAGCGACCTGCGACTTCCCGGCTCTGTTAGTGTTCCGCGATGGCCCGAAAGTCCTATAGCTCGGGGTGACCGCCACTCGGTTGATCAGTGAGTTGGCCCACCGCTCGAGTCGGAGCGACCGGACGCACTGTGGCTCTGCGCAGCCATCGCCACTCCTCGTAATTGCAGAAATGGTGAGCTCTGACATGGCATGCTGGAGTTGCCCCGGTTCGATAGACACATCAGGGCTTGCGACTACGCGGCAGCATAGTCGAGGTCTTGGGCGTTCTTGAGCGTGTGTCGACGTTCGTA
>NZ_SSXE01000512.1 GCF_021699195.1 Nonomuraea sp. MG754425 | reverse complement strand
CCGTAATAATGACCTCATCCGCTTCACTGAAGGCACGGCTGAATGCATCTAGCAGGAAGAAGGTACGTGTATAGCGCTGCGGCTGGAATACGGCGATGATCTTTTTGCCGGTAGCCTTGGCGGCGCTGATCGTAGCCTGGATTTCCGTCGGATGGTGGGCGTAATCATCAATGACCAGAATGTCATTAACCTCGCCCAGCACCTGGAAGCGGCGCTTGGCACCATGGAATTTCACAATGGCTGCAGCAATGGCATCAAAGGCAACGCCTGACTTCAGGCAGGCGATTACCGCAGCCATCGAGTTGTACAGATTGTATTTGCCCGGGATGGACAGCTCAATCTTGCCCAGTACGCGCCCCTGATGGTTCATCGTATAGGAGACCTGTCTGTCCCCCAGCACGATATCAGTAGCTGTATAGTCCGCATCCGGAGAATCAATGCCGTAAG
>NZ_SSXE01000511.1 GCF_021699195.1 Nonomuraea sp. MG754425 | reverse complement strand
ATGCCCGACCAGCGACTCCTGGCGCGTGGCCGCGCGCCAGGAGTCGCTGGTCGGGCATCGATCCGTCCTTGCTGTCGCGGAGCGCGCCGGCCGGGACACACGGGGCCGGAGCCGGTCCACCGTACCTCGCTCAGAGGTGTTCATCCGGGCGCACCGCGCCCAGCGCCCGCCGTTCATCGACGGGTCCTTGACTGCCCTGGCACCCTGTTCGCTCCGGACCAAGGATCTTCATGCACCGCACCACCCTCTCCTCGGTGACAGCGCTGTCTTGACAGCCCGTCCCCCGTTTGAAACGTTCTTGACAGATCGGGGTTGACAACGTTGTCAAGTTTGCTCCCAGTGGCCTGCTGACCCGCGGAAAGGTCCCCGATGAGAAGATCCGTCCTGACAGCGCTCTTATCGGCGCTCCTCGCCCTCGCCCTCGCGGCCCCCGCCACCGCCGCGCTCACCG
>NZ_SSXE01000052.1 GCF_021699195.1 Nonomuraea sp. MG754425 | reverse complement strand
CGCCCGAACGTGACGGGACGCCCGCCGAAGGCGTTGGTCCGCCGCACCCGCAGCCCCGTCCCGCCCACGCGGGCGCGCACCACGTTGCGGACCGTCACCTCCCGCAGCCGCGCCCCGAGCGCCTCGGCGGCGGCCGACCAGGTGGTCACCGGCCGGCCGCCGGACCTCACCACGCCGAGGTGAAGGAGTACCGGCCGGACTTCACCCGGCACACCACGGCCGAGCCGGTCCACTCGGCCCCGGTCACCGGCTCGCCGGACTCGCGCACCGACGCGGGATCCGTGGTGGGCACGTGCACGGTGGCCACCGCGCCGGGCGGGATCCGCACCGACAGCCGCAGCGTGCCCCCGTCCACCTCCCACCGGCTGTCCAGCCGTCCGAGCGGCGTGTCGTACGCGGCCGACGCCCACCGCAGCGACCCGCCGACCAGGGGCCGGATCCGCGGACGGCGGAAGCCCACGGAGTCCTCCTCCTGCCCGAGCCCCGCCACGCCGGCGTACAACCACGCGCCGACGGAGCCCAGCGCGTAGTGGTTGAAGGAGTTCATGGCGACGGGGCCGAAGCCGGCCTCCTCGGTCCAGCCGTCCCACCGCTCCCAGATCGTGGTGGCCCCGCGCTTGATCGAGTACCCCCACGACGGGTACCGGTCGTCGTGCAGCAGCGCGTACGCCAGGTCGGCGTGCCCGTGCTCGGACAGGACGGGGCCGAGCAGCCCCACCCCGGCGAACCCGGTGGTCAGCCGCCGCCCGCGCCGTTCCAGGTCGGCCACCAGGTGGGCGACGGCGGCGGGCACGAGGTCGGCGGGGACCAGGGAGTGCGCGAGCGCCAGCAGGTAGCCGGTCTGCGTGTCGCCGGTGATCCGCCCGTCCGGGGCGACGAACTCCCGCGCGAACACCTCGCCGATCCGCGCCCGCAGGTCCGCGTACCGGGCGTGCGTCTCGTGCTCGCCGAGTACGGCGGCGGCCCGCGCGGTCAGGTCGGCGCTGAGCGCGAAGTACGCGGTGGCCAGCACGTCCCGGTCGGTGCGCACGCCGGCCTGGAGCCAGTCGCCGTAGTGGCTGCCGACCCGCTCGCGCCAGACGAGGCCGGGGTTGTGGCGTTCGATGTGGTCCACCCAGCGGCGCATGCTGGGCAGGCTGTCGCGCAGCACCCGCTCGTCGCCGTAGACCTGGTACAGGTGCCACGGCACGATCGTGGCGGCGTCGCCCCAGGCGGGGGTGCCGTTGCGCTCGGTCATGACGTGCGGCACGACGTCCGGCACCGCGCCGTCGGGCGTCTGCGCGCTGCGCAGGTCGGCCAGCCAGCCGGTGAAGAACGCCGCCACGTCCGCGTTGTAGCAGGCCGTGGGCAGGAACACCTGCGCGTCGGCGGTCCAGCCGAGCCGTTCGTCGCGCTGCGGGCAGTCGGTCGGCACGGAGACGAAGTTGTCGCGCTGGCTCCACCGGATGTTGCTGACGAGCCGGCGCACCGTGGCGTCGGAGCAGGAGAACTCGCCCGCCACCGGCGTGTCCGAGTGCATCGCCCGGCCCACGACCTCGACGTCGGCGTGCCCGGCGACCTCGACGTAGCGGAAGCCGTGCACGGTGAAGCGCGGCTCGAACGTCTCCTCGGCCCGGCCCGCCGCCACGTAGTGGTCGGTGGCCTCGGCCGAGCGCAGGTTGGCGGTGTAGAGGTCGCCGTCGGAGGTGAGCGCCTCGCCGTGCCGGAGCGTCACGCGGGTGCCCGCCGGCGCGCCGCGCAGGGTCAGGCGGACCCGGCCGGCGATGTTCTGGCCCAGGTCCACGATCGTCCGGCCGTCCCGGGTGGTGCGCTCGACCGGGGTCAGGTCCTGCGTCACCCGCACGGGCTCGGTCACGGACGGCACGAGCACCGTCAGGTCGGTGTCGGCGACGCGGGCGGGGGCCCAGGCGGAGTCGTCGAAGCCCGGCAGGTCCCAGCCGTCGTGCTCCAGGCGGGCGTCGTATGACTCGCCCATGAGCAGGTCGGCGTAGCGCAGCGGGCCGGTCGTCTCCTTCCAGCGCCCGTCGGAGCCGATCACGGTGCGGGTGCCGTCGGGGTGCTCGGCCACGAGCTGGACGAGCAGTTGCGGACGCCGGCCGTAGTGCTGGGCCTGCCGGCGGCCGTCCCAGCCGAGGCTGCCCGACCACCAGCCGTCCGCGAGCACCGCGCCCACGCACAAGGGCCCGTCCCCGGCCAGGTCCGTGACGTCGTACACCTGGTACGGGATGCGCTGCCGGTAGTCGGTCCAGCCGGGCGTCAGCTCGCCGTCGCCGACGCGCCGGCCGTTGACGCGCAGCTCGTACAGGCCGCGGGCGGTGACCGCGATCCGCACGGCGCTGGCCGGGCGCAGGTCGAGCACGCGACGGAAGTAGCGCGGCGCGGGCAGGTGGGACGTGCGCACGGTGCGCGGCTCGCGGTCGTCCGTGGGCGGTTCGAACGGCGGCTCGGTCTCGGGGTCGTGCTCGATCCAGGCCGTGCGCCACTCGTCGGCGTGCAGCACCCCGGTGTCGAACCAGGACCGCGCGGACCCGCCGTCGCGCACCTCGACCTGCCAGGTGTAGCGGGCGAACGACGCCAGCGGCGCGCCGCCGTAGCCGGCGCTGACGTCCGGCCCGTCGATCCAGCCGCTGTCCCAGGCCAGGACGTCGCCGGGGCCGCGCACCGTGATCCGGTGGCCGGCCGGGGCGTCGCCGCGCCGGTCGGAGGCCAGCCGCCAGCTCAGCCTGGGGGCGGCCGTGCCGACCCCGAGCGGGGTGTCGCGGTGCTCGCAGCGCAGGTCGTACGGGCGGAGTTCGGGCGCGGCGGGCGGCTCCGGCAGCGACCAGTCGTCCGGCATGGGCAGCCCGTCCGGGCTCACCACGTCCTGCGGCATGGGCGGTTCCGCCATGTTCACCACGTCCACTCCTTCGCGGGCCGGGTCAGTTCGTAGTGCCGCTTCGGGGCGGTCGGGTGCACCTTGCGCCCGCTGTACATCGGCCGGGCGGTCCCCTCCGGGCTGATGCCGATCACGTCGTCGCCGCGCCAGCGCACCTGGTACTCGCGCCCGGCCGCGACCTCGGTGCTGGTCGTCTCCGGGACGGGGAAGGTGACCGTGACGCGCTCGCCCGCACGCGGGGCGGGGATCGACAGGTAGCCGTCGGGCGCCCACACCCCGGCCTGGCCGCCCTCGACGCTCTCGGTGCCGCGTGTCACGCGGACCTTCGCGTACCCGGCCCAGTCGGGCACCCGCAGCCGCAGCTCCGGCAGGTCCTCGTGCACGTCGAGGTCCACCCGGCCCTCGTGGGGCAGGTGGCTGAGCACGGTGACCCGTCGGGTGGCGCGGGTGAGGAGCAGGTTGACGCGGGTCACCCGGTCGTCGGAGGTGACGATCGAGTTCCAGCCCCAGAACAGGCCGCGCACGCCGGAGCCGACGCAGCACGCCTGCACGTCGGCGGTGTGGCCGCGGCCCAGCTCGACGTCGCAGACGTAGTCGTTGGGGGCCCCGTAACCGGCGAAGGCCCCGCGGACGCGCTCGCCCACCCGTACGTGCGTGCTCCAGCCCGGCTCGTCGCCCGAGGCGTCGGGCGCGGACTCGACCCAGCCCAGGTCGAGGAGCTGCGACTCGACGAGGTGGTTGCGCAGGAACCGTTCGACCACGCCCCAGTAGGCGGTGTGCCCGGAGGCGGCCAGCGTCGTGCCGGTGCCGATGAGGTCGACCAGGGAGCAGCTCTCGTGCTCGTAGCGCTGGTCGGCCAGGTCGCCGGGCGTCCAGCCGAACGCGGTGGCCTGGCCGAGCGCCCAGTCGTAGCTTCGGCGCACGAACGCGGTCAGCTCGTGGTCGCCGGTGTGACGGGCGTAGCGGGCCAGCCCTTCCAGGGTGCCCAGGCGGGTGTGGAAGTGGCCGCTGCGGTAGGCCCGCGCCGGGTTGAAGCCGCCGTCCTCGTTGAACACGCCGCTCTTGTGCACGATCAGCCGGGCGAACCAGCCGCACAGCTCCAGCGCGTCCTCGTTGCCCGTCGCCTGGTGGTAGCGGAGCAGCGGCATGATCAACCGGCCGCTGAACGAGGCCGGGTCGGGGGCCAGGTGCAGCGCGATCGCGTTGGGGGAGGGCCAGCCGCCGGGGGTGTACTCGGAGGCGGGGTAGAACCACACGTCCCGCTCCTTGATCGCGATCCGTTTGAGCGCGGCCACGTGCCGGTCCACCAGCTTCTTCGCCTCGGGGTCGCCGTCGGAGACGAACCACGTGGTCAGCGAGAGCAGCACGGCCCGCTGGTCGATGAGGTTGGCGTTGGCCGGCCAGCCGCGTTCCGGACGGGCGTGCCGGTAGCTCAGGCCGTCCGCGCCGAAGAAGCCGGCGAGCCTGGTCCTGAAGCCCTCCTCGACCTCCCGCCACGTGTCCTGGCCGGTCATCTGCCTGGCCAGCAGGCAGGCGTCGAGCAGCCGGCCGTGGCTGGAGCCCCAGTCCCAGTCGCCGTGCCGCAGGACCGCCGGGCGGGCCAGCAGGTCGGCGCTGAAGTACGGAATGCCGCTCATGTCCGCGTCCGGCAGCCCGGCCACCGCGTTCATCGCCAGTTCGGCCCGTTCCTCGAGCAGCACCGTGTCGGGGATCTCAGGCATCTCCATCCCTTCGTTGCACATAAATATTCAGTTATGCATAGATGTCACATTCACCCTCCTTCGCCCGTGAGGTCGCCGTCAAGATGTGTATAAATATTCGTGGCTTGTTGGATATGTAAGTCTGGGGCACGATGGCCGCATGAGCGATGATTCGGTGGTGCGCCCGCGCCCGGAGGCGGCAGTGACCTTGCGACCGGCCCGTGCGGGGCGCGTCGGAGGCGGCTTCTGGGCCGCGCGGCAGCGGGTCAACCGCGACGTGACCATCCCGCTGGGCGGCACGCGGATCCGCGAGTCCGGCGCCTTCGCCAACCTCGAACGGGCCGCCCGCGGCTCCGCAGGCGGGCACCAGGGCAAGGTCTTCGCCGACTCCGACGTCTACAAGTGGCTGGAGGCGCTGGCCTGGGAACGCGGCCGGGCCGACAACGGCGTGCTGGCGAAGGCGTACGAGGAGGCGGCCGGGCTGGTCGCGGCGGCCCAGGCCCCCGACGGCTACCTGCACACCCACACCCAGCTCACCGGCCGCGAGCGCTACTCCGACCTGGCCTCCAGCCACGAGCTCTACTGCGCGGGCCACCTCATGCAGGCCGCCGTCGCCGGCAGCCGCGCCGTCGGCGACGACACGCTGCTGCGGGTCGCCACCCGCCTGGCCGACCACCTCGTCAAGGACCTGCCCGCGGACACCCTCGACGGGCACCCCGAGATCGAGACCGCGCTGGCCGAGCTCTACCGCGAGACCGGCACCCGCCCCTACCTCGACCTGGCCGCCCGCATGGTCACCACCAGGGGCGGCGAGACGCTGCCGCTCAAGGGCCACCACGGCCCCGGCATCCGCCAGGACCGGGTGCCGCTGCGGCGGGCCACCACCGTCGAGGGGCACGCCGTCCGCGCCGTGTACCTGGCCGCCGGGGCCACGGACGTCGCCGTCGAGACCGCCGACGAGGACCTCCTCGCCGCGCTCGCCCGCCAGTGGCGCGACATGGTGGCCACCAAGACGTACCTGACGGGCGGCCTGGGCTCCGTCTGGTACGGCGAGCAGTTCGGCGGCCCGCACGAGCTCACCCCCGAGACCGCCTACTGCGAGACCTGCGCCGCGGTCGGCAGCGTGCAGTGGGCCTGGCGGATGCTCCTCGCCACCGGCGAGGCCGACTTCGCCGACCTGATGGAGCGCACCCTCTACAACGCCGTCCTGCCCGGCCTCTCGCTCGGCGGCGACCGCTTCTTCTACGTCAACGCGCTGCGGGTGCGCGCCGGAGCCAACCCCGACGACCGGCGCGCCGCCGCCCGGGGCCGCCAGGACTGGTACGGCACCGCCTGCTGCCCGCCCAACGTCATGCGCCTGTTCTCCTCCCTCGGCCACTACCTCGCCTCCGAGGACGAAGAGGGCGTACAGGTGCACCTGTACGCCTCCGGCGAGATCCGGGCGCGCGGCGCCCTGCTGGAGGTGCGCACCGACTACCCGTGGGACGGCCGGGTCGAGATCGTGGTCCGCGAGACCCCCGACCGGCCCTGGACGCTCGCGCTGCGCATCCCCGCCTGGGCCGACGGGGCGGGCGTGGACGGGCAGCCCGCACGCGCCGGCGGGTACCACCGCGTCCGGCGGACGTGGCGGCCCGGCGACCGGATCACCCTCGACCTCGCCGTCCGCCCCCGCCTGACCGCCGCCGTGCCCCGGCTGGACGTGGCGCGCGGGCAGGTCGCCGTCGAGCGCGGCCCGCTGGTCTACTGCCTGGAACAGCCCGACCACCCCGGCGCCATCGTGGACGACCTGTGCGTGGCGGCGGACCCCGCCCTGCGGGACGGCTCCCCGGTCGCCGGCCTGCCCGCCGAGGTGGTGCCGGTGCTCGCGCGCGGCCGGGTGCACGCGCACCGCGAGGACGACGCGGGCTTCCCGTACCGGAGCGCGGACGGGCCCCGCGAGCCCGAGCACACGGGGCCGGTCGATCTCACGTTCGTGCCGTACTACGCCTGGGCCAACCGCGGCGCCGGGCCGATGACGATCTGGGCGCCGATGCACTGACCGCGCGACCGACGACGGCGCCGCCTCCACCCTGGAGGCGGCGCCGTCCTGTGACGGCGGGCCCGTCAGGGCGGGTCGGCCACCGTGACCCGCCGCACCGACAGGCCCTCGACGTCGCCGACCACGTCCGCGCGCAGCACCCGCGCGAACGAGCTGTCCCTGATCGTGATGTCGCGCAGCGGCTGCTCCGGATAACCCCGCAGCAGGTACGCGCTGCGCGTGCGATCGCTGCGCACGCCCGCCACGCTGATGTTGCGGATCGGCGGCGGGTCGTCCCCGTTGTGCCCGTCACCGTGGTAGAGGTCGATCGACACGGCCTCCTTGGTCAGCTCGCTGATCTCCACGTCCCGCACGAAGACGTTCTCCACGAAGCCGCCCCGCACCGAGTTCGTCTTGATGTAGAGCCCGAAGTACAGGCCGGGGCCGCCCCAGCGGCAGCGCTGGACGAACACGTTGCGGATCCCGCCGGTCGTGTCCGTGCCGATCGCGACCGAGCCGTAGCGGTAGCGCATGTCGCAGTCCTCGATCAGCACGTCCTCGCACGGCACCCCCACCCGCCGGCCGTCGGGGCCGCGGCCCGCCTTGACGGCGATGCAGTCGTCGCCCACGTCGAACACGCAGCCCGAGATCACCACCGACCGGCACGACTCGGGGTCGCAGCCGTCGTTGTTCGGGCCGTGTGAGTAGATGTCCACGTTCCTGACCAGCACGTTCTCGCAGCGGACCGGGTGGATCTCCCACATGGGGGAGCGTACGAGGCGCACGCCCTCCACCAGCACGTTGCGGCACAGGTACGGCTGGATCATGTTCGGCCGCAGGTAGTGACCGGCCCCGAACACCCGCTCCTCCACCGGCACCCCCTCGGCGGCCATACGCTGCAACTCGGCCCAGTCCCCGGCCTCGTACGGCATGCCCTCCCGGTAGCCGAACTCCGGCGTCCCGACCCACGGCCACCAGTGCTCGGGCCCGGCCGAGCCGTCCAGCGTGCCGCCGCCGGTGATCGCGATGTTCTCCTGGCCGTAGGCGTAGACGAAGGGGGAGTAGTTGTAGCACTCGATGGCCGAGAAGCGGGTGTAGACGGCCGGCAGGTAGTCGGCCGGGTCGGTGCTGAACAGGATCGTCGCGCCCGCCTCCACGTGCAGGTCCACGTTGCTCAGCAGGTGGATGGCCCCGGTCGGGTACGTGCCCGGCGGCACCCGCACATGCCCGCCGCCCGCCTCGTGGCAGGTCTCGATCGCGGCCCGGAACGCCTCCGTCCACGTCTCGCCGCCGCCGAAGTCGGTCAGGTCGAACCAGCGGTCGGGGAACTCCGGCGGGCGCACCCGCTCGCGCAGTTCGTCGGCGTACCGCCACGCCTCTTCCTCGTTCATGCCGCCTTCCTCATGCGCAGCGCGTGGTAGAGCGGCAGCGCGATCACCCAGGACGGGTTCCACGTGTTCGCCTCGCCCGTACGCTGCCAGTTGGTCTGGAAGAATCCCTCGCCCTGCTCTCCCGGCGTCCCGAAGCCCCAGTCGCCGGGCTCCCGGCAGACGCCCTGGCCCATGGCGAGCAGGATGCGCTCCGCCCGCTCGGCGTAGCGGGCCCTGCCGGGCGTCCGGCCGAACTCCATCAGCTCGGAGGTCGGGAAGAACACGTCGAGGTGGTGGTTCTGCACGCTCACCGCCGGCCAGCCGCACGCCTTGAAGCCGCGCCGCTCGAACGTGCTGCCCCTGCCGAACTCGGGCGACCACACGTAGACGAACGTCAGCAGCCAGTCGGCCGCCGCCTCCGCCCACCGCGCGTACGTCTCGTCACCGGTCAGCCGGAACATCTCGTGGGCGGCCAGGAAGAAGTACATCCCGGCCTCCTTGTCCTCGCCGGAGGCGTCCAGCGTGGCGTGCGCGAACGGCCGCTCGAACGTGGCCGCGTGCAGCCGGTGGTAGTGGCCGAGCACCTCCTCGGCCCGCAGCAGCCACACCCGTTCGCCGCTCAGCCGGTACGCGCCGAGCATGGCCTGCACGCAGGCGATGCCCGCCGCGCCGACCATCGGCGAGACCGGCGCCCCCATCGGGGTCCAGCCGACCGGGACGACGCCCTCGGGCAGCCGGGCGTGCCAGAAGATCGCGGCGGCGTCCTGCACCGCCTCCTGCCACTCGGGCGGCGTCTCCAGGCCGGCGTCCCGGAACTGGAGGGTCAGCGCGGCCAGGTCGGCGATCGTCTCGCCGTGGGCCCGGCTGGAGACGAACTCGCCCCAGCCCGGTTCCGCGCCCTTGCGGAACATCTCCCATCTGCCCTCGTCGACCAGGTACCGGCCGTGCCGCAGGCCGCGCACGGGCGTGGCGCTGCCCTCGACGTAGAAGTCGGCGGCGCGGCGGGCCCGCTCGATCCGCTCCGGCTCGTCCTGCCCGATGCCGAGCAGGGCGTCGCAGCGGGCCAGCTTCATGCACTGGCCGGTCCAGCCGTACAGGTACGAGCGGGGGCGGCCGTGGCGGGTGCCCTCGTAGGCGTGGTAGCCGTCGCCCGTCCAGCGCGCGTCCATGGCGGTGGTCTTGAGCCGGACGATCTCGTCCGCCGTCAGGGGGGCGGCGGCGGGCTCGTCGCGGTAGAGGTCGGTGCGCAGGAGCGTCCTGAAGCCGAGGCCGCGCGGCTCCACCCGGCCCCAGTCGAGGGTGTGACGGGTGCTGATCGTCTCCCCTGCGGCCAGGTCCCGGTAGCCGACCGGGCGCCGCTCGGTCTTGGCCTTGCTGACGTAGCAGACGTCCGGGTCGCCGTCGAACATGATGACGCCGGTCATGGCGGCCACGGTCAGGCCCGGGGACCTGACGACGCCGAGCGAGCCGTAGGCGACGCCGCCGTCCCGGTCGCGCACGGCCTTCGGGTGGGCGAACAGGCTGACGTAGCGGCCGTCCCAGGCGGCGTTCACCGCCGGGACGGGCAGGCGGTGCTCCTCGCAGACGTACCCGATGTGGGGGACGGGACGGGCCGGGTCGGAGGACGGGTTGTCGTTGTAGAGCACGCCCGGCATCGTGACGTTCGCGTCCTGGACCGGGAGGGGGAGCAGGAGGCCGGCGGCCACGTCGGTGAGCGGGCCGCCGGAGTCGTTGCGCCAGGTGGTGGTGAGGGTGAGCAGGCCGTCGGGGGTGAAGGCCAGCTCCAGGGCCGCGCTCAGCCCTCCGTCCGCCCGCGCCGTCACCACCACGCTCCCGCCCGCGTCCGGAACGCTCTCGGACGCCGGCAGAACGTTCCCGGGCACGGGCGAAGCGTTCCCGGACGCGGGGTGGGCCCCCGCGTCCGGAACGTTCCCGGACGCGGGGGGCGGGCAGCGGCGGACGGCCTCCGGCTCGGCGGGACGCAGCCGCCACGGACGGCCCGCCGACGCGGTGAGCAGGCCGCGCACGGGCGCGCTGAGGTGCGGCCCGTCCGCGTCGCGGTGGGACAGCCGCAGCTCCGGCCCGTCCGGCCCCGCCACCACCTCGACGACCTTCCCGCCGGGCTCGGCGACGCGGGCGAGCACACCCGGCCCGCCCCCGGAAGCGGCCCGCTGATCAGCGGGCCGGCCCGGCGACTCGCGCACCGGCGTCATGGCACCCGCCGCAGCCGGATGGCCTGGGCGACCGTTCCGGGCAGCGGCACCGTCACGGTCGGGCCCTCCTGGACCCCGTGCGGCGTCACCGTCATCTCCCAGGTGTCGATCACCTCGACCTCGTAGCGCCCCGGCGGCACGTCGTACGAGCGCTCCGGGAACCGGTGCTCCCCGCAGAACTCCAGGTAGAACTCGCCGGGCAGCTCCAGCATCGGCGCGTCGCGATCGACGTGGACCGCCTCGTCCGGGATCGCCCCGAGCACCTGCCGCAGCAGCCGCAGCCGGGCCACCGCGTCGCCGACCAGGCTGCCGCCGCTCTCCGACCAGGTCAGCCCCTCCTCGTCCGCGTACGACTCGCCGTGCGTCACGCACCGCCGCCGCACGGCCCCGTCCCACGCCTGGGCCACCACCTCCTGGGGGGTCAGGCTCAGCCACGGGTCGGGCGAGTCGCCCTCGTAGCCGCACATGTCCATGAGCACCGGCTTGTGATGGTCGCGCGTCTGGACCCAGGCGTCGCGCGGGCTGCGCGCGGTCACGCTGCCGTGGGTGAAGCCGCGCCGCCACAGCAGCGGCGAGCCGGCCTCGACGGTGATCGACAGCGGGTGGTGGCCCGGGTCCTCCTCGGCCACCAGGTCGGCCAGGCGCACCCAGTCGTGCTCGGAGACGCCGGGGAAGCGCGCCGGGTCCGACGACAGCGACCACCACACGTTCGGGTGCGCCGCCAGGCGCGGGACCACCTCGCGCAGGCAGCGGGCCGCCGCCGCCACGTCGGCGATGCCGTCGTCCGGGTGCAGCAGCACCAGTTCGGCGGTCACGCCGATCGCGGCCAGCTCCGCCACCCGCTCCTCCAGCGAGTCGAGCGTGCACCGGCCGGCCAGCGCGGCCATCCGCACCCGGTCGAAGGGCGCGGACTCGAGCGTGGCGAGCGTGCGCGCGCGCCGCTTGTCGCCTTGCAGGTGCCAGGCGAGCGCGGTCGTCGCCATCCCATGGAGAATCATGCTGAAACCCTCGTCATCCGCAGCGCCAGGTACGGCCGGCGCGGCAGCACCACCCGCGCCTGCTCCCGGTGCAGGCCGTCCACCGGGGTGACCGTCATGTTCCAGGTGTCGATCAGCTCGACCGTGTAGCCGGCGCCGTCGTCCGGCAGCTCGACCGTGACCTGCGCCTGCTGGCGCCGGCCCAGGTAGCGCAGCAGCACGCCGTCCCGGCGCGCCTCCATGACCTGGCGCAGGAAGGCGATCCTCTCCGGGCTCTCGCCGTGCAGGCCGCCGCCGTTGCCGATCCACGCCCGCTCCTGGAAACCGGCCAGCGACTCGCCGTGGCCTGCGTAACCGCCGCGCGCCATGCACTCCCAGAACCGGTCCATCAGCTCCTCGCCGGTGACGTTGCCCCAGCGCTTGCCGATGTTGCCCTCGTAGGAGATCTCGTCGATCACGACCGGCTTGGGGCACACGCGCAGCCACTCGTCGGTCGGGGTGGAGTCCCAGTGCTGGATGCTCTGGTGGGTCACCCACGGCTTGGTGTTGTCGTAGAGGGTGGCGTGCTCGTACATGCGGGTGCCGTTGTGGATCGAGCGCAGGTGCTCGTACGGGTCCAGCCTGACGATCGTGCGCAGGATGTCGTCCCAGTCCTCGACCGTCTTGGACCTGTTGAAGTCGTACTCGTTGGCGGCCGACCACCACACGTTCCGGTAGGCGGCCAGGCGGGCGATCACATGACGCAGGAAGGCGTGGTCGGTCTCGCGCCCCATGTCCTGGATGCCGCGCACGCCCCCGTCGTAGGGGTGGAAGAGGATCACGTCGGCCTCGATGCCGAGGTCGAGCAGGTCCCGGACGCGCGCCTCCAGGTGGCGGAAGAAGACCGGGTTGAACCGGGTCTTGTCCAGCCCGTCGGGGTCCTCGCCGGCGAACGGCACCTCGGGCGGCGCCATCTGCCCGGTCGGCAGCACGCACATGCGCAGCTTGTTGAACGGGGAGGCGGCGAGCGTGGCCAGCGTCTGCCGCTCGCGTTCGTCGTTCATGTCGTGCGTCCAGTGGTACGCGGTCGTCCCGAACGGCAGGTATGGCGTGCCGTCCGCGTACTCGAAGTCGGTGCCGGAGGCGCGCACGGGGCCATGGTTGCCCTCGGCGGCGGGGGTCACCTCGAAGGCGCCCGCGTGCCCGTCCAGCTCGGTCACATTGCTCACGGTGGTGTAGCTCCACGGACCCACCGCGTCCGGCATGAACCGGACGCGGTAGACGCCGTCGCCGTCGTAGAAGCCCTCGGCCTCGACGATGCGATTGCGGAACTGGAACCGGGCCGACAGACGAACGTCAGCGAAAGGGTTGCCGTCGGACGGCCCGGTCAGCTCGATCTCGTGGACGCCCCAGCGTTCCACGTCGGGGGTGATGGTTACCAATCCTTCCCTGCGGCGGCCTGCGCCTTGATGTAGTTGGGGATGTCCTGCTGCTGGGAGAGGGCCAGCGCCTGCTCGGGCGTCCCGCCGTCACGCAGGATGTGCTGGCGGTAGACCGACCACAGCGGCAGGTCCCAGTACTCGGTGTTCTGGTAGTTGGAGATCGCGGCGTTCTCGCCCCAGTAGACGGCCGAGGTGTCGATCTTGGCCAGCTCGGGGATGGCCTTGCCGAAGCTCTGCACGACGGCGTCGGTCTGCAGGACCGCCTTGAGGCCGTGGCTGGACAGCTCGGTCTGGCCCTCCTCGGAGACCAGCCACTTCACGACCTGCAGCGCCTGGTCCTTCTTGGGCGAGGACGGCGGGATGAACGCGGCCCGCGTGTTCGGCTGGTAGGTCGTCTCGGCGCCCTTCGTGAGCTGCGGGATCGAGCTGACGCCGATCTCGACGCTCTTGGCCTGCTCCGCGAAGGCGGCCTCGTCCCCGTCCTCGATGAACAGCTCGCTGCCTGCGTACATGTTCAGCCGCGACAGCGTGTCCACCGCCATGGCCAGGTGGCCCGGCTGGCTCATGTCACCCTTGAAGAAGTCGGTGACGGTGGTGAACTCGTTGCGCGGGATCTCCAGGAAGCGGTACAGGTTGTCGACGTACGTCTTCCACTCGGGGCTGCTGATGTCGACCTTGACGTCCTCGGGCGCGGGCTCCTCGCTCGTGGTCGGCAGGAACGGGTAGAGACCGGCCTGGTTGAAGTCCAGGTACTGGTCGGGGTGCTGCATGTAGCCCTTGTAGTGATCGAGGCCGTCGTCCCTGGTGAGCTGCTTGGCCTTCTTGAACGCCTCGTCGTAGGTCATCCCGAGCTTGGGGTGCGCCACGCGGAACTTGTCGAAGATCTTCTTGTTGTAGAGCAGCACGTGCTCGTCGATGAACAGCGGCACGCCGTAGATCCCGCCGTCGGAGCGCGACTTGGTCAGCTCGACCGACGCCTTGTTGAGCGTGCTCAGGTCGATGCCGGCCTTCTCGAGGTCGGCCGTGAGGTCACCGACCCAGCCCAGCGGTTCGAGGTCACGGTCGATGCGGTTCTTCGGGTCCTCGATGATGATGTCCGGGGTGACCCCGGCGGCCTTGAGGTCCTCGTAGCGGATGGGGTAGTCCCACGTCGCGTACTTGATCTTGACGTCGGGGAACTCCGCGCGCAGCTTGTTGCCGATGAGCTCGTCGAACACCCTGGTCGCGGCGGCCTGCTCGTTCTCGACGGTCGCCTCGAAGGGCTTGTAGTTGGCGGCGAAGATGAACAACTCGTCGTCGCAGACGCTGAACGGCAGGTTGTACTTGTTCGACACGTTCGTACAGGCGGCCGCCGAGGCGTTGGCCGGGACGGCGGTCACGGACAGGGCGAGCGCGAGCAGCGCGATGCCACGAACCTTGTTCATTCGGTCTTCTCCTTAGCCAGGCTATTTCACGGGGGTGTAGCTGCACTGACGCACGACATTCCGCCGGACGTCGTTCTTGAACTCGGTGATCGTGTGCTCGGGCCAATTGGAGAGCAGGCCCACCGCATTACGCAGGAATTCCTCGTTGAAGACGACGTGCCGAATGTTGTTGCGGTTGTAGGAATAGACCATGTGGATGAATCCGTCGGAGCTCTGCGTGAGCACCGGATAGGTGAACTGCGGGCCCGACTGCGCCTCGACGTCCACCGTGTTCTCCCACGTGCGCCCCTTGTCGGGCGAGAGGGAGAGCCGCATGGGGGAGCGGTGCTCCACCCAGGGGTTGTAGGCCAGCACCAGCTTGCCGTTGGCGAGTTGCTGCGCCGCGACGCGCGAGTTCGGGTTGCCGATGGGCTCGGCCGCCGGCGTGCTCCAGGTGCGGGCGAAGTCCGTGGACTCGCTGCGGTAGATCGCGCCGTCGCCGGTCCTCAGGTAGGCGACCAGCCGCCCCGGCTCCACCTCGGCGACCGTCGGCTGGATCGAGCCCTTCGGCGTGCGGATCCACGCCCCGGTGTCCTCCGGGTACGCCTTCCACGTGCTCATGTCCTGGCTGAAGACGTAGAAGCCGGAACTGGAGTTGCTCTCGTCGTAGATGGGCAGCAGCACCTCGCCGTTCGACATGCGGATCGGGTTGGTGCCGGTCATCCACCCCCACTCCTCGCGGATGACGGACGGGTCGCCCCAGGTGCGCCCGCCGTCGTCGGAGGTGATCAGGCGGATCGACGCCTGCTCCCAGCCGTGCCCCTCGATCGTCACGAAGAACAGGTAGAC
Source organism: Nonomuraea sp. MG754425 (assembly GCF_021699195.1). Classification (GTDB taxonomy): domain Bacteria; phylum Actinomycetota; class Actinomycetes; order Streptosporangiales; family Streptosporangiaceae; genus Nonomuraea. Next base: position 35,664 of record NZ_SSXE01000052.1, on the reverse strand, counting down.
CCGCTTGCCGTCGGACCACAGCACCGGGTTGCCGTCGGCCTTGCCCGCCTCGTCGAACACCACCTCCGGCTTCGACCAGGTCTTCTTGCCGGCCTCCAGGCGCGACAGGTAGAGCGCCTGGTTCGCGGCGCCCTCCGAGGTGCCGCCGTAGTAGACGGTCAGGAGATCGCCCTGCGGCGCCTGGGTGATCGCGGCGGCGTGCACCTTGGGCACGTCCGGGTCAGGGGCCGCCACGTCCTGGCGGCAGGCGTACGCGCCGGTGGGCGCCACCTTCACGTCGCCGTCGTCGCCCGCGCCCGTCACGTAGGAGGGCACGGCGACGGCGACCGCCAGAGCGCCGTATAAAAGGCTCTGCCGAATTTTCATTGTGCGCCAATCTGCAGATGCTTGATGCTCTTCCTCAGATAGGAGAAGGCGACGTCCAGCCGTCCTTCCCCGCCGTCGACGACGCTCGGATAGGAATATCCGAGTTCGTTCTGCCAATATTCGGAGTCGGAGTCCTGCAATACGCGCCGGTGCGGCCAGTTCGCGCCGCCGTCCTCGGAGACGGCGACGACCAAGGGGGTGCGCAGCGCCTTCTTGCGCCGCTGCCCGTTCTTGGTCACCCACCTGAACTGGTCGCGCTCCAGGCTGGCGTCGTTGTAGACGAGCGCGAGCCGTCCGTCGCCGAGCCTCGTGAGCTGGACGGAGGAGTCGTTGTTGGGCAGGTCGGTCCGCTCGGGGACGGACCAGTCACGGCCGCCGGAGGAGGTGGAGGCGTAGACCCGCCCCGCCCGCCGGTCGCGGAACAGCGCCAGCAGCCGGCCGTCCGGCCGCCGCGCGATCGTCATCTGCACCAGGTCGGCGCTGCCGGGGACCTGGTGCTCGGTCCAGGTGCGCCCCTCGTCGGCGCTGACCTCGACCACGCTGCGGTCGCCGGAGGCGGCGCAGTGGTAGGCGGGCAGCACCCACGTGCCGTCGTCCAGGACGACCGGGGGATGCCGGACGAAGACGCCCGGCTCGGAGAGCAGCACGCGCGGCGCGCTCCACGTGCGGCCCGCGTCCGGCGAGGTGCGGGCCACCACGTGGGCGGTCGTCTGGTCGTACGGCTCGCTGGAGGTGTTCAGCAGCCAGACCAGCCCGTCGCCGCCCTCGAAGAGCACCGGGTTCTGCTCGCTGCGCTGCGGGTCGGCGGCGACGAGCAGGGGCTCCTCCCAGCGGTCGCCGGACAGGCGGGAGACCACCACGTTCGTGCCGGGGTTGCCCTCCTCCGGGCCGCTGAACCAGGTGCACAGCAACTCGCCGCCGCGCGTGCGCAGCAGGTTGGCCGCGTGGTTGTCGGGGCCGTGCGGGGCGGGCAGCAGCGCCTCGCGGGCGCCTGGCAGCACGGCCGAGGGCCGGACGATCCCGTCGAAGCGGGGGTCGCTCGGTCGCACCGTGCTGTCGGTCTGGGAGTCGGTCATGCCTTGACCACCGGGTCCTCTCGTACGTCGGGGTCGGGTACGCCGCGCAGGTCCAGTTCCTCGGCGAAGTGGCAGGCCACGCGCCGTCCCTGGACCTCGCGCAGCGGCGGGCGTTCGGTGCGGCAGGTGTCCTTGGCGTACACGCAGCGCGGATGGAACGGGCAGCCCGGCGGCACGTGCGCCGGGTCGGCGATGTCGCCGAGCAGCTTGATCCGCTCGCGGTGCCGCTTGGCGGCCGGGTCCGGGTCGGGCACGGCCGACAGCAGCGCCTCGGTGTAGGGGTGCGTGGGCCGCGTGTACAGCTCCTCGGTCGGGCCCTGCTCGACCACCCGGCCGAGGTACATGACCGCGACCTCGTCGGCGACGTGCTCGATGATGCCCAGGTCGTGGCTGACGAACAGGAACCCGAGGTCGGACTCCTCCTGAAGGTCCATCAGCAGGTTGAGGATCTGGGCGCGCACCGACACGTCCAGCGCGCTGACCGCCTCGTCGGCGACGACGAGCCGGGGCGACAGGGCCAGCGCCCGCGCGATGCCGACCCGCTGCCGCTGGCCGCCGCTGAAGGCGTGGGGGTAGCGGTTGGCGTACTCGGGGCGCAGGCCGACCCGTTCGAGCAGGTCGCCGACGCGCTGGTCGATCTCGTCGGCGGAGCCGTAGGCGTGCACCCGCATCGGCTCGCCGATGATCTCGCGCAGCGTCTTGCGCGGGTTGAGCGACGAGTGCGGGTCCTGGAAGATCATCCGCACCTCGGCCCGGTACGACTTGAGCTCCTTCTCCTTCAGCCTCGCCACGTCGATGGACGAGCCGTCGGGCCGCCAGTAGAGCAGGCGCCCGCCGGTCGGGTCGTGCGCCCGCACGATGCACCGGCCGAGCGTCGTCTTGCCGCAGCCGGACTCGCCGACCAGACCGAGCGTCCGGCCCGCCGCGATGTCCAGATCGACCTCGTCCACCGCCTTCACCGCGCCGATCTGGCGGCCCAGCAGGCCGCTGCGGACGGGGAAGTGCTTGGTCAGCCCTTCGAGCTTGAGCAACGGCTCGCTCACTTGTCCTCCTCGTACAGCAGGCAGGAGACCTGGCGGTCGGCCACCTGGAGCAGCCGCGGCGAGACCCGGTCGCACCGCCCCTCCACCACGTGCTCGCAGCGCGGGTGGAAGAAGCACCCGTCGGGCCGCGCGTACGGGGGCGGCACCATGCCCTTGATCGCGGTCAGCCGCCGCTGCCTGGCCCGGCCCAGCCGGGGCATCGAGCGCAGCAGCGCCTGCGCGTAGGGGTGGCGGGGCGTGGCGAGCACCTGCTCGGCGGAGCCGTACTCGACCACCCGCCCCAGGTACATGACCGCCATGCTGTCGGCGACCTGCGCGGCCACCCCGAGGTCGTGCGTGATCAGCATGATGGCCATGCCGAACTCGTCCTGGAGGTCGCGCAGCAGTTCCAGGATCTGCGCCTGCGTGGTGACGTCCAGCGCGGTCGTGGGCTCGTCGGCGATCAGCAGGCTGGGCTTGCAGGCCAGCGCCATCGCGATCATGGCCCGCTGCCGCATGCCGCCGCTCAGCTCGAACGGGTAGGCGTCCACCCTTCGGGCCGGCATCGGGATGCCGACCCGGTCGAGCATCTCGATCGCGCGCTTGCGGGCGGCGGCCTTGCCGATGTTCTCGTGCAGCCGCACCGCCTCGACGATCTGGCTGCCGATGGTGTGCACGAGGCTCAGCGAGGCCATCGGCTCCTGGAAGACCATCGCGATGTCGTTCCACCTGATCTGGCGCAGCAGCTTGGTGTCGGCGCCGACCAGTTCGACGGGGCCGCTGTCGCGGTGCAGGGTGATCGTCCCGCCCTCGATCTGGCCCGGCGGGTCCACCAGGCGCAGGATCGAGCGGGCCATGACGCTCTTGCCGCAGCCGGACTCGCCGACGATGGCCAGCGTCTCGCCCTTGCGCACCCGCAGGTCCACACCGTCCACGGCGCACACGACGCCGTCGTCCATGAGGAAGTGCGTGCGCAGGTCCTCGATCTCAAGCAGTACGTCGTCCGCGGGCACGCCTGCTCACCTCCCCGTCGCGGTGTTGATGGTCGCGCTCGCGCGCCGCGCCGCGCGGCCACGCCAGAAGGACTTCCTGCGCCGGGAGCGGCTCGCCGATCCGTACGGGTCGGCGGCGTCGCGCAGCCCGTCCCCGAAGAAGTTCATGGCGACCACGACGATCACCACGGCGACGCCGGGCGCGAGCAGCCACGGCGCGTTCGCCACGACGCGCACGTTCTGCGCGCCTTCGAGCAGCACGCCCCAGCTCACGGCGGGGGCCTGCAGGCCCAGGCCGAGGAAGCTCAGGCTGGTCTCGCCGAGGATCATGGCCGGGATGGCCAGCGACAGCGAGGCGATGATGTGGCTGGCGAACGACGGGATCATGTGCCGGAAGATGATCGACAACCGGCCCACGCCGTCGAGGCGGGCGGCGGTGACGAAGTCCTCCTCGCGCAGCGACAGGAAGCGTCCGCGCACGTCCCGGGCCAGGCCCGTCCACCCGATCAGCGACAGGAGCACGGTGATGGCGAAATATCGGGTCAGCGGCCCCCAGTCGGTGGGCAGCGTGGCCGACAGCGCCATCCACAGGGGCAGCGTGGGGATCGCCATCAGGAACTCGATGATCCGCTGGACGACGTTGTCGACGCCGCCCCCGAAGTACCCCGAGACACCGCCGATCAGCATGCCCAGCAGGAAGCTGGCCAGGACGCCGACCAGCCCGATCGACAACGACACCCGGGCGCCGTGGATGAGCCTGGACAGCAGGTCACGGCCGTTCTGGTCGGAGCCGAGCAGGAAGAACGGCTCGCCCTTGACCACGGGGCCGATCAGGTGGATGTCCGACGGGATCACGCCGAGCAGCTTGTACTCGTCGCCGTGCACGAACAGCCCCACCTTGATGACCTGGGTCGGGTCCTCGGTGTAGCGCTGTTCGTAGGTGTTCGGGTCGCGCTCGGTCGTGTACCCGTTCACGTGCAGGCCGTGCTCGCCGGAGAACTGCACCACCTGCGGCGGCGCGTACGTCATCGAGGTGTTCGCCGTGGAGCTGGACATCGGCGCGAAGAACTCCGCGAAGATCGCCACGAAGTACACCGGGATCAGGATCGCCGCACCGGCCATCGCCAGCCGGTGCCGGCGGAACTGCCGCCACATCAGCCGCCATTGCGGCAGCGTCCCTACTTCCCTTGTCGCGGGTCGCCTGAGAAACATGTGGCGCTACTCTCTCTTGTACCGTTTGCGAATTCGCGGATCCCACCACGCCAGCGCGAGGTCGCTCACCACGGTGCCGAGCACGGTGAGCACGCTGAGGATCATGATGAAGCTGCCGACCAGGTACATGTCCTGGTTCATGACGCCGCTGAGCAGCAGCGGGCCGCCCGTCGGCAGGCTCATGACGACCGAGACGATGGTCTCCCCGCCGATCAGTCCCGGCAGCAGCCAGCCCACGGTGCTGAAGAACGGGCTGAGCGACATCCGCACCGGATACTTCAGCACCAGCTTCCACTCCGGCAGCCCCTTGGCCCTGGCCGTGTGCACGTAGGGCCGGTAGAGCTCGTCGAGCAGGTTCGCCCTGGTCACCCGGATCATGCCGGCGGTGCCCGAGACCCCGATGACCACGATGGGCACCCACAGGTGTCCGGCCAGGTCCAGGACCTTGCCCAGGTTCCAGGCCGCGTCCTGGAACTCCGGTGAGAACAGCCCTCCCACGCTCGCCCCGAAGTAGCGGAACCCGATGTACATGAGGATCAGCGCCAGCATGAACTCGGGGATCGCCATCCCGATGAAGCCGAGGAAGGAGAAGCCGTAGTCGCCCCAGGAGTACTGCTTGACCGCGCTGTAGATCCCGATGGGGAACGCGATCGCCCAGACCATGAGCAGTGAGCTGAGTGACAGGATCGCCGAGAGCAGGACCCGTTCACCGATCAGCGTGGAGACCGGCTGGTTCCAGGCAAACGATTGACCGAAGTCGCCGTGCAGGACGATGGCGGAGATCCACCGCCAGTACTGGACGAAGATCGGATCGTCCAGGCCGTACCGCAACCTGAGGTTGGTGATCTCCGCGGGCGTGAGGCTGACGCCGCCCGCCTGCGCGTTCGCGATCACCGTCGAGACGTAGTCGCCCGGTGGCAGGTTGATGATGACGAAGGTGACGATCGAGATCGCCCACAACGTCACCACCACGTAGACCAGGCGGCGGCCGAAATAACCCAGCACGTCGGCCTCTCAGAAGGAGTACTGCTCGGGCATGGTCGGCCCGGGAGTCACCTGTGCGCTGGCCATGGAGTCGGGCACGTTCTTGACCGTGTTGGCGACGATGCCGTACTCGTTCGGGTACGAGCTGATCCCGATCGCGTAGAACTGCTCCTTCGCGATGCGCACGACCTCCTTGGCGTGCTCCAGCGCCTTGGTGAAGTCCGGCTCGTTGCGCATGGCGGTGAACGCGTCGAGTTGCTCGCGCACCTCGGCCGGCGGCTCGTCGCCGGTCTTGCCCTTGCTGCCGTACCACTGGGCCCAGCGGATGGCGTATCGGGCGCTGCCGGAGTTGCTCGGCACGTAGTAGTGGTCGCCGCCGGTGCCGGTGATCAGGTCGAAGTCGCTGCACGTGTACGTGGACGCCTGCGGGTTGTTGCCCATCGACCGCTCGGTGTAGAGCGTGGCCGCGACCGGGTCCACCCGGAGCCCGACGCCGACCGCGTCCCAGTGCTTCTTGACGAACTCCAGCGCCTGCACGTGGTGCGGGAAGTCGGTGGTGGCCATGATGGTGACGGTCAGCGGCTTGCCGTCGGGGCCGAGCCGCTTGCCGTCGGCGTCCTTCTTCGTCAGCCCGGCCTTGTCGAGGTACTCGTTGGCCTTGGCGACGTCGTACTCGGTGTGCTGCTTGGCGAAGTCCGCGTCGTAGAGGGCGTTGGCCTTGGAGGGCGCGGCCTGCCACGGCTCGCCCTGGCCCGCGTACACGCCGTCGATGATCTCCTTGCGGTTGATCGCGTACGACAGCCCGATCCGGAAGTCCTTCTTCCTGAACAGCTCTTCCAGGTCGTCGTCGCCGATCGTCTGGTTGAACTGGATGATCATCGTGTTGCTGAGCCGGCTCGGGATGTCGAAGATCCGGTACTTGCCCTTCTGCGAGTTCTGGGCGACCAGCGGCTTGTTCTCCGGCGTGTTGAAGTTGCGGGTCTGCATGTGGATCTCGCCGTTCATGATCTTCAGCAGCTCGACCTCGACCTCGCCGAGCACCTCCGACCTGAACCGGTCGATGTAGGGGAGCTGACGCCCCTGCTGGTCGACCTTCCAGTAGTACGGGTTCCGCTCGGCCACCACGGCGGTGCCGCTGCCCAGCGCGTTGGAGATCTTCCACGGGTGCAGCGTGGGGATGTCCGGGTTGTGCGGGACGTCGTTCTTGTTCATGAAGAGCTGGGTCCAGTCCTCCAGCTGCTGCTCCTTGGCGAGCTTGTCGGCGTCCGGGTTGTACTTCTTGTGGAACTGCTTGAGGTAGTGCTTGGGCAGCAGCAGCCCGCTGGCCCCGCCCCGCTCGAAGGTGGAGACCGCGATCTGGAACAGCAGGCCCGCCTTCGGCTCCTTATAGACGTAGCGCACGGTCCGCTCGTCCACCTTCTCGACCTTGGCCAGCTCGTCGGTGCTGCCGTTCTCCATGAACAGGTCGTAGACGCCGGTCGTGTGCAGGTCGTGGTAGGTGGTCACGTCCTCGAAGGCGAAGATCATGTCGTCGGCCGTGCAGGGCTCGCCGTCGGACCACTTCAGGCCCTCGCGCAGGCGGAAGACGTATTCCCGGCCGCCGTCCTTGACCTCGAACTCGGCCACGTTCGGGATGATGTCGTCCGGGCCCTTCTGGCCGTTGGTGCCGGGCTTGAGCCGGACGAGGGGCTCGTAGCCGAGCGTGTAGTACAGCCAGTCGATGTCGTCCTCGCCGACCATGGCCGAGTTCCAGGTGCCGCCGAACCTGCCCGCCTCCTTCAGCGGGGTGATGACCAGCGGGTTCTTCGGCAGGCGCTGCTCCAGCGGCGGCAGCTTGCCGGCCTTGACCAGCTCCGCCAGCGCCGGCGCCTCCTTGGCGGACACGTCGGCGACCTGGGCGGTGCCGCCCGCGCCCGAGTTCGGGCTGGTGTCGAAGAAGCTGCAGCCACTGGCCGTGGCCAGCATCAGCAGGCCCCCGCCGCGGAGCAGGTTCCTCCTTGTGAACGCTTGCTCTGTCATGGGTGGTGCTCCGTTCCGGGTCTAACGATTGACCTTGACCTGGCTGAAGGTCGCCGTGGTGTAGATGTGCACGCCGTTCGCCTCTTGGTTGCCGTCCACGGCCAGGCCGACGTAGAACCGTCCGGTCCGCATGACGATGCGCTCGTAACCGATGCGGTCCCAGTTGAGCGAGTTGGATGACAGGAATGCCTCGAACTCGGTGTCCCCGCCGGTCGGCAGGCTCCGGCAGACCAGGCGCAGCCAGTACGGCTTCGACCCGAGCGGATCGTCACTGGCCGCCGGGAAGACGCCGACGCTCGCCGCCTTGCCGTGGGAGGCGACCCTGATCGCCTTGGAGCGCTTGTGGGAGCCGTCCTCGTTGCTGGCCGAGTAGCCGATGCCGGCCATCATGAACGGCGAGTTGGGCTCCAGGTCCTGCCGCACCATGATCCCGGCCACGGCGTCGATGTGGTTCTTGCTCACGTCGTCCAGCCGGGCGGTGATCTCGAGGACCTCGCCGCGCTTGCTGAACCCGACCGCCTGGTAGGCGAAGTGGAAGGAGTCGTTCCAGCCCGCGATCTTGCCGGAGCCCTTGATCGTGAACACGCCGTCCTTGAGCGCCGTGTTGCCCGGGATCGGCACCTCGCCGATGTCCCGGACCTGCCAGCCCGTGTGCGTCCTGGTGCGGTTGACGTGGATCGGCACGAGGGAGGAGGTGGTGGCCGAGCCCGTGCTGTCGGTGGCCCTGGCGGTCAGGAAGTAGGTGCCGTCGGTCACGCCCGTCCAGGTCGCCTGGTACGGCGGGGCCGCCGCCTCGCCGATCTTCTCCGCGCCGTGGAAGAACTCGACGTTGGCGATGCTCGCCCCGTCGAGGGCCTTGGCGTCGGCCGTGACCGTGACGGGCTGCTTGTCCTTGGCCGCCGCGAACACCTGGTCGATCTTGGGGGAGGTGATCGTCACCTCCGGGTTGCGCGCCCCGGCCCGCTGGATCGAGTTCAGGTAGCGCTCCAGGTTCGTGTACCCGTCGCCGCCCACCGCCTTGGCGTCGTCGGCGTTGTTCGGGTCCAGCCCCTGCGCGCTCTCCCACTCGTCCGGGATGCCGTCGTTGTCGCTGTCGGCCGGCGCGGGCACCTCGGTCGGTAAGGGCAGGAAGCCGCCCACGTCCTTCTGCGAGTTGATGTGCCGGCCCGTGCCGGTGCGCGCCTCGGTGACCAGGCGGGCGTCGATGGCGTCCCGCCTCGGCAGGGTCGCCCCGGCCTGCTCCAGGACCGACGCGTACGCCTGCTGCGGGGTCTGCTCGGTGATGCCGTTCTGGAACTCCACCGCGTTCGGCAGCAGCGTGATGCCGCCGGTCGGGTAGGTGATGCCGAGCGTGTTGTCGGCGGTGACGTCGGCGTGGCCCTCGATCTCGTTGCCGCTGACGTGCCACTGGCCGAACCGGCCGGGGGCCACGATCTCCCTGGCGATCTTCGCCAGCGTGTTGGGGCCCGGCTTGTAGTAGTTGCCGACCATGTTGATGCCGTTGGACCACTCGCCGCCGTAGCAGGAGGTGATGCCGTGGTTGTAGATCACGTTGTTGCGGTGGTCCACCACGAGGGCCATGCCCTCGGTGAAGCTGAAGCGCGGGTTGCGGGCGTTCTCGTGGATCAGCAGGTTGTGGTGGTAGGTGATGGTGTCACCGCCCCACAGGCCGCCCATGCCGTGCCGGCCCTTGTCGTGCACCGAGTTCGTCAGGCCCTCGGAGATGATGCACCACTGGACGGTCACGTTGGTGTTGCCGTAGACGGAGAAGCACTCGTCCACGCCCCAACTGAACGAGCAGTGGTCGATGATGACGTCCCGCACGTTCCTGGCGCCGAACGTGTCGATCGGGGTGCCCATCTCGTCGCCGCCGCGGAAGCGCAGGTGGCGCAGGATGATGTTGTCGCCCTTGATCTGCGTCTCGTTGCCGATGACGGTGATGCCGTGGCCGGGAGCGGTCTGGCCGGCGATCGTGAGGTTGGACCCGGTGATGTCGAGCCCGCCCTTGATCCGGATGTTGCCGGCGACCCGGAAGACGATCGTGCCGTCGGACTTGGCGACCGCGTCCCGCAGCGAGCCGGGGCCGTCGTCGTCCAGGGTGGTCACCTCGTAGACGGCGCCGCCCCGGCCTCCGGTGGTGTACATGGCCGCGCCCTCGGCGCCGGGGAAGGCGGGGATCTTCTTCGCCGCCGCGCTCGCCAGTGCGCTCGGAGTCGGCGACGGCGACGGGGTGGGCGCCGAAGCGGCGGCGGCCTCGCCCGCCTGCCCGGTCCAGGCCACGGCGGGCGTGGCCAACGCGGCCGTACGCACGAAAGTGCGGCGGCTGAATTCTGATTGCTGGGGATCGAAGCCAGTGGCCTCGGTCATCGAAACGCTCTCTTTCCGCCCCGGGAATAGGCAGGGCTGTGCCGTGGATCGGCACACTCCGGACCACGCTGTCGATCGGTGAGAATTTTTATTCAGCCATGAATGGAGTGGATTGCATCACATCGTGAACGACACGGATGTGACTGTCAAGAGCGGTTTCTCGGCCAGATGACGGGCCGGTAAATTCTCAGGTCTCGTCCAGGAACGGCGAAGGCCGCCGTGCGGCATGCGCACGACGGCCCGATCGCCCCGGTATCGCCCCAGCTAGGGGGCGGGGTCAGTCCTTCAGCAGTTCCTCGGCCACGCCCACGTCGGTGATGAGCGTGTTGACCCACCCGCCCCTGAGCGCGGCGCGGATGGCGGCGGTCTTGCGCCGGCCGCCGGCGATGGCGATGCGCCGCGGCACGCGCAGCAGGTCGTCCGCGGAGATGCCGAGGATGCGATCCTCCAGCGGCGAGTCGACCAGCCGTCCTTCGGCGTCGAAGAAGCGCAGGCACACGTCACCCACCGCGCCCAGCCCGCGCAGCGTCTCCATCTCCTCCTCGCCGATCGCGTTGCCGCTCTCCTGCAGCAACGGCGACGGGTTGAGACTCCCGATGCCGACCAGCACGGTGGTCAGCCGCGACCAGGCGTCGACGACCTGCCGCACCACGTGGTCGTCGGACAGCGCCTGCCGCGCCACCGCCGAGCCGACCAGCCCGGGCGCGGGCAGGAAGACCGGCTCGGCGCCGGTCAGGTCGGCCAGGTGCGCGGCCAGGCGGGTGGCCTGCACCTGCGCGGAGCCCTTGCCGACGCCGCCGATGAGCTGCACGACCTCCTCGGCCACCCGCACGGGACGGCGCTGCATGGCCTCCACGGTGGCCAGCAGGCTCGCGCTCCACGACGAGATGCCGAGGTGCTCGCCGCCGATCAGCGTGGCGTCGAGGTAGGTGGCGCCCGCCGAGCCCAGCGCGGCCACCACGTCGTGGTTCTCGCCCGCGGCGTCCACGACGATGATCTGCTCCACGCCGTACTTGCGCTCGAGGTCCTCCTCCAGCAGCGCGTGCACGCCGCTGGGCACCACGACCACCGTGCGCACGATGCCGATCTCCGCGGCCTCCTTCAGCAGCCGCGACACCCGCGGCTGCGAGATGCGCAACTGCGCGGCGATCTGCGGCTGGCGCACGCCGTGCTCGTGGTAGAGGCGGGCGACCCGGACGAGCAGCCGCATGCGCTCGGACTCCTGGCTGAGCCGGCGACCGCTGTACCTCATGGACTCCGCGCGGCCCTTCTCGAACTGACTGTCAGCTCCCACGATCGCTGGCCTCCGCTTCGGCTCCGCCGCTCCTGCTGGTCCGGTGGCGAGCCCGGGCCACTGCCGAGTGCCATTCTGCTAGCGCCCGGCGCCGTTCGCACACCGACAGGACGGGTGTGTAACGCCGGCCGTGGCGGGGCAGCCCGGACAGCTCCCGCCGGGACCATACACCTGATGCCGCCCCGGCCAGGTGCACGGCCCCGAGCGCCGACGACTCCGGCCGCCGCGCCACCCGAACCACGTGCCCGGTCACGTCGGCCTGCCACTGCATGAGGTCGGAGTTGGCGGTGGGCCCGCCGTCGGCCAGCAGCTCCTCGACCGGACCGGCCGAGCGCTCCATGGCCGCCACGACATCGCCGACCTGCAGGCCGATCGAGTCGACCGCCGCCCTCGCCATGTCCTCCCGCCGGCTGTCCAGGCCGAAACCCGTCATGATCGCCTCTGCCCGGTCGTCCCACCACGGCGCGCCGAGGCCGCCGAACGCGGGCACGATGTGCAGCCTACCCCGGCGGCCGGAGGTCGCGAGCCGCGCCAGTTCCCCGGCCTCCGTCCCCAGGATCCCGGCCAGCCAGGCGATCGTGGCCCCGGTGGACAGGATGTTGCCCTCCAGCGCGTACGCGGGCGTGCCGTCGTCCCAGGCGATCGTCAGGCACACGCCCTCGTCGGCCGTCGCGTCCGGACCGGCCAGGCCCATCACCGACGAGCCCGTGCCGTAGGTGACCTTGACCCGGCCCGGCTGCCCCGCCGTGTGCGCGAACAGCGCGGCGTGCGAGTCGCCGAGCACCGCCGTCACCGGCACCCCGGACAGGGAGGGGTGCAGCGCGCCCGCGTCGGCGTGCGGGCCCGCCGCCGGGCCGCCGGGCGGCCCGGTCGAGGACACGATCCGGGGGAGCGCCTCCTCTGGCACGCCGAACAGGTCGAGCAGCTCGGGGCTCCACACCCGCCGCCGCACGTCGAGGAGCTGGGTACGGGAGGCGCAGCCGAGTTCGGCGACGTGCCCGCCGCCGAGCCGGTGCAGCAGCCACGAGTCCACCGTCCCCAGGCACAGCTCGCCCCTGACGGCGCGGGTGCGCGCCGGGTCGTGGTGGTCGAGCAGCCAGGCCGCCTTGGCCGCGGAGAACATCGGGTCCAGGGGCAGGCCGCTGGTCCGGCGGACGAGGGCGGCGGCGCCGTCCCCGGCCAGCCGGGCGCACAACTCGGCGCCGCGCCGGTCCTGCCAGCTCACCAGGGGGCCGAGGGGCGCGCCGGTGGCGCGGTCCCAGCAGATCACCGACTCGCGCTGCACGCTCAGCCCGACGGCCGCGATCCGCCCCGCCGGGTCGCTGTGAGGGCCGCCGGGAGAGACCGCCGCCAGGCAGCCGGCCACGGCCTCCACGACGCCGCGCCACAGCTCCTCCCCGTCCTGCTCGACCAGGCCGGGCGCGGGATGCCGCCGGGTAAGCGGGACCGAGGCCCGCGCCACGATCTCGCCCGCCGCGTCCACCAGGATCGCCTTGGTCGCGCTCGTGCCCTGGTCCACCCCCAGCACGAGGGGGTCCTCGCGCGCTCTCACGCGTTCATGAGTGGTCAAGCCCCAGCACCTCCAACGCCGTCCGGGCGATGCCGTCGGCGGTGAGCCCGAAGTACTCCAGCAGGAAGCCCGTCTCCCCGGTCGGCGCGAACGCGCGGGTGCCGAGCAGCCGCATCGGCACCGGCCGCGTCTCCAGCACGACCTCCGCCACCGCCGCCCCGAGCCCGCCGGTGGGCACCGCCTCCTCGGCGGTCACGACCGCGCCCGTCTGCCGGGCCGCCGCCATGATCTCCTCGCGGTCGAGCGGGGCGACGGTCGAGACGTTCACCACCCTGGCCTGCACGCCGCGCTCCTCCAGCAGCGCGGCGGCCTGCATCGCGCGGCTCACCATCGTGCCCGTCGCGACGATCGTGGCGTCCACGCCCTCGCGCAGCCGCACCGCCCGCCCGTACGTGAAGGCGGGGCCGCCGGGCGGCGACACGTCCGGCACGGGGAACCTGCCGATCCGCAGGAACACCGGACCGTCCGTCTCCGCCGCCCACCTGATCGCCGCGCGGGTCTGCGCGGGGTCGGCGGGCACGATCACAGGCAGGTCGGCGATGGCCCGCAGCCACGACAGGTCCTCGGTAGAGTGGTGGGTCGGCCCCAGCGCGCCGTAGGCGAGCCCGGGGCTCATCCCGCACAGCTTGACGTTGGCCAGGCTGTAGGCCACGTCCGCCTTGATCTGCTCCAGCGCGCGGGCGGTCAGGAACGTCGCCGCCCCGCACACGAACGGCACCAGCCCGGCGTTGGCCAGCCCGGCGCCGATGCCGACCATGTCCTGCTCGGCGATGCCCACGTTGACCAGCCGGTCGGGGAACTCGGCGGCGAAGGAGCCGAGCTTGCTGGAGCCCACGGAGTCGTTGCAGACGGCCACGATGCGGTCGTCGGCGCGGGCCAGCCGGACCAGCTCCTCGGCGAAGGCGTCCCTGCAGTCGTGCGTCTCGTCGAGGATCAACGCAGTTCCTCGAGTGCCGTGCGAGCCTGCTCGGCGTCCGGCACCTTGTGATGCCACTCCACCCGATCCTCCATGAACGAAACCCCTCGCCCCTTCACGGTCCTGGCGATCACGCAGCGCGGCCGGCCCGAGCCGTGCGGCGCGGTGACGGCGTCCAGCAGCGCCAGGTGGTCGTGGCCGTCCACCTCGACGGCCTCCCACCCGAAGGCCCGCCACTTGTCGGCCAGCGGCTCCAGGTCGTTGGTGTCGCTGGTGCGCGCGCCCTGTTGCAGGCCGTTGCGGTCGATCACGGCCGTCAGCGACGCGAGCCCCCGGTGACCGGCCGTCATGGCGGCCTCCCAGTTGCTGCCCTCCTGCAGCTCGCCGTCGCCCAGGACGACCACGGTCCTGGCCGCCGAGCCGCGCAGCCGCAGGCCGACCGCGATGCCGACGCCCACCGGCAGCCCGTGCCCGAGCGGGCCGGTGCTGGTCTCGACGCCGGGCACCGCCCGGCGGCTCGGGTGGCCGTTGAGCGGCGACAGCGGGGCCGCGAAGGTGCTGAGCCGGTCCGCGGAGAAGAAGCCGCAGGTGGCGAGCGTGGTGTAGAGGGCGACCGAGCAGTGCCCCTTGCTCAGGACGAACCGGTCGCGGTCGGGCCAGCCGGGGTCGGCCGGATCGACGCGCAGCACGGCCCCGTACAGGGTGGTGAGGATGTCGGTCACCGACAGGTCGCCGCCCGCGTGGCCGAGGCCCGCCGCCGTGATCGTGCTGATCACGGTACGCCGGATCTCCCCGGACAGCGTGGCCAGGGCCGTGGCGGCGGCGTCCCGGTCGGCGCGCGCCAGCCGCTCGCGCAGCCGCCGCCACCCGGCGATGGCGTCGTGGTCGGGCAGGAGCAGTTCGTGGGCGGTCGGGGTGAGCGTCACTGGACACCGCCCGAGGTCGCAGGCCCGTTCGTCGGCACGGGCGGCGCCGCGCTACGTCGTGGCACGTGCTGTCCCGATCGCCGACCAGAGGACCTGCTGGGCCGCGAGGGCGTCCTGCCGCTCCTGCGCCTCCCGCAGCGCGTCGAGGTCGACCCGATCGCACACCTGCTCCAGCATGCGGATGGTGGCGATGCTCTGCGACAGCGCCCGCACGGGGTCCTCCCTGAAGGGGAACTGGTCGAGCAGGACCGGCGCGTCCCACCCGATCCGCCGCACGGCCAGCAGGTACTCGATGGTCTCGAACAGGTGCACCGAGGCCACCGGCAGGTCGTCGTCCCAGCCGCGCCAGTTGTCGTTCAGCTCGACCGAGACGAGCCGGCCGCGCCGGTGCACGAGCTGCACCGCCTCGGCGGGCGTCTCGCCGGCCAGCAGCGAGTGGCCGAAGTCCATGACGATGCCGACGTTCGGCTGCCCGGACTCCTCGATGGCCAGCAGCGTGCGCGCCGCGTCGGAGAGCGTGATGCGCACCCGCGGTTCCTTGGCCTTGTACTCGATCGCGAACTGCACGTCGGGGTGCGCCGAGGCCAGGTCGCGGATCGCGCCGACCGTCAGCTCCCACAGCCGCGCGTAGTCGGCCTGTCCCGGCAGGTCGAAGCCGTCCTGGCCGGGCCAGAACTTCACGTAGCCGGCGCCGAGTTCCCTGGCCACGGCGACGGCCTCGTGCACCCGCTCGGCCGCTTGGCGGCGCACCTCGGGGTCGGGGTTGGTGAACGCCCCCTTGGCGAACTCCCTGGTGTACAGGTGTGGCGTGATCGCCCTGGCCCGCAGGCCGCGCTCGGCCAGCGCCGGCGCCAGCTCCGACGCCTTGGAGATCCCCTCGGCGAACGGCACGTTGATGTCGAGGCACTCCAGCCCGTCCACCGCCGCCGCCAGGTCCAGCATCTCCGTCATCGTCCTGGACGGGCCGTAACCGTCGGTGGCGTACCTGTCGACGATCTGCCCGAACGCCCATATCCCGGCGCCGAACGTCAGCATGGTTCCTGGTCCCTCCTTGTGTCAGTGGTGTTCCGCGAAGGCACGTAGCTTCGCGAAGAAGTCCTCGTGGATGAAGCGCGCGTCGATCGAGTCGTAGACGCGGATCGGCCGGTTGGCGGCGGAGAAGTCGTACGAGCCGTCGTAGCGGAAGTTCGGCGCGGGCCGCTGCTTCCAGATGCCGCACTCGGGGTGCAGCGCCAGCCCGATGGCGGGGGAGTCGCCGAGCACGCGGAACTCGATCGACGCGCGGTGCTGCTTTTCGTTCCATTCGACGAGCTGGCGGACGAGGTATTCGCCGATCTCGCCGTACGGCGCCACCTTGGCGTCGAGCTCGGCGTAGCCGACGGCCGTCATCCGGTACGTCGGCGCGGGGATCTGCCAGACCTGCACCGCCGAGGAGAAGACGATGTTGGCCGCCACGATGTCGTTGGACAGGTTGAATTCGGGCCGGCCGGTCTGGGGGCCGACCCCGTCGTAACCGCCGCCGCCGATCCAGATCACGGTCACGTCGCGTTCGGCGATGCGCGGTTCGAGCATCAGGGCGGAGGCCATGTCGGTCAGCGGGCCGAGGAAGGCCACGTAGAGCGGCTCGGCCACGTCGCGCATGGCCTCCTCGACGATCAGTTCGACGCCGGGCGCGGGGACCGGGGTGCCGGCGTCGGGCAGCGCGTACGGCGCGCCGTCCGCCACCGGCACCTGGCCGTCGAGCTTCATCAGCCGCAGCAGCAGGTCGATTTCGGCCCGGCTTTCCTCAAGGCTCGACCGGGTGCGCCGGTTGCCGAAATGCGCGGCGACCAGACCCCGGATATCCAGGCTCGGTGAGAGCAGGGCGTGCACGATGGCGAATTGGTCGTCCGCCTCATTTTTCGCGTCGGTGTTGACGATCACTCTGCGCCGATGGGAAAACGTCCTGCCGGCCACGGGCCCTCCCGGCTTTGAATATTTATTCAGTAATGTATCTATATTCCGATATTATGTTGTGACATTTGCCGTGTCAAGATCCCAGAGGATCACGGAAAGGGCGTGCGGCGAGATGGTGTGGTCGTCGTGCGTGGCGTCCTCCAGCAGGTCCCACCGGCCCCGTTCCGGCCGGCCGCCGGCCAGCAGCGCCACCCGGTCGCGCACCGGGGCCTGGTAGACCCGGTGGCTCACCCCGTTGAAACAGCAGTCGTCGAACCGGTTGAGTATCTGCACCTGCCCCCGGTTCTCGCCCACCGAGGCCATGACGTACATCTGCAGGTAGTCGTCGGCGGTGCCGGCGGTGATGCTGGAGTAGAAGCCGGGGAACGACGCCCTGGTCTGCTCCCAGTCGCCGGTGGTGGGGCTCGGCTTGGGGGAGGCGGCGCGCAGGAAGAACGGCAGCGAGCCGGCCGCCGGATAGCTGTGGTTGATCCGCGGGTCCAGCGCCGAGTAGACCGTGGTCGTCCAGCCGCCGCCGGACAGGCCCAGCATCTCGACCGACGCCGGGCGGTAGCTCGCCTGGGCGTGGTTGAGCGTGACGACGAGCGGCTCCAGGAAGAACGACAGCGTGGAGAACGTCTCGCTCTCCCACGGCGCCAGCTCCTTGTGCGACGGGCTCGGCAACATCGTGCCCGGGTTCGCCGGGTCCTCGATCTGCTGCCCGCCGTTCCAGTGGTGGAAGGGCATCGCGTACGCCATCACGCGGTAACCCCGGTCGAGCAGTGCCTGGACGGCGCGGAGCATGGTGTCGAGCGGCTCGCCGTGGCCGTTGTGGTAGAGGGCCAGGCGGCGGTTCCAGCCCTTGCGGGGCCTGATGTCGTACACCTTGGCGGTGATCCGGTAGCTCAGGGGGACCGTCAGCAGGTCGATGCCGGCCACTCCGGTGAGCGAGGCGAGGTCGGGGACGTTCACCCCGGTCTCGACCGTCGGCAGCCCCTTGGGCAGGCCGGCGCCCTTCCAGATGAAGTCGGCCATCCGCTGCCGCCGCGCCGCGATGTCCGCGGCCCCGGAGATGCCGATGAGCGGCTCGATGTCCACCCCGGCGACCGCGGCGGGCAGCGTCTTGTACGCCTCGCTGAACCTGGCCGCCACCTCCTGGTTCACCGGAGCCACCGGGCGGGGCGGGCGCTTGGCCCCGGCCGCCCCGGTGGTCGCCCCGGTGGCCGCCTCGGGAAGTCCGGCCGCGACCGCCGGGCCCGGCATCGCCCCCGCGACCATCGCGGCGCCGAGCCCGCCGAGCACGCCGCCCAGCATCCGGCGCCGGCTGGCTCCCGTCGCGCCGCGACCGGCTCCGTCCGCATCACGCGGGTTCTCAACCATGGCGAGCCTCCGGGTCCCAGCCGCCGAGCACGAACGAGGGGTCGCTCCACTGCGCGGCCTCGTCGGCCGTGAGCTGGCGGGAGCAGGCCAGCCGCTGGGAGGTGTCGATCGGACGGCCGTCCAGATCGGTGCTGCGGTACTCCCACATCGAGGCCGACTGCGCCTGCGCGCAGTCGTTCGGATCGATCTGCCAGCCCACCGGCGCGATGTGGGCGTCCATCCTGGTGTCGATGAACACGGCCTGGCTGTGCGTGAACCGCCACACCGCGCTGCGTCCCAGCACGACGGAGGCGTCCGGCACCCCGGCCGCGCGGGTCAGCCTGGTGCGCACGAACACGTAGCCCGGCCGCGTGGCGTCGCTGCGGCTCTGCGAGATGTAGCCGGAGTCGGTCGACTCCAGCACCGAGTCCTGGACGAACACGGTTCCGGTGCCCCACACGAAGTCGGTGTCCCCGCTGATCCGGCTGTCGGTGATGAAGCCCTTGCCCTGCAGCCGGAGGGTGTCCTGGAAGCTGACGAGGTTCA
This sequence comes from Nonomuraea sp. MG754425, assembly GCF_021699195.1. GTDB lineage: Bacteria > Actinomycetota > Actinomycetes > Streptosporangiales > Streptosporangiaceae > Nonomuraea. The sequence goes on along the minus strand of NZ_SSXE01000052.1, from coordinate 17,080 downwards.
CCCGTTCCAGCGTGATGCGGTCGTTGTTGCCGCGGAACGCCTCCGCCTGCGAACCGCCGTCGGGGGTCGTGTTGTGCACGGTGAGGTCGCTGAGCCGGAAGTCGGAGGCGTCCACGCCGAACGTCTGCCGCCAGCAGTTGTGCAGGTCCGAGGTCTCCAGCACGCGGCGCGGGCACACGTCCGCGGGGCCGCCGTTCGCGAGCGCCTTGTCGCCGTTGCGCAGGTCGTTGTTGGGGTAGCGGATCACGGTGCGGCCCGCGCCCGCGCCCTTGATCGTCAGGTGCGGCCGGTCCTCACGGACGTACACGATCTCGGTGTAGACGCCGCTCTTGACGTCGATCGTGACCGGCCGCCGGTTGCCGATCGGCACCGCGTCGATGGCGCCCTGGACGGTGCAGAAGTCCCCGGTCCCCGAGGCGGAGACGGTCAGGCGGCGCGGGTCGCGCGGCGGCTGCTTCCTGGTCGTGAACTGCCAGCTCGCGGCGTCCCAGCCGGGGAAGACGCCGGGTTCGACGGTGACGGAGTACTTCTGGCCGTAGTCGAGCCGCCGGTGGGGGTGGACGGTGGCGGTGTCGCCGTCCACCATGATCGATTCGTAGGAGAACTCGTGGGGCAGGCCGGTGTCGGAGACGGCGCTGCCGATGTTCTTGCGGTCGGTCCTGGCCTCGGCCGCCTCGATGCGGTCGGCGAGCGTGCCGTCCGCGCGGCGGATCTCGATCGCGCCGGTGGAGCCGAGGGAGACGGGCTCCGGGAAAGTGATCTTCAGGGGGGTGTCCACGCAGGTCCCGCCGGCCTGTCCCGGCACCGAGAGCCGGGGGCCCGCCTGCGCGGTGGCCGCGGGCGCGGTGCCTAAGAGGAGTGCCGTCACTGTCGCGAGAACGGGGATCGATGCCTTCACATTCGGCCTCTCTGTGCGCGAATGGATAGTTGGAGGTGAATATATATGTAGACCTCTCAACAACTCCGGTCAAGGGGTTGTGAGCCCGTTCCCCAGGAACGCGGTTGTTCCGGAGCCGCGAAAAAAGGCCGGAAAAAGTTCCGGGGGTCGTGTCGAAATCCGCCCGGCTCGTTCGCCGCCTGGTCAGAGGGCCGGACCGGCCGGCCCCGGCAAGCAAGGCGGCCGACCATGACACAACTCGCGTTCTCCCCCGCCCGTCCGATCTCCCGCCGGCGGCTGCTGCTCGGCTCCGGCGTCCTGGCCGGCCCCGTGTACGTGGCCGTCGCCCTGGCCCAGGCGTTCACCCGGGAGGGCTTCGACCTCGCCCGCCACCCCTGGAGCTTCCTGGCCAACGGCGACCTCGGCTGGATCCAGACGCTCAACTTCGTGCTGACCGGCCTGGCCACCATCGCCGCCGCCGCCGGCCTGCGCGACGCCCTGGCCCCCGGACGCGGCGCCCGGTGGGTCCCGCTCCTCCTCGGGACGTTCGGCGCCTCCATGCTCGGCGCCGCCGCCTTCCCGGCCGACCCCGCCATGGGCTTCCCGGCCGGCACCCCGCAGGGCCCCGGCGTCGTGACCCTGTCCGGGACGCTGCACATGGCCGTCGGCGGCGTGGGCTTCCTGTGCGCCGTCGCGGCCTGCTACGTCCTGGCCTCGCGCCACGCCCGCGACGGCCGTCCGGGCTGGGCGTGGTACTCCCGCCTGACCGGCACGCTCTTCCTCGGCGCGTTCGCCGGCATCGCCAGTGGCGGGGCCGTCCCCGGGGCGAACGTGACGTTCATCGTGGGCATCCTGGCCCTGTGGAGCTGGCTGTCGCTAGTGTCGCTGGACCTGTCCCGCTCCTCCTCCATCGAAAGGCACTGAACTCATGCGCTACCTGGTCACCCTCCGAGTCGCCGCCCAGCCCGACGGCCCGCCCCCTGCCGACCTCATGGAGGCCATCGTCAAGCTCGGCCAGGAGGCCACCGAGTCCGGCGCCCTGCTGGACACCAGCGGCCTGGCGCCCAGCTCCGAGGGCGCGCGGGTCGAGGTCGCGGGCGGCCGGCTGGTCGTCAGCGACGGCCCGTTCGCCGAGGCCAAAGAGCTGATCAGCTACGCCCTGTACGAGGTCAGGACCAAGGAGGAGGCCGTGGAGTGGGCCTCCCGCTTCGTCCGGCTGCACCACGACCTGTGGCCGGGATGGGCGGGCGAGGCGGACGTGCTCAGACTGTTCGGCCCCGCGGACTTCGCCCCGCCCGCCTGAACGCGGTATCCAGGACGCATGACGGTTGCCGATTCACACCGGGCGGTCGAGGCGGTCTGGCGCATCGAGTCCGCCCGGGTCATCGCCACGCTGGCCCGGATGGTCAACGACATCGGGCTGGCGGAGGAACTGGCCCAGGACGCCCTGGTGGCGGCGCTCGAGGAATGGCCGCGTAACGGCGTACCGGACAATCCGGGCGCGTGGCTGACGCTGACCGCCAAGCACCGCGCCATCGACCAGTTCCGCCGCCGCGACACCTACCAGCGCAAGCTGCAACAGCTCGGCCACGACCTGGAACTGCGCCAGGAGTGGGCGGAAGCCGAACTCGACGACCACATCGACGACCACATCGGCGACGACCTGCTCCGCCTGATCTTCACCGCCTGCCACCCGGCGCTCCCGGCCGAGGGACGGCTCGCGCTCACCCTCCGGTTGCTCGGCGGCCTGAGCACCGCCGAGATCGCGCGGGCCTTCCTCGTCCCAGAGCCCACCGTCGGCCAGCGCGTCTCCCGGGCCAAGCGCACGCTCGCCGACCGGAAGGTCCCCATCGAGCTGCCCCCGCCCGCCGAACTGCCCGCCCGGCTGGCGTCCGTCCTGGAGGTCATCTACCTGATCTTCAACGAGGGGTACGCGGCCAGCGCGGGCACGGACTGGATCCGCCCGTCGCTCTGCCAGGAGGCGATGCGGCTCGGGCGGGTGCTGGCCGGGCTGATGCCGGCCGAACCCGAGGTGCACGGCCTGCTGGCGCTCATGGAGATCCAGGCGTCCCGCATCCCGGCCAGGACCGCCCCCGACGGCTCCCCGATCCTGCTCCCTGACCAGGACCGCAGCCGCTGGGACCGGCTGCTCGTCCGCCGCGGCCTGGACGGGCTGCGCCGCGCCGAGGACCTCGGCACGCTCGGCCCGTACGGGCTGCAGGCCGCCATCGCCGCCTGCCACGCCCGCGCCCGCACCCCGCAGGCCACCGACTGGGCCCGGATCGCCGCGCTGTACCGGCTGCTCGCCCACCTGACGCCCTCTCCGATCGTCGAGCTCAACCGGGCGGTCGCGGTCGGCATGGCCGCCGGCCCCGAACACGGGCTGGCCCTCGCCGACGCCCTCCTCGACGAACGGGCGCTGCGCGGCTACGCCCATCTGCCCGCCGTCCGCGGCGACCTGCTGGCCAGGCTCGGCCGCGACGACGAGGCGGCGGCCGAGTTCCGGCGCGCGGCCGGGCTGACCCGCAACGCCCGCGAACGGGAGCTGTTCCTGCGGCGCGCCGCGCAGGCGGGCGGCTGAGCGCCCCAGAGGATGTCAAGACGACGGCGGCGGCTCCGACCATCCGGTCGAAGGGCCTGGCCTGGGCCCCGCGAGCCACGAGGAGTCACGATGCAGTTCCTGATCAGCATGCACATCAACCCGGCCGTGCTGGACGCCCTGACCGACGAGGAGAAGGCGGCGATCGGCGACGGCCACGGCGCGTTCATCGCGGCGCTGAAGGAGTCCGGTGAACTGATCACCACGCAGGCGCTGGTGGACCCGTCGCAGGCCGCCGTGGTGACCGTGCGCAACGGCCAGCCGGTGGTGACCGACGGCCCCTTCCTGGAGTCGAAGGAGTACCTGGGTGGCTTCTACCTGATCGACTGCGAGAACAAGGAGCGGGCGATCGAGCTGGCGGCGCAGATTCCCGACACCAGGATCGAGGGGCTGGGCGTCGAGGTGCGCCAGGTGATGTTCGCTGACGGACAATTGGAGGCATGACCGGGGCACGCTCCATCGAGGACCTGCTGCGCGAGCTGGCGCCGCAGGTCCTCGGCACGCTGTTGCGCAGGCACGGGCAGTTCGAGGGGTGCGAGGACGCCGTCCAGGAGGCCGTGCTCGCCGCGGCCGTGCAGTGGCCGCGGGAGGGGGTGCCGGACAACCCGCGCGGCTGGCTGGTCACCGTCGCCTCCCGGCGCTTCATCGACCAGGTGCGCAGCGACCACGCGCGCCGCGAGCGGGAGTCGGCGACGGTGGCCGCCGACGTGCCGCCCGAGGACGTGCCCGACACCGACGACACGCTCGTCCTGCTGTTCCTGTGCTGCCACCCGACGCTGACCCCGGCCTCCCAGACCGCGCTGACGCTGCGCGCGGTCGGCGGCCTGACCACCGCCGAGATCGCCCACGCGTTCCTGGTGCCGGAGGCCACGATGGCGGCCCGGATCAGCCGGGCCAAGCAGCGCGTCAAGGCCGCGGGCAGCTCGTTCGCGCTGCCGGAGGGCGCGGAGCGCGAGGAGCGGCTGCGGGTCGTCCTGCACGTGCTCTACCTGATCTTCAACGAGGGGTACACCGCCTCGTCCGGCAGCGAGTTGCACCGCGCCGACCTCGCGCGCGAGGCGATCCGGCTGACCCGCGCCGTGCACGCCCAGCTCCCCGGCGACGGCGAGGTGACCGGGCTGCTCGCGCTCATGCTGCTGACCGACGCGCGCCGGGAGGCCCGCACGAACGCGGCCGGCGATCTGGTGCCGCTGGCCGAGCAGGACCGCGCGAAGTGGGACCGCCTGCTCATCGACGAGGGCACCGAGCTGGTGAAGGCGTCGCTGGCCGGCCCGGAACTGGGGCCCTACCAGCTCCAGGCCGCGATCGCCGCCACGCACGCCGACGCCGCCACCGCCGAGCTGACCGACTGGCGGCAGGTGCACGCGCTCTACCTCATCCTCGACCGCATCGCGCCCAACCCGATGGTCACCCTCAACCGGGCGATCGCGCTCGCCGAGACCATGGGCCCGCAGGCCGGGCTGGCCCTGCTGGCCACGCTGGACGACGACGGCCGGATGGCCGGGCACCACCGGCTGCTGTCCGTCCGGGCCCACCTGCTGGAGCGGGCCGGCGACCCGGCCGGGGCGTACGAGCACTACCGCAGGGCGGCCAAGGCCACCGCCAGCCTCGCCGAGCAGCGCCACCTGGAGTCGCGGGCCCGCCGGTTGCGGACGCCCCGGCCGTAGACGTCCCGCGGGAGGTCACCGGATCCGCGCCTCCCCGTACGGCACCAGCCTGACCGGCCCCAGCAGCCCGTACGGCCGGCGCGCCAGCCCTCCGTAGACGGCCGGGTCGCTCACCCTGAGCCGGTTGCCCAGCGGCGTGGCCACCTCCACCTGGATCGTGTTCTCCCCACGCCGCAGGTGCGGGCCGAGGTCCACGACGGGGTGGAGCTGGTCCACCGGGTCGAGGCGGCGGCCGTTGACGCGCACCCGGCAGGTGTCGGTGACCTCGCCCAGCTCCAGGTACGCGGCCCCCTCCACGGTCACCACGGTCGTGTACGTCCCGACTCCCGAGGCGTCGGCCAGCTCGGGGATCTCCGACCAGGGCACGAGCCGGTCGAGGGTCACGGAGCGGACGAACCCCTCCGGGCCGCGGTCCTGCACCGTCAGCCGCCACGAGCCCGGCTCGACGGGGGAGGGGAGCGGGCCGATCTCGGCGGTGACCGCGCGGCCGTCGGACAGGGTGGTGGTCCGGACGCCCGCCGAGCCGGCGCGCACGACCAGGTGCTCGCCGTCGAACCGCACGAGGTCGGCGTCGGTGGTGACGGCGTGCGCGCGCCCGGCCGCCGGGACGCCGAACAGGCCGGGCCGGCCGATGGCCACGATCCGGGCCTGGCCCGGCTGCAGGGCCACCCGCAGGCGGAGGTCCCCGCCGGCCTCCTCCGCGTACCGGGCGATCCGCTCGGCGCGGCCCGTCCACGGGTCGAGCAGGTACGGGACGCCGTCCGGCGCGGTGCGGGCGAGCGTGACCTCGTGGTCGATCGCGGTCACGGGCGGCTTGGGGTTCTCCTGGTGCTTGCCGTTGCACAGGTAGTAGTAGTCCACCCGCCCGGCCACCCGGCGCATGGTGAGCAGCGTGGACGGGGTCGCGTACCGGACGTCCGGGCGCACCCCGAGTGCGGCCAGCGCGCCGGGTACCTCCGCCGCGGTGGCGACCATCCGCACCGAGGGCCGCGCGAGCAGGTCCGCCAGCAGGGCGCGCAGGCGCTCGTCCGCCCCGTCGCGGGCGACGCCCGGCACCGTGGCGGCGCGCCAGTCGCCGAGCAGGACGACGGGCAGGCCGGCGTCGGCGTAGGCGAGCAGGCGCCGGGCCACGCCGGTCGGCATCGTGCACTTGCCCGCGTAGAACTTGTCGCCCTCGACGAACAGCGCCTTGTAGGCGGGCCGCCCGAGCCGCCCGTCCGAGACGCGGGCGGTGGGCAGGTCGAGCAGCGGGCCGCTGACGAACTGGTGGGTCCAGCCGGTCGGGACGCCGCTCGCGGTGAACCAGGACGCGCCGAGGCCGGTCTTGGTGTAGCCGGTCTGCCGCAGGACGGCCACGTCGGCACGCGGCACCCCCTGTCGCATGATCAGGTGTATTCGAGCGAAATATCCAGAAATATCGGTGATGTGATCCCAGGTCGGCTGGCGTGGGCCCCACGACTCCGCGTACCCCGCCGTCCCGTCGTACGGCGTGAACGCCGCGAACCCCGGCCACGCCGCGCCCGGCGCGTCGGCGTACGAGAAGCCGTGCAGCACCGTCTGGTTGAGCCCCGCCGCGTACGCCCCGCCCATCGTGCGCAGCAGCGTCTTCCACGTCGTCGTGTACGCGCCCCCCTGGTACGCCCCCGCCTCGCAGGACAGCACCTCCCGCCCGGCCAGGTCCCGGCCCCCGGCCAGGCAGCGGTAGTCGTCGAGGTTCTTGAACCCCAGCGACTCCCCCTCCGGCACGTCGAGGATGGCCGCGGCCTCGATGGCGTCGGTCCGCAGCCCGTACGGCTGCGCCCGCAGCCGCAGGCCGATCGAGTGGGCCCAGTCGCGCAGCGCGGTGAAGTGGTGCTCGTTGAACAGCTCGGAGACCGTGTCCCAGTAGTCCTTGCGGGCGTGCCGGGTCAGCGCGGCGTCGTAGGCGAAGACGGGATCCTCGTCCGCCAGCAGCACCACCGGCAGGATGGAGGCGAGGGGGTAGCCGCGCCGCCGCCCGAACTCCTCCGTCAGCCCCGGCGTCCACGGCAGCGCGTCGGTCTCGATCTCGATGGAGTCCTCGAACAACGCCCCGCCCGCGCGTCCGAGCAGCCGGCGGACGGCGGGGGTGAGCAGCTCCGACTCCCAGAAGTCGATCACCGCCTGGGTGCCGGCGCGGCTGAAGTGGTCCACCACGTACGACTCGGGTGCGGTGTGCGGGCCCGACTCGGGACGCTGGCCGGAGCCACGCTCCCAGTAGGCGATGAGCAGCCAGTCGCCCTCGTCCGGGGCGGTCCAGGTGATCGTGCCGCCGGTGACCGGGACCTCCCGGACGGAGGCGGGGTCGAGGCCGGTCTCGTCGCGGGTGGAGTGGGCCGGCTCGGTCCTGGCGGCCTGGACGAGCAGCAGCGTGCGCTCGGGACGTCCGTCCACGGCGGGCGGCGGGACCGCGCCCGTGTACGTGACGCCCGCCGCCACCGCCACCGAGCCGTGGGCCAGCTCCTTGCAGGCGGCCTCGCTCTCCGGGGTGATCGACGGGACCGCGGCCGGCCAGGAGGGGCCGATCGTGAGGTCGATGCCGAGCCCGCGCCGGCCGGCCTGGTCGAGCGCGGCCTCGACGGCGGCGTTCCAGGCGGGCGTGCCCCAGCCGTGCCCGGCCGGGTCGAGCACGGACTTGTCGCGGATGCTGTGGTGCACCGCCGCGATCTCCGCGCCGCCGAACCCGGCGTCGGCGAGCTGGTCCACCTCGCGCCGGATCTCGGCCGGATCGACGTGGGCGTCCGGCCACCACCAGCGCACCATCGGCCGGACCTCACGCCGCGGCCGGGCGAACCAGGCGGCCGAGTTCGCGGGGGCCGCGGCGGCGGGGGAGGGGGGAGGCCCGGTGAGGGCGAGCGTGGCGGCGGCTGTGGTGGTGGCGCCGAGCGCGAGAAAGCCCCGCCGCGTCACCGGCCGGCCGCCCGTGCCGGGGGCGTGCGTGGGCGTGCGAGGTGAACCGCGTCGCGTTGCCAGGAGGTCGTCTGTGCCGGTGGTGTTCTCGGTCGTGCGGGGTGAACCGTGTCGTGTTGTCAGGGGGAGAGTGTGCTGCGTCAGGTCGTCCACGGGGCGCTCCATGATCCGGTCCTGCGGGGGGTGGCCGGTTGGATGGGGCGCCGGGCCGGCCGGCCCGGCGCCCCGGCCGGAGGGACGGCGGCGAGACCGGGCGCGCGCGAGCGGAGAGGATGCGCGAGCCCGGCCCCGGGCCGTCGGCCTAACTAGGGATCGGGTACGGGAACGAGCTCGTCACCCCGATCTTGTCGTACTCCATCTTCGAGGCGTCGAACCCGTCGGCCCAGTTGGCGTTGGTCACCTGGTTGCACTGGTAACTCTGGTACTTGTCGTCGCTGACCTTGCCCACCTCGATGCTCTCGAAGGTGAAGCCGCAGCCGCCGGCGTCCATGTGCACGCCGCGGGTGCCGCTGTCCGGCATCGCGCCGGCCGGGTCGTTGATGACGTCAGTGATCACCATCTGCTTGACGTGGTTGTCCATGGGATGCGGCTCGACGTTGCTGACGCCGTAGGTGTAGAAGGCGCCCATGTCGCCGCTGTCCAGGCCGGTCTCCTCCAGCTTGATGTAGGAGAAGTTGTTGTTGCGGGCGTAGTTGTCCGCCGGCTTGACCTCCGGCCGGACCTCCAGGCTGATGCCGTACCGGGCGCTGTGCTTGACGTTGATGTTGCTGACGGTGTTGTTGCCCGTGCTCATCAGCTCGATGCCGGCGGCGTCGCCCGGCACCAGCTCGCCCACGTGGTAGATGTAGTTGTTGCTGATCGTGTGGTGCCCGGAGATGTCGCCCTCGCCGGGGTAGCCGCCCTCGACCTTGATGCCGTCGGCGCCGATGTTCTCCAGCAGGCTGTCCGACACCTTGACCCGCTCGTTGGCGAAGAGCATGTACACGCCCATGAAGCCGGTGTCGGAGATGTGCAGCCTGGTCAGGTCGATGTCGCGGGTGTTGGTCAGCGTGATCATGCCGAACCGGTTGCGCGGCATCTCGATCTGCCGGTCGTAGACGGGGTACTTGTGCTCGTAGCCCGAGTCGCCCTCGCTGATCCAGCCGGCCCGGTACCAGTCCACGAAGTCGCTGTACTGCAGGGCCAGCCCGTCGAAGCCGAGGTTCTGCACCCGCTGGTCGGGCGTGCTGCCCTTGAGCGACAGGATCGTCTTCACGGTCGGCGCCACGACGTTGTCGATCGAGGTCTTGGGCCAGTAGTAGACCTCGCTGTTGGCGAAGTCGAAGTAGTACTCACCGGGCTGGTCGAGGAAGCGCAGCGTGTTCTGCAGGAAGTAGCGCGAGCCGCTGCGGCTGTTCATGAACGCGTAGCGCGCCCAGTGGTTGAGCGTGAAGAAGTTCTTGCGGAAGTCGGCCCCGCCGAGCGGCACCGTGTCGGTGAACCAGCTCCACGAGCCGCCCGACCAGACCACGACCTGCGAGTTCTGGTCGAAGTCGGCGTCCCACTCCTGCGGTACGTCCTCAGGCTTGAAGTACAGCCACTGCCGCACCGCCTCCTTCTCCGGCTCCCCGAGCACCGAGAACAGGTACGGCGACCACAGGTCGTCGCTGTTCCGGTTCGGGTATCTGGCCGTCGTGGCGCGTTTGCCGTCCTCGAACAGCGTGTAGAAGGTACGATCGACCTTGGTCTTGTAAATGTTGTCCTTGTACTTCTGCCATCCCGTCACCGGCTTGGCACCCAGCAGGCGGGCCTTGCCCGGGCCATCCGCACTGCGATAGGTGATCTTGTGGCCGTCTCTGCCCGAGTCGGCCTCGGTGAACTCGATGGTCTTGTCCACGACATAGTCGCCGGCCTTGACGTTGACGACGATGTCGCAGGTCTGCTTGCCCTTCCTGGCGCGCAGCGCGTCACGGGCCTGCTCGATGTTCCGCCACGGGCGGGCGGCGCTGCCGTCGCCGCGGTCGCCCCCCTGGGCGGACACGTGGTAGTCGCAGTTCGGTCTGGCCGTCGTCGTCGAGGGCGCTGGGCTGGCCAGGCCGCCTACGAGTAAGACGACAGCGCCAACGGACCTGAGGATCACTGGCTCTCCTTCATCTCCCGCCACCGTTCGTACTCGGCGCGGGTATCGGGGGTGAGTGGGTAGTAGTCGGAAAGCGCCCCGCCCTCCTCGATGCGGGCGCGGCTGTAGCGCTCCCACTGCTCGTGGTCGGCGGCGGCTTCGAGCACCTGCCCGGCCCGGCGCAGCGGCACCACCACGGCGCCGTCGTCGTCGGCCACGCACAGGTCGCCGGGCAGCGCGAGCGCGCCGCCGACGGCCACCGGCACGTCGTACGCCCACGGGAACAGCTCCGCCTGCGAGGCGTAGTGCGGGGTCGCGCCGGTGGACCAGACCGGCAGGCCGACGCCGCTGACGCGGGGCAGGTCCCTGATCCGGCCGTCCACGACGATGCCGGCGCCGCCCTTGCGCTTGAAGTAGCGCACCAGCATGTCGCCGAAGCAGCCGGTGTAGGCGCTGCCGTACGCCTGCACGACGAGCACGTCACCGGGTTCGATGTCCTCCAGGACGTGCCACAGGGCCGTGTGCCGCTCCACGTACTCCTGGCCGAGCCCGGAGGCGATGTCCTCGCGCTGCGGCATGAACTGCAGCGTGCGCACCCGTCCGGCGATCTTCTGCCCCTGCGCGATGGGGCGCGGCCCCTCGACGAAGGTCCGTCGGATGCCCTGCGCGTGCAACTTGGCGCAGGCGGTGGCCGAGCTGATCCGGGACAGCCCCTCCACAAGAGCGGGATCGGGCGCGGCGGGTAGTTTCCCGCGAACAGGCAGATCCCAGATTGCGTCGTCCATGTAACTCCTCAGTAGTGCTGGTGTGACGGCGTGCGGACGCGCGCGGTCGTGTGCAGGTCGAGCCGGACGCGGCGGCCGGGCGGCAACTCGACCAGCAGGCGCGGGCCGTCCACCGTCACCTCCTGCTCGGTCGTGTCGATGGGGGGTGAGGTGTAGGCGCGCGGGTCGCCGGGGTAGCCCTCGCCGGCGGCGCGGTTGACGGTGACGGTGTCGATGCGGTGCTCGCCGAACTGGCCGGCCTGCACGACGACCCGGCGGGTCCGGCCCACGCTCAGGTTGACCAGCTCGACGGAGGTGCCGTCGGGGCGGACGGAGTCGACCAGCGCGGCCACGTCCCGGGGCAGCCCCGGGCGGTGCCGGTCGGCGTCGAAGTAGGCCAGCCGGGTGGGCAGCAGCCCGCCGTTGTAGAGCACCTGCGGGGTGCCGGTGACCAGTTGCAGCAGCGCCTCGGTGAGCACCGGGTTGAGCCGCTGCCAGTGGTGCACGTGGATGGTGGACAGGTCCGCCTCGTCGGCGTCGATGAGCGCCATCCGGCGCTGCACCTGGCCGAGCGCGGTGGACAACATCCGCTCGGGGAAGCCGGGGTTGGCGCCGCGCAGGAACTCCAGCCACGGCGCCTCGTGCCCGGCCTCCTCCTTGTTGCGGAACGGCCGCACCGTCGTCCAGTCGTAGCCGGACGCCTTGCGCAGCCGGTCGAGCCGGTCGGCGTCGTCGCGGCCGAGCGACATGTGCCACAGCCAGACCGGCAGGCCGAGCTGCGGCGGCTGGAAGTCGAACCAGCCGTTGTCGTCGTGCCGGTTCGGCACCAGCATGGTGGGCTTGCCGGCCTCGTCGCCCAGCTCCGCCAGCCAGCGGTCGCTGATGCTCATCTCGGTCTCGGTGACGGCGGCCTGCCTGGCGCGCCCGTACACGGCCTCCAGGGGGTCGCGGCCGATGGCGAGCGCGGTGCTCTCGCCGGTCAGCAGGTGCGCGTTGACCGCGGCGATGGCGGCGGCGGCGCCCACGCTGTACAGGCCGTGCGGCCACTGCCAGCCGTAGTTGCCGCCGTACCAGCGGCCGTCGTGCAGCTCGCCGACCACGCCCGACGGGCCCACGTTGTCCGGGATGACGCCGTCGTTGGCCACGGCCCTGCGCTGCCAGGCGTCGATGTAGCGCAGCGCCCAGTCGCGGTAACGGTCGTCGCCGTCGTACAGCCAGGCGTTGACGGCCAGGCTGGTCGCGGCCAGGTTGACGGCCACGTCGCCGCGGCCGATGCGCTCGCTCATCGCCGCGCCCATCCGGGCGGCGTTGCTCGGGTCGGCCAGGTCCTGCCATTCGGCGATGCCCGGCAGGTCACGCAGCGGCAGCCCGAACGGCCGCATGCTGGTCAGGTCCGTGTGGTAGGAGGCCCACTCCCACTGCAGGCCGTAGCGGGGGCCGACGGCGCCGTTGTGCGGGGCGCGGATGATGTCGTGCTCCGCGTCGTAGTTGGCCGAGCCCGGCAGGTACAGCTCCGCGAAGCGACGGGCGCGCTCCCGGAACCGCTCGTCGCGCGGGTCGGCCGCGCAGATGCCGTAGAACAGCAGCATCGACTCGCCCTGGTGGAACCAGTCGTAGCCGCGCTCGTACTCGTCCACCAGGTAGCCCAGCTCGGTGAGCTGGACGGTGATGCCCTCCCAGTGGTGCTTGGCGGCCTCCAGCAGGTCGTCCGCGCCGCCGAGTTGATAGAGCGTCGGCCAGTTGAAGAACGCCTCGTAGAAGTCGTCGGCCCCGTCCCGGTCCGCGGCCGGGCCGTGGTAGATCAGCCGCCCGTCGGGGCCGCAGTAGCGGGCCGCGAAGCCGCGCCACGCCTCGTCGAGGGCGTCGAACAGTCTGCGTTCCAGCACCGCCCAGGCCGGCGGCACGCCGAGCGGCACCGTCGCTGTGATCTCGCGCATGTTCACCCTTTCGTTGCTCCTGCCGTGAGGCCGCTGATGATGTGCCGTTGCATGAAGACGAAGAAGATCAGCAGTGGCGCGATGGCCAGCAACAGCGTCGGGAAGACCACCGTGTAGTCGGTGGAGTACTGGCTGACCGCCGCGTACACGCCGGTGGTGACGGTGTAGAGGCCGCTGCCTGGACCCAGGATGATCTGCGGGTTCACGAAGTCGTTCCACACCGAGAAGGTGTTCAGGATGACCATCGTGGCGACCGCGGGCCGCATCAGCGGGAAGACGATCTGCCAGAACGTGCGCAGCCGGCCCGCCCCGTCCACGGCCGCCGCCTGGTCGAGCACGGCGGGGACGGTGGCGATGTAGCCCGCGTACAGGAAGATCGAGAACGGCAGCGTGAGGGTGGTCTCGAAGAGCACGAACCCGCGGATGGTGCCCATCAGGCCGAGCGTCTTGAGCACGTACACGACGGGGATGACCAGCACCTGGCCCGGGATGAACGTCCCGGCCAGGAAGAACAGCATGAGGACGCGGAAGCGGCGCTTCGGGCTGCGCGCGATCACGTACGCGGCCGGCGCGGCCAGGCCCACCGACAGCACGTTGACCGCCACCACGAACAGCAGCGTGATCGCGTAGCCCTTGAACACGTTGAAGTTCGGGTTGGTCAGCGCCCGGCCGAGCGGTTCGAGGCTCAGGCCGGACAGGCCGAACGGGTTGGCCAGGATGTCCTGCTGGCCCTTGAACGCGTTGACGGTCAGCACGTACAGGGGGATGAGCATGAAGGCGGCGGTCGCCCAGAGGAAGGTCTTCCTGGTCATTGGTGCACCGCCAGCTCGCCGCGCCTGCGCAGCTTCGTCACCACGAACGCCAGCGCCGCCGTCACCAGCATGAGGAGCACCGACTGGGCGGAGCCGAAGCCGAGGCGGGCGTCGTGGAAGGAGTTCCAGAGGATGAGGTAGGCGACGGTCTGCGTCTGCCCGGCCGGTCCGCCCGCCGTGAGCGAGACCACCAGGTCGTACGTCTTCAGCAGCGTCACCAGCGACAGCACGATGTTCACCGTCACCGACGGGCCGAGCGCGGGCAGGGTCACGTTCCTGAACACCTGCCAGCGCGTCGCCCCGTCGATGCGGGCCGCCTCGACCAGCGAGTGCGGCACCGCCTGCAGGCCCGCCAGGTACAGCACCACGTTGACGCCGAACCCGGCCCACACCAGCACCGCGATCATGGTGACCGTGGCCCAGGCCGGGTCCGACAGGAACGGGATCACCGCGCCGCCCCAGGTCGTGACGAGGTTGTTGACCGCGCCGCTGGTGCCCAGGATGGCCGACCAGAGGAAGCCGACCACCAGGGCGCTGAGCACGTGCGGGTAGAACAGCACGATCCGGAAGAACGTGTTGGCCCGGGAGGCGCCGTTCACCAGGAGGGCGAAGCCGAGGCCGAGCAGGTTGAGCCCGGCGGTGCCGGCCGCCGCGACCAGCAGCGTGACCAGGGCGGCGCGGCGCAGGTCGGGGTCGTCCAGCAGGGTCACGTAGTTCGCCGCGCCGACGAACGCGGGGTCGGCGCTGAACCCGTCCCAGTCGGTCAGGCTCAGGTAGAGCGCCAGACCGACGGGGACGATCAGCATCACGACGTAGAGGACCGTGGCCGGGGCCACCATGAGGGTGGTGGCCAGGCCGTCGTGTCGCCTCCTGCGTTCGCCGACGGGCTTTCGCACGACGGGTGGCGCCTGCTCACGGGTCAGGGTCATGACCGTCCGGCCAGCCAGCGGTCCACGCCCTCGGCCACTTCCTTGGGCGACTTGCCCACGTACAGGCCCTGGACCTCGGTGTTCCAGGCGGAGTTGAAGCCCTTCGGGAGGGTGGCGTCGCCGTATCCCTCACCCTGGGGGACGCCGGAGGGGGCGTTGTCGAGGATCTCCTGCACCTGCTTCTCCAGCGGGGTGAACTCGCGCTCCACGCCGGTGCGGAAGTTGCCGTCCTGCGCGAGCTGGCTCTTGACCGCCTCCGGGTCGGTGACCAGCCACTGGACCAGCTTGAGCGCCGCGTCCTTGTTCGGGGTGGACTTCAGCACCATGTACGGGGCGGCGAGCGTGGCCCCCTGCGGGCCCGGGTAGGTCTGGCCCTTGTCGACCGGGGCGGGGAAGACGCCGACCTCGAAGTCCTTGTCGGCCTTGGCCTCGGAGGCGGTGAACCAGCTTCCCATCACGTACATGGCCGACTTGCCCGTCAGGAACGCGGTCTCGGCGTCGGCGTACTTCATGCCGAGGGCGTTCTTGTCGACGTAGCCCTTGTCGATCCAGCCCTGGTAACGCTCGAGGTAGGGCTGCAGCGACTCGCCGGCCTTGATCGTGCCCGCCTTGACGTCCTGCTGCCAGGTGGGGTGGGTCTGGGCGCGGCTCGGGTTGGACAGTTGCAGGAGCTGCAGCCCGGTCAGGAAGTCGCCGCCGGTCTGCAGCGGCAGGTAGCCGGCGTCCTTGAGCTTGCCCATGGCGCTCTCGAAGTCGTCGAACGTCTGCGGGGGCTCCTTGACGCCGGCCTTGTCGAAGGCGGCCCGGTTGTAGAAGACGAGCGACTGGGCCTGCACGCCGACGCCGACCGAGTAGATCCGGCCGCCCAGCTTGGCCTGCTCGGCCAGCGGCGTGTCCTTCGCCCACGGCTGGTCGGTCAGGTCGAGCATCTGCTTGGCGAGGGTCTCGTCGGCCATCAGGGTCTCGACCACGTCGGGGGCGTTGCCGGCGGCGAGTTGCTGCGGCAGCGTGTCGGCCACGCCCTTGCCGGTCGGCGCCTCGATCTTGACGTCGATGCCGGGGTTGGCCTGCTCGAACGGCTTGACCAGGTCGTCCCAGTACGTCTGGGTGAGGTTCGGGCTGATGTTGACCAGCATGCGGACCGAGACCGGGCCGCCCTCGCTCTGCTGTGCCTGGGAGTCGCCGGCGAAGCCGCCCCCGCCGCAGCCGGTGAGAACGAGCAGGCAGCCGATGGCCGGAAGGGCAAGTGATGGACGGGGGGAACGCATCGCACCTCCAAGGGGGCGAGATCTGCGACGCCTTTTAATGGGTCGTACTCGATTAGCGATTATTTAATACGTTGGTCACATGGCCCCGTCAAGGGGAAACGTGGCGCTACAAATACGTGTCTTGTGCGTTGCTGAGTCATAAGTACGTTAAAGTTGCCGCGTGTCTGGACACGAGGACGACAACAGGCTGATATTGGGGGCCGAGGAGCTCGCCGCCCTGCGCGAGTGGGCCGGCCGCGAGCGGGGCGGCGGGCTGGCGCTGCGCAGCCGCATCGTGCTGGCCTGCGCCGACGGCGTGCCCAGAAAGGAGATCGCGACCCGGCTGGCGGTGAGCCCGGCCACCGTCGCGAAGTGGCAGGCCCGCTTCGTGGAACGCGGCCTCGACGGCCTGGCCGACGCGCCCAGGCCGGGGCGACCGCGCAGCGCCGAGCGGCAGGAGGCCGAGCGGGTGATCGCCGCCGCGGCCGGCGGCGGCGCGGTGCCGTCCACCCGCACCATGGCGGCCCAGCTCGGGCTGTCGCAGTCCACCGTCGCGCGCATCTGGCAGGAGCAGCAGATCGCACCCGACCCGGCCCGCGTGCTGCCCAGAGAGCTGCTGTCGGACCGCGTCTACGCGCTGCTGCGCGGCTGGATCGTCGCCGGCGAGCTGGTGGCGGGGCAGCGGCTGGTCGAGGCGGAGATCGCGCGCCGGGTCGGCACCAGCCAGGCCCCGGCCCGGGAGGCGATCAAACGGTTGGCGCACGAGGGACTGGTCATCTCCTATCCCAACCGGGGCAGCTACGTCGCGGAGATCTCCGACGAGCAGGCCCGGGAGGTGCGCGACATCAGGGTATTGCTGGAGGAGTATGCCGCACGCGGCGCGGCCGTCCGCGTGCGGCCCGAGACGCTGCGGCAGCTCTCGGCCGACGTCCTGGCCATGCGGCAGGCGGCCCGCGACGGCGACATCGGCGCTTTCCGCGACGCCGACCTCGCCTTCCACCGCCGGGTCTGCGCCGCCTGCGGCAACTCCTTCCTGCTGCGCCTGTGGCGGACGATCGAGTCGAACCTGTGGAGCCTGCACGTGGTCGGCAACCCGCTCTACGACGGGGACTGGTCGGCCATGGCGGGCCACCACGACGACCTGGTGGCGGCCCTCGCCTCCGGCGACCCCGACGAGGCCGCCCGCCTCTTCGCCGCGGGCGTGCGCGGCGAAGAGGCGGGC
>NZ_SSXE01000510.1 GCF_021699195.1 Nonomuraea sp. MG754425 | reverse complement strand
GGGGCTTTCCCCATAAACGTGGACACCGATTTCAGGCGGCAGAGTTCAGGTTATCTGTCGTCTTCTCGTAGTCGATCGGGCTGAGTTGGCCGAGTCGTGAGTGCCGTCGGATCGTGTTGTAGCGGGTGATCCAGCGGAACACGGCCAGGCGGGTGGTGCGGGCGTCGGGCCAGTGGTGGGCGCCCTGCAGCGTCTCGCGTTTCAGACTCGCGTTGAAGGACTCGGCCGCCGCGTTGTCGGCACTGGTGCCGACCGCTCCGCGCGAGCGGGTGACGCCGAGCCGGCGGCAGGCCCGCGCGAACTCCCGAGAGCAGTACTGCGGCCCCGTTGTCGCTGTGAAAGATGGCGCCGTCCAGGGCCGCCCCGGGTGTGCGCCGCTGCCTGCAGCGCGTCGACGACGAGTTCGGTGCGCATGTGATCGGCGATCGACCAGCCGACCAGCCGACGCGAATACAGA
>NZ_SSXE01000509.1 GCF_021699195.1 Nonomuraea sp. MG754425 | reverse complement strand
GTCGCTGGCGGAGCGGCTGGACGAGGGGGTGCGGGCCTTCCACGAGCGGCCGTTCGAGGTGATCGACGGGGATCGGTTCGTGCGGGCGTTGCTGGCGTCGGTGTCGGATCCGGTGGTCAGGGGGCTGCCGGTGGTGGGGTGCGTGGATCAGTTGTCGGACTCGACGGATCTGCTGGTGCGGCCGGGGCGGGCGCGGGCGGTGACGGCGGCGGTGCTGGGCCTCACCGCTTAATGATCTACATTGTAAAGGGCGAGGGTGGAGGCATATCCCCTCGCCCTTACGTGCGAGGCAAAACCCTCAGGCGATGAGGGAGGCGGCGAGGTCTTCGACGCGGATACGCCAGGCGTCGGCGGTGGCGGGCGCGCCGGTGCAGGTGACGATGAGGCGCGGGCCCTGTCCGGTGCCTTCGGTGAGCTCCCAGCGGACGGCCCCGGCGCCGGTGTCGTACTCCAGGAG
>NZ_SSXE01000508.1 GCF_021699195.1 Nonomuraea sp. MG754425 | reverse complement strand
GGGCGTCGAGGGCGGCGGTGGGTTCGTCGCAGATGAGCAGGTCGGCGTCGCGGTGGAAGCCGCGGGCGACGGCGATGCGCTGCCATTGGCCGCCGGACAGTTCGGCGCCGTCTTTGAAGCGGCGGTCGAGGAGGGTGTGGTAGCCGTGGGGGAGGGTGTCGATGACTTCGTCGGCTCCGGCGACGGCGGCGGCCGATCGTAGGGCGGGTTCGCCTTTGCCGGTGCCCATGGTGATGTTGTAGCGGGCGGTGAGGGGCCAGCGGGTGTGGTCCTGGGCGATGACGGCGGTGCGGCGGCGTAGTGCTTCGGGGTCGACCTGGCGTAGGTCGGTGTCGTCCCAGTGGACGGTGCCGGTGTCGGGTTCGTACAGGCCGGCGAGGATCTTGGCGAGGGTGGTCTTGCCGGAGCCGTTCTCGCCGACGAAGGCGACGATCTCGCCGCGTTTGATCTCGACGGACAC
>NZ_SSXE01000507.1 GCF_021699195.1 Nonomuraea sp. MG754425 | reverse complement strand
GGCCGGTGCCGGCGATCCGCCGGGTGCTGGCGCGTACGGGGGTGGGTGTGGCGCGGGTCGAGGCGGTGGAGATCGTGGAGGCGTTCGCGGCACAGGTGCTGGCCGTGACCGACGCGCTCGGGCTCGACCCGCTGGAGGCCGACGCCGGGCGTGTGTGCCCCGACGGCGGGGCGCTGGCGCTCGGGCATCCGTGGGGCGCGACCGGCGCGGTCGTGGTCACCAGGCTGTTCACCCGGCTGGTCCGCGCCGCCGCCCCGCCGGGGACGCTGGGGCTGGCCGCGGCGGCGGTCGGCGGCGGGATGGGCGTGGCGGCGTTGTTCGAGGTGGTGTGAGATGACGATCGACTTCGCCGACGTGCATGTCCGTCTCGGGCTGCGCGACGTGCTGCGCGGCGTCACCGCGAGCCTGACCGAGCGGCGGGTCGGCGTGGTGGGCGCCAACGGCTCGGGCAAGAGCACGCTCG
>NZ_SSXE01000506.1 GCF_021699195.1 Nonomuraea sp. MG754425 | reverse complement strand
GCGAGAGACGTCCGGGGTGAGCTCCTCTGACTCTGAGGGCCCGGCCGGCCTCGCCGAGGATGCGGATCATGTCGCGGGCGGTCAGCATCTCGAGTCCCATTGAGATGGTAGGTCTGGCTGTGGTGGCCGTCCTGGTCAGGTGGATCTGTGCGGACTCCGACGCGGTGAGGCGTGACGTTGTCAGCGGGATTGTGATCCAGGCCTTACGGCGAGCGCCTCGATCACGTGATCGCTCCGGTGGGCGTCGGCCGTCCCTGGATGATCCGGTCGGGCCCCAGGTGAGACTCGGCTCACATTTTCGGGCAGGTGTCACACTCTGCCCGCCCGTTCTTCTCTCAGGTCTGTCGAAACAAAGGGGATCGTGATGAGCGACAGCCGGACCGCAATCTTCGGCGACCATCGTGAGCTGCTGTTCTCCATCGTCTACAGCATGCTCGGCAGCGTCGCCGACACCGAGGACGTCCTGCA
>NZ_SSXE01000505.1 GCF_021699195.1 Nonomuraea sp. MG754425 | reverse complement strand
ACATGCGGTGAAGTTCTGTCTCGGCGTCCGTGAAGGAATCGTTCATCGGCCGTCCCGCCAGGCGGGGCCGGGCGCACGCGGGCGCGGTAGTCGCGGGGCGGCAGGCCGTACTCCTTCCTGAAGGCCCGGCTGAAGTGGAACGGGCTGACGAACCCCGAGGCCGCCGCCACCTGCCCGACGTCCATGTCGGTCACCTCCAGCAGGCTCGCGGCGTGCCGCACCCGCGCCCGCCGTACGGCCCGCATGGGCGTCTGCCCGGTCGCCTCGGCGAACAGGTGGGCGAAGCGGGACGGCGAGAGCGCGACGGCCCGCGCCAGCGAGGCCACCGAGTGCGCGGCCCCGGGCTCGGCCGCGATGATCGCCAGCGCGCGGCGGATCCGCTCGTCCCCCTCCTCGCCCCTCCCCTCGGGCCGCACGGTCGCCGTGGCCAGCACCAGCACCTCCTCCACGGCCCCGAGCACCAGCTCC
>NZ_SSXE01000504.1 GCF_021699195.1 Nonomuraea sp. MG754425 | reverse complement strand
GCCGCAGACGCCCGGCCAGGAGCCGGGCTGGCCCGAGGCCGTGCCCACGGCCTGGCCGGACGGCGCCTCCGCCCCGAACGCACGCGCGGCCTGGCCCGACAACGCCTCCTCTCCGGACGTCCGTCCCGTATGGCCGGAGAACGCCTCCTCCCCCGACGTGCGCGCGGCCTGGCCCGAGAACGCCTCCTCGCCCGACGTCCGTCCCGTGTGGCCCGAGAACGCCTCCTCCCCCGACGTGCGCACCCCCTGGCCGGAACACGCCTCATCACCCGACGTCCGCGCGGCCTGGCAGGACGCGCCGCCGCCGCAGAGCACCGCGGGTCCCGCCGCGTGGCCGGACGTCTCGTCGAAGGGCGCGCCACCCCCGACCGGGCCGCAGACCGGGCCTCCTTCCGGGCCCGCACAGCGGCCGCCAGGACAGCCCAACGACCCGGTCCTGTCTCTTATACACATCT
>NZ_SSXE01000503.1 GCF_021699195.1 Nonomuraea sp. MG754425 | reverse complement strand
GTGCCAGGCCGCCCAGGAACGGATCGTGGCCTGGCGGGGCGAACACCCCGATGTCGAGATCTACGGCCGGCAGGTGAGTGAACATCCGATCCCGGCGCTCGTCGAGGCGTGCGCTGCGGCGGATCTGGTGGTGGTCGGATCCAGAGGGCTGGGCGGGTTCGCGTCCGTGATGCTGGGGTCGGTCGGCCACGGGCTGCTGCACCATGCCGGGTGCCCGGTCGCGGTGGTCCGGCCACGGTAGGCGAGGGCCGCAGCCGCAGGAGGGTCGTGCACACTGGAGAGAAGTGCAGGTGGACGCCTTGGATCAGGATTGTGGGGGATCATGATGAAGGCTTCGGCAGGCGATCGTCTGGTCGTGGTGAGCGGCCGTGGTCACGGTATCCGGCGTGAGGGGCTCATCGTCGAGGTGAGCCACGCCGACGGCTCACCGCCCTATCTGGTGCGCTGGCTCGACGACGGGCACGAAAGCCTCGTCTTC
>NZ_SSXE01000502.1 GCF_021699195.1 Nonomuraea sp. MG754425 | reverse complement strand
GCATGGCGGTCGGCGTGGAGGGGGGCATGGCGTGAATATACCGCTCTGGTTATATGCCTGCAAGGTTATGTACGGGGGATGGTCCATGCTGGGGGGCGTGGACGAGGAGTTGCTGCCGATCGGCCGGTTCGCCCGGTTGGCGCGGTTGAGCGTGAAGCAGTTGCGGCACTACGACGAGCTGGGCTTGCTGCCTCCGGCGCACGTGGACCCTGCGACGGGTTACCGGTTCTACCGGGCGTCGCAGGCGCGGGTGGCGTTGTCGATCGGGCTGCTGCGCTCGCTGGACGTGCCGTTGCCGGTGGTGGCGCAGGTGCTGTCGGGCGCGCCGGGGGCTCTTTGCGGGGTGCGGGACGGGCTGGAGGCGGAGCTGGCGCGGCGGCGGCGGACGCTGGCGTCGCTGGAGCGGGTGATGGCCGGGGGGTTGCCGACGGCCCGGGTGCGGGTGGAGCGGGTGCCGCGCTCGCGGGTGGTGCTGGTG
>NZ_SSXE01000501.1 GCF_021699195.1 Nonomuraea sp. MG754425 | reverse complement strand
GTCCGGCGGCCAATGGCAGCGCATCGCCGTCGCCCGCGGCTTCCACCGCGACGCCGACCTGCTCATCTGCGACGAACCCACCGCCGCCCTCGACGCCCGTGCCGAACACGCCGCCTTCGAGGGCCTGCGCGCCCACGCCGACGGCCGCACCGTCGTCCTGATCACCCACCGGCTGGCCAGCGTCCGCTACGCCGACCGCATCTACGTCCTCGATCACGGCATCATCAGCGAACAGGGGACACACGAGGCACTGATCGCCCGCGGCGGCCTGTACAGCGACCTGTACACCCTCCAGGCGACCGCCTACCGGTAACGACCTGCTCCCACCGGGCGGCGCGGAGCCCGTCCCGCGCCGCTGCGGTGGGCTGACCCCGAGCCCCGCCACGCGGGCCCGCTCCGGCCCCACCCATCATCCCGGCCGCGGGAGGCGGTGCCACACCTACTCGTGAGTGGGCCGGGCTGCCGTCGGGGGGTCATGC
>NZ_SSXE01000051.1:50655-69834 GCF_021699195.1 Nonomuraea sp. MG754425 | reverse complement strand
GTTCGGAGCTGATCGGTCCCGAGCACTCCGGTTCCGAGTCGACCGGCGCTGAGCTGACCGGTCCCGAGCCGGTCAGCCCGGGGCCGGGAGGGCGGGGTGTCAGGCTTCGGTCGCCCGGCGGGCGAGCCACTGCTCCCGGGTGATCGCGTACTCGACCTCGCCCTGCTCGCTGCCCGGCAGCGGCTCGTCCCAGTCCACATGGAAGGTGCGGACGTGCCGCATGCCGACGGCGGTCATCGTCGCCCGGGAGGCGGTGTTGACCGCCATCGTCTCGGCGAAGACCCGGTTCAGCCCCAGCTCCTCGAACCCGTGGCGGAGCAGCTCACGCGCCCCCTCACCGGCCAGGCCCTGACGCCAGTGACGGCGCAGCAGCCGGTACCCCAGCTCGGCCTGCCCATCGACCGGGCCCTGGTCGGCGCGCTCCGGCGGCTCCAGGATCCACCAGCCGACGAACCGCCCGTCCACGGACCCGGCCCAGAAGCCCAGACCCGGGACGCGGCCGGCGGCGGCCAGCCGCTGCCGGTGCTGCGCCTCGACCTCCGCGCGGGTGCGGGCCCGGCCGGTGAGGTAACGCATGACCTCGGGGTCGGAGTCGAGCTCCACCTCGTCATCGAGGTGCTCGTCGGACAGCGGGACGAGGGTGATGCGGCCGGTGCGCAGGATCGCCTGGGACATGAGAGGTATTGTCGCGCTCCCGCGCCCCGGGCGCTCCCGCCGGGGGCTCACAACCAGTCGCGCTCGCGTGCGTACCGGGCCGCCTCGTGGCGGGTCCTGGTCTGCGTCTTCTGCATCGCGTTGGACAGGTAGTTGCGCACCGTGCCCTCGGCCAGGTGCAGCCGGGCGGCGATGTCGGCGACGGAGTAGCCCTCGCCGGTCGCCCGCAGCACGTCGGTCTCCCGCTCGGTCAGCGGGCAGTCGTCGACGACCGCCAGCGCGGAGACGTCCGGGTCGATCCACCGCCGGCCCTCGTGCAGGGTGCTGATGATGGCGGCGAGATGCGCCGGTTCGGCCGACTTGCTGGCGAAGCCCTGGACGCCGAGCTTGAGCGCCTTGCGCAGCACGCCGGGCCTGGCGTGCCGGGTCAGCATGAGGATCACCTGGTCCGGACGTTCGCGGCGGATGCGCGCGACGGCGTCGAGCCCGTCCACGCCGGGCATCTCCAGATCGATGACGAGCACGTCGGGCCGGTGCCGCAACGTCTCCCGTACGGCGGCCTCGCCCTCCTCCGCCTCGGCCAGCACGGTGATCTCGCCCTCCAGCGGGAGCAGCGAGGCCAGCGCCTTGCGCAGGAGGGCCTCGTCGTCGGCGAGCACCACGGTGGTCATCGATCGTCCTTCCCGTCGTTCCGCGCCACCGCCGGTTGGCCTCCGCCGCCGGACGGACGTCGTTGACGATGACGATCGATGTTCTTCCGGTTCCCGTTCTCCCGCCAGTGACACCGCGTCATGACTTCGCCTGCGGGAACGTCACGGTCGGAGCGTGACGTGGTCCCGCTGGCGGGCTGGGGCGGCTGAGCCGTCACGGAGGAGCCCGTCAGGCGAAGTCGGCCGCCGTCATGCCGGCCGGATGGCCCGCCGGCCACTGCACCAGCTCGATCCGGTAGCCGTCGGGGTCGGTCAGCCACGACGTCCGGACGCCGGGCCCCGGTTCCCCGGGCGGCTCGGCCGTGACGCCCCTGGCCGCGAGGCCGGCGATCGTGGCGTCCAGGTCGCCGACCTGGACGACGAGGTGGTTGACGGCGCCGATGTCCCCGACCGGTCTGGCCGGGTCGTGCACGAGTTCGAGGCTGACGAACGGGTCGTCGGGGAGCTTGAGCATGGTCAGGCTGCCGAACTCGGTCTCGGGGACCCTGCCCAGTTCGGCGTAACCGAGCGCGGTGTAGAAGGCGAGCGAGCGGTCCAGGTCGGTGACCCGCAGCCCGAGGTGCAGCATGCGCATGGTCGGCAGATTAGCGTCAACCCCGACCGGATGACCGCGATTCATGACAAGGCGCAGCTTCGGGATAGAACCGGCGCTGCCGGGGTAGCGGGACGGCTGCCGCAGCGCGAGACGGGAGTCGTGGATGAGCACCATGGTGGGCAACTGGAGAATGGCGATCACCGACGGGTGCATGCCCGGCGATCGGCTCAGCCTGCTGAACCTCGGCTCCGTCACCGCGCACGTCGAGCTGACGTTCTGCGCGCCGGGCGGTCCGCCGCTGGGGCCGGTCCGGCTGGTCGTCCCGCCGCGGCGGACGTTGTGCCCGGTGCTGGACGACCTGCTCGACGCCGGCGCGCCCGTCCCGGGACCGCCGTACTCCGTCGTGGTGATGGCGGACGCGCCGGTGCTCGTGCAGCCCCTCCCGGCCGGCCGCGAGGCGGCGGAAGAACGGCGACCGGCGGCCTGACGGCGCGACCGGCACGGCGACCTGCGCGGCGCCGCACAGCGTTTGACACCTTTTACGGCTAACCGCTATCTATTGGCTAGCCGTAAGGGGGATGGAGGAAAGACGCAGTGCTGGCGATGCTCGCCGCGGAACCGTCGCACCGGCCAGGCCGGCGCAGGCGCGGCCCCGGTGACCCCGGGACACCCGGCGGTACGGAAACTCCGGGCGATACGGAAAGGCGCACCAGGTCACGACGCTCCGGCGACGGAGGCCGGGGCGGCGGCACCCGAGGCTCGCGCGGCGGGCCGGGCGGCCCCGGCAGCCCCGGTGGCTCCGGCGTCCCGGGCGGGCCGGGCGGCGACGGACCCGGCGGCAGGCGACCCGGAGGCGGCGGACGACGCGGCTCCGGCGGCGACGACGGAGGCAGGGGCGACGGAGGCAGGGGCGACGGCAGGGGAGCGGGCGGAGGAGACGGCGGCGGGCGGCCGGGTGACGGCCGCGATCGCGCCCGGACCGGCTGGAAACGCTTCATCCCGAGCTGGAAGCTCGTGGTCGCCGGCCTCGTGGTGCTGGTCGCGGGCCTCTTCGGCATGATCATGGTGGCGTACGCCAACACCCCGTTACCCCTGACCGTCCAGGACGAGGCCGTCGAGCAGGGCAGCATCATCTACTACCGGGACGGCAAGACCGAGATCGCCCACCTCGGCACCAAGCGCCAGATCGTGCCGCTCACCAAGGTCCCCCGGCACGTCCAGGACGCCTTCATCGCCGCGGAGAACCGTACGTTCCGCACCGACCCGGGCATCTCGCTGTCGGGCATCACGCGAGCGGTGTGGAGCACGGTGACCGGCCGGCAGGTCCAGGGCGGCTCGACCATCACGCAGGAGATGGCGCGTGGCTACTACGACGGCCTCAGCCAGGAGCGGACGGTGCAGCGGAAGGTCAAGGAGATCTTCGTGTCGATCCGCGCCGGCCAGGAGATGACGAAGGACCAGATCCTGGCCAACTACCTCAACACCATCTACTTCGGTCGCGGCGCGGACGGCATCCAGGCCGCCGCCCAGGCGTTCTTCGACAAGGACGTGGACAAGCTGACCGTCGCCGAGGGGGCCTACCTCGCGGGCCGGATCCAGAGCCCGGACGCGTTCGACCAGGCCGAGGCGGCGCGGAACTGGGCCCCGACCAGGGAACGCTTCACCTACGTCATCGGCGGCATGGCGGAGGTCGACGCGGCGCGCTACGGCGGCCTGTCCGGCACGGCGAAGTTCCCCAAGCTCGCCAGGCCGGACAAGAAGGAGATGCTCAAGGGCATCAACGGCTACATGGTCGACATCGTCCAGCGCGAGCTGGAGCGGCGCGGCATCTCCAAGGAGCGCCTGCGCAGCGGCGGCTACCGCGTCACGACGACGTTCGACAGGAAGCTGATGCGGGCCGCGAAGAAGGCGGTCGAGGCCAACCTCGCCGTCGTCGGCGACAAGCACGTCCGCGCGAACATGGCCGCCGTGGACCCCCGCAACGGGCAGGTGATCGCCTTCTACAGCGGACGCGACTACCTGAAGAGCTTCACCAACAACGCCTTCGACGCCAACAAGCAGGCCGCCTCGGCCTTCAAGCCGTACGTGCTGGCCGCCTGGCTGGAGCGCGGCTACAGCCTCAGGAGCTACGTCTCCGGCAAGGGGCCGGTCACGCTGCCGGGCACCAAGCCGATCCGCAACTCGCACGATCTGGGCGCGGCCGTGCAGATCGACCGGGCCACCGCCGAGTCGGTGAACACCGCGTTCGCCACGATGGCGCAGGAGGTCGGCCTGGAGGCGGTCGAGAAGATCGCCGAGGGCGCGGGGATCGACAAGGAGCACCTGAGGCAGGCCGTCGAGGCCCACGCGTTCGGCATGTCGATCGGGGCGGGCCTGGTCACCCCGGTCGAGCAGGCCACCGGGTACGGCATCTTCGCCAACGGCGGCGTGCACCACGACGCGCACGTGGTCCTGTCGGTCAAGACCCACCAGGGCCGGATCGTCATGAAGGAGGCCGGCCAGCCCCGCACGGTCATCAGCCCCGACACCGCCGCCGACGTCACCTACGCGATGGAGCAGGTGGTCAGGTCCGGCACCGCCAGGGGCACCGCGCTGCCCGGCGGACGTCCGATCGCCGGCAAGACCGGCACCAACAACGAGAACAAGGAAGCCTGGTTCGTCGGCTACACCCCGCAGCTCTCCTCGGCCGTCGGGATGTACAAGGAGATCCCGCAGACCGACCCGAAGACCGGGAAGGTGCGCAAGGACCCCAACGGCTACGCCCTCCAGAAGGAGGTCTCCCTCGGGAACATCCAGGGAGCCGGTACGCCCACCAAGATCTGGCGCGAGTTCATGACGGCCGCGATGGACGGCAGGCCGGCCGAGTCGTTCCCCGGCCCCGCCTTCGCCGGCGAGAGCCACGACCTGGTGCACAAGCCGGCGCCCAAGCCGACCGAGGACCCGCTCGCGAACGACCCGACCGGCGACCCGACCGGCGACCCGGCCTGCCAGGCCGACCCCGCCGCCTGCGGCGACCCGACCGGCGACCCGACCGGAGATCCCGGCGGCGACCCCAACGGCGACCCCAACGGTGACCCCAGTGGCGACCCCAGCGGTGACCCGGGCGGCGACGACCCGCTCGGCGGCGTCGGGGACGGGCCGCCGGACGGCGGCGGTGACCCCGGCGGCGGGACCACCGTCGACGACGGCGGTCAGCAGCCCGTCGGAGGCGGCTGACCGGACCCGGGGCGCCGGGGCGGGAGCGTCACGCGGAGCCGAGCGTGGCCTGCGTGATGCGTCCCGACCCGGTGATGGTGCCGGACCTGTCGGCGTAGGAGCGGATGGTGTGGGTGGCGTCGATGAGCTCGTCCCAGGGAGCGTGGCTGAAGATCTTCGACCAGTCCTTGGAGACCTCGTCGAAGTCCACCATGTCGGTCGAGCCGTACTTCGACGGCATGAGGTCGAGCAACTCCCCGTCGAGGATCTCGAACCCCCGCTCCTTCGCCACCTGCCTGGCCAGGTCCGGGTTCATCAGCCACTTGCCGGTCAGCGCGCCGAAGTCGGGGAAGAGCGGCTGGGCCTCCAGGGAGGCCATCATCTCGTTGTCGATCAGCCACCGCGCGAACCGGACCGTGTTGTCCAGGCTCTGCGACGTCTCCCCGGGGCCGCCCAGCACCAGCGAGCCGTGGATCAGCATGCCCGCCTCCTTGAACAGGCGGCAGGCCCGCTGGTTGTTCTCCAAGCTGTCACGGGGGCCCTTGAGCACCTTGAGCATCCCCGTGTCCCCGGCCTCCAGCCCCATGTTCACCCGGTACACGCCGAGCCTGCGATACAGCTCGACCAGGCGCGGCGTCGTCTCGGCCGCCTGCGTGTAGACGAAGAACTTCGCCTCCCCGATGTCGTCGGGCCTGGCCTCGACCACGGCCTGCACCCAGCGCGGCGAACTGCTCATGCTGTCGAACGCCTCGTAGAAGATCGAGGCCGACATCTGCTCCTGTGCCGCGCGCACGTCGTGCCAGAAGATCTCGGGGGAGGAGAAGCGCAGGCTCAGGTCCATGATGCCGCAGAAGTGGCACGGGGACTTCACCCGCGCGCAGCCCCGCGCGCGGTTCATCGTCGTGACGCCCGTGATGTCCTCGCCCGCGTGCAGCTCGCCGTAGCGGTTGAGGTAGTTGTCCAGGTAACGGCTCCAGTTGAGGTCGGGCATCAACGTGCGGTCCGGCACCGGGATGGCGTCCAGCACCATGGTGCGTAACGCGCCCCCGCTGCCCTTGATCTCCTCGGGCGGGATCTCCGGCAGGCGGTTGTGGGCGATCCCGCCGGACGTGCGGTAGAGCAGCTCCGGCACCGACTCGATCGGGCGCTCCCCGTCCAGCGCGCTCACCAGGGCGGACAGGGAGAACTCGCCGACGTCGGCGGCGCACACGTAGTCGACGGCCGCACGGTGCCTCAGGATCTGCTCGGCCATGGCCGTCGCCTGGTCGTTGCCGAACACGGTGACCGCACCCGCCTCCTTGCCCAGTTCGGCCAGGCGCAGCGCGTTGCCGTAGGAGGTGGCCAGCACGCCCACGCCGAGGACGTCGGGCTCGAAGTCGGCGATCAGCTTCTCGACCTCGTCCATCGGCGTGATCTGGCCGTCGACGGCGATCACCTCGACGTCGGGATGGTCCCGCCGGAGCACCGTGGCCAGCGAGACGACGCCCAGCGCCGGAAACGTGCCGTCGTTGGCGATCGAGGCGATGCCCTCGTCACTGCCGGCGTTGACGAGCAGGACATTGCGCACCTTCATGGATCAAGTTCCTCTCTGAGGGATGAACCGTTCCCGGCCGGCCTACGGGTACGCGCGCCGGCCGTCAGCGCATGAAGATCTGGTCCTCACTCTCGCCCACCCGCGCGGAACGGCTCAATGCCCCAGACTCAGCCAGTTGACGACCGTCAAGGGTCATTGACAATCATCCCGTACGAGGTGTAACCGGACATGAACCTCAGACGGCGGGGCGGCCGTTCCCGAGACACGGCCCGCCGAGATCGAATACGGTGACCCGTTGACGAACGGCAAGACCGCAAGCCTCCCGGAGCCTTCTTTCATGCGAATCGCAGCGGCCATCCTCTCCTTCGTACTCGCCATCACCCTCCTGCCCCTGCAATCGGCCGCCGCGGTCTCCGCCACGCCGCTGCCCGGCGGCAAGTCCACCTACGTCGTCTCACAAGGTCACCTGAAGGCCGCGTCCCAGCAGAACTGGCTGCGCCTGGGCACCTACCGCTTCGCCGCCAACGGCACGGTCAGCGCCTCCCAGTACCTGTGGTGGCAGCGCAACCCCGAGGCCAGGCAGAGCACCGGCATGGTCCCCGACAAGGGCTGCACCACCAAGGCGGGCGGCTCCGCGAGCCGCCCCCGCATGTGCCGGGTGCTCACCGCGGGCGGCTACACCGGCGCCCCGGACGAGAGCCGCACCGGGACGTACACCGTGTCGGGCGGCGTGCTCACCATCCGCTGGAAGATCGCCCAGGCGTGGACCGAACAGTGGACCGTGCACTCCTCGCCCGACGGCAAGCTGGCCCGCCTCGACCTCAAGGGGAGCAGCCTGGCCACGCACGGCTACGGCTACGGCAGCAACGCCGCGATCAGCACCCGGCGCGCGATGAGCTCGGTGAAGGCGTTCCGCGGCGGCCTCAGGCAGGACCTGACGAGCTGGGCCGGCGGCAAGATCGTCAACGCCGGCAACCAGCCGTTCGCCCTGCCGTCCTTCCGGGCCTGCACCACCACGACCTCGTGCCTGACCTACCTGCAGCCGTCCTCCAACAGCGCGTGCCAGAAGGAAGGCGGCTGCCCCACCTACGGCGGCGGCACCAAGGCGAACGTCAGCTCCATCCAGTACTACCTCACCAAGATCTCCAACTCCGACCGCCGCGACACGCTGTGGCACTGGTGCACGTGCCTGGCCATGGAGCGGCGTGAGTTCTGCTACACCGGCAACTCCCACGTCAAGCCGCTCATGCAGATCATCGACGACAGCGGGGCCTTCCGCGGCTGGGTCGGCGCGGAGGCGTCCTTCTCGACCGGGTCCTCGCGGACGGCGGACATGATGGCCGTCCTGCGCATCACCGACTTCCACTGACGGGCCCGGCGGGCCCGCCGGCGAACGGCGTCGCCCGCCACTGCTCGACGGTCGGCTCGACGTACTCCGCCAGCGCGGGCAGCCGCGGCGCGAGCGTGATGAGCGTGGTGGCCGCCCGCAACATGCCCACGGCGGTGACGAAGCCCATCACGTCCGCGCGCAGCGGCCGCATGCCGTTGCGCCGCGCGCCCCGGTCGTAGGCGGACTCGAGGTCGGGGCCGAGCGCGGCCATGTCCCACTCGACCGGGCCCAGCGTGACCAGTTCGAAGTCGGCGTAGAGGTTGCCGTGCACGCCGGGGAAGATGTTCGCGGCGGGGGAGTCGCCGTGGATGGGCTGCAGGTCGATGCCCGGGAACGCCTTCTCGAACGCCTCTCGTGAGCGGACGAGAGGCTCCAGGACCTCCCACTCGCGGCGGGCCCGCTCCAGGTCCGCCGCGCTGAGCGGGCCGGGATCCGTCGCGAGCAGGGCCAGGTCGGCGGCGACGGCCTCCGGGGCCGCCGACGACAGGAACGGCAGCGGGCCCGGGTAGTCGCGCATCGCGGCGTGCAGGCCGGCGACGCTCTCCGAGTTGGCCACGTAGTCGGGCTCCTTGCCCTGGACCTCCTCGACGTAGTGCCAGAACGTCATCGAGAACCCGTCACGGCGGACGGGTTCGCGCGGCACGAGCGGGCTGGGCGGGATCACCGGCGTGCCCCGGTCGGCGAGCCAGTGCGTGACGTCCAGCTCCGCCCGCTGCAGCCGCTCCTGGGAGTCGAGTGTCGCAGTGCTCGCCAGCACGGTCGGCACCCTGACCACGACCGGGGCGGGCGCGAGGTGGACGACGACGGAGAACAGGTCGTGCAGCACCCTGGCGTCGGTCACGGTGAGCCCGAGATCGCGCCCCGCGCCGACGGCCGCCCCGACAGCGTCGGAGGTGCGGCGGGCGAGCTGCTGTGGCGTCAGGAAATCGGTCATACCGCGATCCTGGCAGGTCGCCCGCCCGCTCGTGGCCGGCGTCAGGGTTCGATCGGGCGCACCCGTTCGCGGTAGCGCTCGTACAGGGCGGCGTTGTGGACGTCGCCGCCGGCCAGGTTCGCCGAGACGAACACCGGCACGTCGAGCCGCTGTTCGAGCAGCCGCCTGCAGACGAGCTCGGCGAGCACCTGCGCGATGAGCACGCCCGTGAGGGAGGAGACCGCGCCGATCCGGATCCCCGGGGCGAGCTCGACGGTGGCGTCCCCGGCCGGGGCGCAGTTGTCGATGACGAGGTCCGCGAGGTCGGCCAGGGTCGGCGCGCCGACCTTCCGCGCGGACGGCGAGCGGGTGTGCGCGAGCGACGTCAGCGCGATCACGCGGTGGCCGCGCTCCTTGGCCAGCTCCGCCATCTCGACGATGGCCGCGTTGATCCCGGAGTTCGACACGATCAGGAACACGTCGGCCGGGCCGGGCCGGGCCAGCTCGTAGATCCGGCCGGCCAGGCCGGGGGTGCGCTCGTAGGTCGGGTCGAGGACGAGCGCCGGGTCCACGCCCCCGAACATCACCAGGTCCTTGACCGCGAGCATGCCCACGGACGCCAGTCCGCCCGCGCGGCCGGTGAGCTCCAGGCAGACCGCCCGCGAGTGGCCGGTGGCGAAGGTCTGGAGCACCCCGCCCGCGGCGATCGAGGCGGCGACCAGCTCGGCCGCCTCGTGGATCGCGGGCAGTTGCGTCGCCAGGACCCGCTCGACGAGCGCCCCGGCGTCGGCCGCGAACTGCGATTCAACCATGGGCCGTGCATCCCCTCATCGGTCGTCCGTCCTCCTGCGCCGTCTCGACGGCTTCGAGCGCCGCCGCCACGACCTGCTCGCCGCCGCCTTCCGCGACGGGGCTGACCAGGGTCTCGTACGTGGTCCGGGTGCCCCTGCTGGGCAGGTACCCGAGGTAGCCGTTGGCATAGCCGAGGACGATCACGTCGTGACCGCGCCCGGCGGACCCGGCGCGGATGGCCTCGCCCAGGTCGAGGAACAGCTCGCCGGGCACGGCCACGAGGGTGACGCCGCCGAGCCCGACGGCCTGCACCTCGATCTCGTACGGGTGCGCGCGGCCCCGCGCCCGGAGGTCGTGCGCGATGCGCCGCCCCTGGTCGAGCACGTCACGGTGGCGTTCGTCGGTGGCCCGCGCCCGCTCCGCCGCGTCCACGGCGGCGGCGAGCTCGTCGGGCGCCTTGGGCGCGAGCGCCACGCGCACGGAGACCGGCGGTCGCACGGCGAACGACTGATCCGCCGCCCCCGCCGCCACATCAGCCGCCATGCTCGCCGCCGCGCCCGCTACAGTGCCGGTCGTTGAGTTCGGTGGTGGTGCGGTGATGGGGAGACGTTCGGCCACCAGTGCGCCGAGCCGGTCGATCTCCGCCCTGTCGCGCGCCTGGCGGGTGTGCCGGGTGCTGATGTCGCCCGCCGCGCCGGTCGCCACCACGATCCACCGGTCCCCGGCCGCCCGCAGGGCGCGCCGGATGCCGCCGTTCAGGTCCGCGCTGGCGGCGCTGTTGCTCGCGGGCAGCACCGTGGGGTGCACGGGCGAGACCGCGAGCACGCCGGTGACCTCGCCCGCGCCGGAGGACAGCACGAGCGCGTCCACCGGCACGTCGGCGAGGTGGCGGTAGTGCGACACCCGCCGGTCGCCCAGGCCCGGCACGCCCGCCCGCACCGCGTGCGGCCGGGCGTCGCGCTCGTCCGCGAGCGCCGACCCGACGGCCCGGACCGACGCCCCGACCAGGCGATCCACCAGCGGGGCCGGGGTCGGGGCGCCGCCGGGGACGCAGCCGGTCTCCGGGCTGGCGTGGGTGTGCGTCGCGGCGACCCAGCAGGAGTCCACGCCGAGCGGGTGGACCGCGCCCCTGATGCGCTCCACCACGTCGGCGTTGACGCACACCAGGTCGGCGACGACCAGCGCGAACCGGTGCGCGCCGTCGGTGAAGGTGACGGCGTGCACCTCCAGCGGGTCGAGGGTGCCGGCGATGCCCTGCGTCCGGTCGGCGTACCCGCCCATGGCCTCGCCCGCGACGACGTCGAGCGTCTCGACGCCATGTCCGGCTCTCACGCCTGTCCTCCCTCGTGGGGGGCGAGCCGCCGTAGCAGGTCTCGATACGGTTCTTCCGAACGAAGCAAGATCAATCCACCTTCCAGGGCCGTGGACAGCGGCGCGACCAGGTCCAGCCCGTGGCGGGACAGGTTCGCGGCGAGACGGGCGTACAGGAGGCCGCCGGGGGTCAGCAGGCGTCCGGTGCAGGAGACGCGGCGGCCCGCCCCGGGCAGCCGGGTGACTGCGGCGGCGGCCGACGTGGCGAGCGAGTCGGCCGCGTCGTCGCAGATGGCGCGGGCCACGTCGTCGTGCTCCGCGGCGGCGAGCACCACGCGCGCGAAGGCGGCGGTGCGCGCGACCAGCGCCGGGTCCCGGTAGAACTGTTGCAGGCGGGCCAGGTCGGTGCCGCCCACCTCCTCGACCAGCCGGTCGGCCAGCGAGGTCGGCGCTCCCGCGCCGTCGTGGGCCGCCGCGGCGGCGCGCAGCCCGGCCAGCCCGATCGCGTGGGCGCTGCCCCGGTCCCCGAGCAGCGGCCCCCAACCGTCGATCTTGACGCTGTCGCCGGACGCGCCGACCGCGAGCACGGTCGTCCCGGTGCCCGCGCATACCACGGTGCCCGGCCCCGCCAGCGCGCCGGCGTGGGCGAGCAGGCTGTCCTCCACGAGCAGGACCGGGCAGCCGAGGAACTCCTCCAGCGCCCCGGCGAGCCGGCGTCTCGGCTCCGGCTCGCCGGGAACCCCGGTGAGCCCGGCCACCGCCGCGGCCGGGCGGGCGGGCAGGCGGACCGATCCGGCCGCCGCCCGTACGGCCTCGAGGATCCGGGCGACGCCGTCCTCGCCGGGCCGGTAGGACATGCCGGGCCCGGTGCCGTACTGCCGCTCGCCGCCGGTGCTCACGAGCAGGCGCAGCTCGGACTTGCCTCCGTCGATGCTGAGGTAGGACTGCTGATCTGTCGTCAACGGGACATACCTGCCGTGAGTCCGGCGATGATCTGCTTGGTCGCGAGCGCGAACACCAGCACCAGCGGCGCGATCGCGATGACCAGCCCGGCGAAGAGCGTCGCGCGGTCGGTGGCGAACTCGCCGAAGAAGCGGGTCAACCCGACCGGGACGGTGTACTTGGAGTCGCTGCGCATCAGGACGAGCGGGTAGAAGAAGTCGTTCCAGGTGGGCGCGAACTGGAAGACGGTGACCACGGCCAGCGCCGGCCGCATGAGCGGCAGGGCGACGGACACGAAGAGCCGCCCCTCGTTCGCGCCGTCCAGGCGGGCGGCCTCCTCCAGCTCGGTGGGCAGGCCCCGGACGAACCCCATGATGACGAAGATCGAGAACGGCACCCCACCGGCCGCGTAGAGCAGCACCAGTCCGGGCCGGGTGTCGATCAGCCCCATCGACTGGAACATGTAGAAGACCGGCAGCAGCCCCAGCTTGGCCGGGATCATCAGCCCGGACAGGAAGAAGGCGGCCAGCAGCGCCCGCCCGCGGAAGCGCCAGCGCGACAGCGCGTACGCGGCCATCGCCGACACCGCCACGCACAGCGCGACCGCGGCCACCGTGACCATGATCGAGTTGGCGAAGTAGGTGGAGATCGACGCGGTCTGCCAGGCGCGCAGGTAGTTGTCGAAGCCGAGCGAGTCGGGCAGCCCGACCGGCTGCCGGAGGATGTCGGCGTTGCTGCGGAACGAGCCGATCACCACCAGGATCAGCGGGCCCACCGCCAAGGCGGCGTAGCACCACAGCAGGGCGTGCGCGGCGAAGCCCGGGACGCGCCCGCCGCTTTCCGGCCGGCTCACATCCGCACCTCCCGTCGGCGCAGGAATCGTTCCAGCGCCACGGAGACGCCGAAGACGACCACGAAGATCATGATGGCGAGCGCCGAGGACTCCCCGATCGAGTTGGTGCCGCCCTCGAAGGCCGTGCGGTAGTAGAGCAGGCCCAGCACGTCCATCGCGCCGCTCGGGCCGCCGTCCGAGCCGCCGAGCGCGTAGACCAGGTCGAAGAGGTTGAAGCAGCCGATGAAGGTCAGCACGGTGATGACGCCGACCGCGGGCATGAGCAGCGGGAAGCGCACGCTCCAGAACGCCCGGAACTTGGAGGCGCCGTCCATCGCCGCGGCCTCCTCCAGCTCGCGGGGGATGCCGCCGAGCGCGGCGAGGAAGATCAGCATCGGCCCGCCGATCCACTGCCAGGCGTTGACCAGGATCAGGACGGGCAGCGCCGTGTCGGGGTCGCCCAGCCACGGCCTGGCCCACGCGTCCAGGCCGGCCGTCCGCAGCAGGAAGTTGATCGGCCCGAACGTGGGGCTGAGCAGCAGCGACCAGATGTACCCGACGATCAGCGGGCTGATCAGGTACGGCAGCGAGAAGACCGTCTGGAACAGGCGCTTGCCGCGGGGGTTGCGGTACAGCAGCACCGCGAGCCCGAGGCCGACCGTGTTCTGGATGGCCATCGTCCCGGCGAAGAACAGCAGGTTGTGCCAGAGCGCGGCCGGGATCTCCTCGTTGAGCGGATACCTGGTCAGGACCTCCTGGTAGTTGCCGAGTCCGGCGAACTCCGCCGGCCGGATGCCCTCCCACCGGAACAGGCCGTAGGAGAAGGCGGTGACGAGCGGGACGACGACGAACATGCCGTACAGCACGAGGGCCGGCAGGCAGAAGGTCGCGATCCAGCCGAGGGAGACGCGGCCGGCGCGGTAGCCGCCACGGCTGCGCGCCGGCCGCACCTTCGCGGCGATCACTGGGTTGGCTTGAACCACTGATCCACACCCTGCTGAATGTGCTTGGCGGCGTCCTCGGCGCCGGAGCGGCCGGTCACGAACGTGGACAGCGCCTCCGAGGCGAGGTCCCAGGCGGTCGGCGTGCCGCCGGAGAAGTACGCGTAGGTGACGTACGGGCTGGGGTCGGCCTGGTAGGCGGCCAGCGCCTGGGCGAGCAGCGGGTCCTGGGGCGTGACGCCCGGCACCGCCGAGATCTGCCGGAGCTCGGTGGAGAAGGCCTGCCCGAACTCCGGTGAGGCCATCCAGCGCACCAGGTCCATGGCCTGGCTCTGATGCGGTGACTTGGCCGCGACGCCGAACGAGCCGTCGACGTAGCCGGGGACGAGCGTCTTGGCCGTGGCCGCGCCCTCCGGCGGCGGCACGTTGAAGATGCCCAGCTCGAGGTCCGGGTTGGACTTGCCGAAGACCGCCAGCTCCCAGATCCCGCCGGGGAACATGGCCGCCTGCTCGGAGGTGAACAGCGCCTGGGCGTCGACGTAGCTGACGCCCTCGAACTGCCGGGGCCAGTACTTGCTGGTGGACTTCCACTTCGTCAGTGATTCCACCCACGGCCGGTCGGTGAACTTGGCCGCGCCGGTGCGCATCTTCTCCAGGTAGTCGTAGCCGCCGTAGCTGGTCGCGCCGAAGATCTCCTGCTGGATGGGCAGCATCCAGGTGTCGGTGATCGTCGTCGCGAGGGGGGTGAGGTCGGCCGCCGCCAGCTTGTCGAAGGCGGCGGTCATCTCGTCCCACGTCTTCGGCGGGTTCACCCCGTGCTTGGCGAACAGCTTCTTGTTGTAGATGACGTGCAGGCTCTGGATGGCGAACGGCACGCCGTACACGCGTTTGTCGCTCTCGCCGCGCGCGCCGTCGAGGACCGGCTCGGGGAACCCGGACAGCTCCTTGACCTGGTCGTCGAGGGGGACCAGGCTCTTGGCCGCGACCAGCGGCTGGAGCAGCCCGTACGAGCGGAGCTGGGCCACGTCCGGGCCGTTGGCGTCGCTGAGGCCGGTCCGGAGGATGGTGTCGTACTCGTCGGCCTTGTAGGGGACGTACTTCACCTTCACCCCCGGATGGGCGTCCTCGTAGATTTTGAAGATCTTCTGGTAGGCGGCGGCGTCCTCCTGCCGCCACCCCCACACGTCGAGGGTGATCGGTCCGGAGGCGGCGCCGGGGCCCGCCTGGTCTTCGGGGGCGCTAGGGGCGCAGGCTGACAGGGTCATGGCCAGCGCCCCGATCGCCGCGAACAAGCCGCGCCGGGTTCGGGACATCAGTGTTTCTCCATCGATCGGGCGCTCATGCGGTTGGCCTGGAAGCTAATACTGGTATAGACCGTATGTCAACCATCGCCGCAGCGCCTAGGATGTTGCGCCGACACGACTTGGAGGGGGTCCTCAGTGCCGAGGCCGCGACACGAACCGCGTGACGTCGCACCTGAGCTGTTCTCGGCCGGCGAGGGAGGTCCCAAGGGCAAGCACATCCAGGACGTCCTCGCCGCGCTGGTGCTCGACATGCGCGACGGCGCCCTGCTGCCGTCCGAGCGCGTGCTCGCCGAGCGCTTCGGGGTGGCCAGGATGACCGTCCGCGGGGCGATCAACGACCTGGAGGGGCGCGGGCTGGTCAGGCGGGTGGCGGGACGGGGCACGTTCGTGCAGCACCCCACCCTCATCCACTCCGAGAACTTCCGCTCCTTCAGCGAGGACATGCGGATGCGCGGGATGGTGCCCGGCGCCAAGAGCTACCGCGGACGCACCCGGCCCGCGCCCCGCGACATCGCCCCCCGCCTGGGGCTTTCCCCCGGCGAGCCGATCCACAGCATCGAGCGGGTGCGCACCGCCGACGGCGTCCCCATGGCGCTGGAGCGCACGAATCTGTCGGCCGAGCGCTTCCCCGGCCTGCTCGCCGCGATGGGCCGCGACGACTCGCTCTTCGAGATCCTCGGCCGTGAGTTCGGCGTGCGGCTGGAGACCGCGGAGCAGACCGTCTCGATCGCGCGGCTGAGCCCGGCGGAGGCCAAGCGGCTGGAGGTGCCCGACTACGACCCGGCGTTCCTCGTGGAGCGGGTCGCCGTGGACAACATGGGCAACGTCGTGGAGTACGGCCGCTCGCTGTACCGCGGTGATCGTTACGTCATCCAGATGCACGTCAGCAGGCCCTCAGCCGCCCGCTGACCCGGGCCGTCCGAGCCGCGCGGGGGCGACGCCGTCACACCGCGCGCTCTTGTCACACTCTCCCCATGGTGTTACGTTGCCGCCAAAATACCGGTCTAGACAGGAATGTTGGGCCGGCACTCACCCCTCAGGGAGAAGCACCATGAGATCCCGAGTCGCCGCGGTCGTGGCAGCGGCCGCGTTGCTCCTGGCCACACCCGCCGTCGCCGTCGCCGAACCGGACCCCTCAGCACCAGCCCAGGACTCCGCCGCCGCCTCCACCGCCGGGCACGGCGGGCAGCGCGTCCGGATGCTCGACTTCAACTTCGCCGGCAACGGCTTCAACGGCGGCAACACGGGCACCCCCGTGGACGACGCCGTGACGAAGATCTACGAGCAGCGCGCGGAGATCATCTCGCTCAACGAGATGTGCTACACGCAGTGGGTCGCCCTGCGCGACCGGCTCAAGACGAAGCCGGGCTACGGCGGCCTCACCGAGCAGGTCGTCGTCACCAACTACGACATCCCCAACTGCTACGACGCCGAGGTCAACCCCGAAGGCTGGTACGTGATGGGGCTGCTCAGCAAGCACCCCTCCGACCGGGTGATGTTCGGCGACACCCCGTACCTCGACCTCGGCTACCACTACCGCGAGCGCTACCGCAAGCTCGTCTGCGGCGACGTCCGGGTGCCCCGCGCGCCGGTGGTCCGCGCGTGCGTGACGCACACCGAGGTGCCGCTCGTCCTCATCAACGAGACCTCCTTCCCCGGCGACCCCGACATCGCCGACGACCCCTTCTACGGCCGCTCCATCAACTACGCCCAGTCGAAGCTGATCGGCGACACCATCACCCCGATGGCCGCCCGGATGCCCGTCGCCCTGCTCGGCGACCTCAACGAGCTGCCGTTCCTGCCCTCGCTCGACCACTTCTACGCCCGGTGCGGCGGCAAGGGCGTCTTCGACGAGGTGGACGGAGCCGACCCGCGCTGGCGCGGCAACATCAGGCGGTGGAACATCGGCACGGAAGCCTGCCCGCACCGCCAGGGTGAGTGGACCATGGGCGCCGAGGGGCTGCCCGACGTGTACGACCGTCCGTACCAGAGCAACCGCAAGATCGACTACATCTTCGTCGACCGCCGGCACTTCACGGTCGACGAACGGTCCGGCTGGGTCATCTCGACCCCGTACTCCGACCACCGCATCGTCGTCGGCGATGTCACGCTGAAGCGTTGAGAGAATCCGGCATGCGCACTCGAACCAAGCTGTACGCCGCGGCGCTGGCCGTGGCGCTCCTCCCGGCGGGGATCACGTCCGGCCAGGCCGTCGCGGCCACCCGGCAGGCGGACTTCCGCATCCTGCCGTACCTGCAGAGCCCGAGCTCCTCAGGCATCACGATCACCTGGTTCACCGAGGACGGCGGGCCGGGACGGCTGACCGTCCGCGGCCCCGGCCTCGGCGGCGGCCGGAGCGAGCGGATCGGCGGCCAGGCCCAGCCCGCCCTGGCCTACACCGCGGCCGAACTGGCCGAGCAGATCCCCGGGCTGGAGCAGGGATCGTGGCTCGAAGGCCCCGACAACTTCAAGCACACCACCCGGGTGAGCGGCCTGCGGCCGGACACCCGCTACCAGTACACGGTCGAGCAGGGCGGGCGCACCGTCCGCGGCAGTTTCCACACCGCCCCGGACGCCGGCGACTGGCGGCACGTCAGGCTGATCGCCATGTCCGACTCCGAGACCGAACCGCGCGGGCGCGTCCAGCGCCGGGAGTGGGCGCCCGGCGCCGGCGCCGACGCCAGGCCCTCGGCCGAGCCCGACTCGCTCTGGGACCGCACCTACGGCACCACCGTGCTGTCCGGCACGCGCGTCCTGCGCTACCCGCTCACCGAGGACGAGGGCCTGCGCCGCAACCTGTCGGTCGTCAAGGACCGCTCGCCCGACGCGGTGCTCTTCACCGGGGACCTCGTCCAGGGCGGCGGCTACCAGCCCGGCTGGGACGAGTTCTTCCGCCACACCGCCGGCGAACCCGGCTCCCTGCTGAGCGGGGTGCCCATCCTGCCCGCGTTCGGCAACTGGGAGAGCTTCGGGGCGCTCAACGGCGGCTACGGCACCCCGCAGGACCGCACGCCCGTCGTCCGCTCGCGCGCCAAGTTCCACGCCTACTTCGACGCGCCCGACAACGGCACGCCGGAGCACCGCGACAACTACTACCGGATCGACTACGGCCCGGTCACCGTGCTGACCCTCGACAGCAACAACGGCGAGCCAGACGACCGGGCCGCCGACTACCCGCCCGAGCAGAAGCTGACCGGCCGCCAGTACACCGGGCCCGGCACCGACACCCAGGAGAACTTCACCCGGACCGAGTACGAGGCCGCCGGCGGTGGCGACCTGTCCGACTACAGCCCCGGCGGACGCCAGTGGACCTGGGCGAGTGAGCAGCTCCGCCAGGCCAGGGCCGCCGGCCAGATCGTGCTCGTGCAGTTCCACCACGCCCCCTACAGCAGCGGGGAGCACGGCCTGCCCATGAACCACGCCCTGACCTCGGGCCAGGGCGGCACCCCGATGCGGGTCTACCACTCCCTGTTCGAGCGCTACGGCGTGGCCGCCGTCATCTCCGGCCACAGCGAGATGTTCGAGCGCAGCTTCGTCGACGAGGACGGCGACGGCGTCGGGGTGCACTACTACGACGTCGGCGTCTCGGGCGACGGCCTGCGCGGCGTGCGCAGGGAGGGCGCGACGCTCGACACCCCGCCGCTGGGCTACAACACCTTCAGCCAGTGGACGGCCGACCTGTCCGAACCGGAGAAGTGGGAGGCGGGCGGCGACGCGCCGCGGCTGGTCTCGGGCGGCAAGCACTACGGCCACCTCGAGATCAACGTCGACCGGGTGCGCGGCAACCGGGGCGGGAAGGCACGCCTCACCCTGACCCCCGTGCACGTCTTCCCGGTCATGGACAAGTCCCTGTCGGTCGTCCGCTCCGAGCGGCGGACCTACTCCGACGAGGTGGTGATCGACGTCGCCTCCGACGGGAGGCCCGCACGCTGAGCAGGCCGCACAAGGAGGCCGCGGGCGGGTGCCACACCCGCCCGCGGCCTCCTGCCGTCCTCACGCCCGCGCCCGCCGGCACAGGGGTGCGGCAGGGTCAGAAGTACGGGGTCCAGCCGGAGCCGACTTCGGTGGCGGGGCCGAATTTGTTGCCGCCTTTGCCGTTCCAGAGGTAGAGGGTGCCTCCGGTCAT
>NZ_SSXE01000051.1:0-50589 GCF_021699195.1 Nonomuraea sp. MG754425 | reverse complement strand
CCGGCGAAGTTGTTGTTGCCTTTGCCGTTCCAGATGGTGAGGGTGCCGGTGGTGGCGGAGAAGATGTCGCCGATGCCGTCACCGTTGAAGTCCGCGCCGAACACGGACTGCCGGCAGCCGTTGGTGCTCGCCACGTTGCGCCACTCGCCGCCCGCACCCGGGCCGTACGCCTTGCCGTCGAAGGTGGCCGTGACGCGCTCCGCGCCGTCGAAGCCCCAGCTCGCGCTGCCGTCGCCGTTGGCGTCGTAGCCCTGCTCGTAGTGCAGGTGGGGGGTGCCGTTCGCGGTGGGGCCGGTGTGGCCGACCCGTCCGATGGTCTGTCCCAGCGTGACCGTGTCGCCGACACTCACCGAGCGCGACTGCAGGTGGAGATAGGTGGTGAAGTGGCGGCCACCGTGGTTGATCTGGATGATGTTGCCGGCGTTGCTGTGGTACTCGGACCGGTTCACGGTGCCGGACGCCGGGGCGATCAGCAGCGAGCCCTCGGTGTCCGACTGCGGCTCGCGGACCATGTCGAGGGCGGGGGCGTGGCCGGAGTCGTAGGTGTTGATCCGCCACTTCTGGCCGCAGGGGAACGGCATCTGGAAGTCGGGGGCCGCCGAGGCGGGCGTCGAGGCCGCGACCAGGCCGCCCGCGATGAGGGGCAGGAGCAGCGCGGCGCGTGTTAATCGGATCTTCATCACGTGAACCTTCCGCTGAGGGACTGCCGGGAAGGCTCTGACACGCACAGGTATCGGACCTGCGCTGTGCGTGTCAGAGCCCTACCCGACAGTAGGTTCCTGGGGTATGCGGTCGGTATGCCGACGATCGAGGCACGACGGTGATCGCGCGTGCCGGGCCACGTGCGGAGGCCCAGTGTGGAGGCCCAGTGTGGAGGCCCAGTGTGGAGGCCCGGTGGGGGCCGCGCGGCCGGGTGTCGTGCTCCCGGCCGCGCGGCGGTGTCAGCCGGCGTGCTCGGCCAGCGCGGTGTCGAAGCGGCGCTGGAGGGCCTCGACCTGCTCGGGCTTGGCACGCGGATAGACCACGGCGGCCAGCTCGGTCACCGGCAGCGGCAGGCCGCGCGCGGCCAGCGCGGACGTGGCCGCCTCGTCGCCGGGGATGCCCTCCGACGTCATGATCGCGGTCAGCCGCCGCCACAGCTCGGCGTCGTCCACCGCGTCGGCGATCCGCTCCGGTCGCGGGCGAGCGGCAGGGAGCGGCGCCTGCCGCCGGTGCCGCCCCGCGCCCACCCGCTCGGGCGCGCGGCCGGGCAGGTGGACGGTGGCGTGCGCCCCCGGCGGCACCTCGACGTCGAGCGTGAGCGTGCCCTCGATCACCCGCCAGGCCACGGCGGCCGTGCCGTACCTCGTCTCCAGCTCCGCCTCGGCCCAGGTCAGCCCGTATCCCGGCAGGGGGCGTACGTCGATCTCGCGGTAGCCGGGAGCCGCGGGCGCGAGCCCGGCCACCCGCCGGTGCAGCCAGTCGGCGACCGCCCCGAGCGCGTAGTGGTTGAAGGACGTCATCTGCCCGGGGTTGATCCGGCCGTCGGGCAGCATGCTGTCCCAGCGCTCCCAGATCGTGGTCGCGCCCATGGTGACCGGGTAGAGCCACGACGGGCAGGAACGCTCCAGCAGCAGGCGGTAGGCCAGGTGCGGGTAGCCGGCGTCGGTGAGCGCGTCGGTGATCAGCGGCGTGCCGACGAACCCGGTGGCCACCCGGAACCCGTTGCCGCGCACGATGTCGGCCAGCCGGGCGCCGGCCGCCGCGCGCTGGGCGGGCGTGGGCAGCAGGTCCCACAGCAGCGCCATCGCGTACGCCGTGGGCGTGTCGTTCATCAGCCGCCCGCCCGGGGTGACGAAGGCGGCGGCGAACGCCGCGCGGACCTTGGCGGCCAGCGCGCGGTAGCGCTCGGCGTCGTCCTGGTGGCCCAGCACGTCGGCGGCCTTGGCCAGCAGGTCGGCGCTCCTGACGAAGTGCGCGGTCGCGACGAGGTCCTTGTCGGTGCGCGCCGCGCCGGGCTGGTCGGGCGGCGCGGCCGGGTCCAGCCAGTCGCCGAACTGGAAGCGCCCGGCCCACAGCCCGTCCGCGCCGGCGAACGCGTCGAGGCGCTCGACCCAGGCCCGCATGCTCGGGTACTGCTCGCGCAGCACCTCGGGGTCGCCGTAACGCTCGTACAGCGTCCAGGGGACGATCGTGGCCGCGTCGCCCCAGGCGGCGGCCGCGGGCAGGATGTTGTGGTGGATGTTCGGCACGACGAACGGCACGCAGCCGTCCTCGAACTGCTCGGCCGAAAGGTCGCGCAGCCAGGAGGCGAGGAAGCCCGAGCAGTCGGCGACGAACGCGGCGGTGGGCGCGAAGACCTGGATGTCGCCGGTCCAGCCGAGCCGCTCGTCGCGCTGGGGGCAGTCGGTGGGCACGTCGAGGAAGTTGCCGCGCATGCTGCGCACCACGTTGTCGTGCAGCGTCTGCACGTCGGGGTCCGAGCAGCGGAAGCGGCCGGTCGGGCGCAGGTCCGAGCTGAGCGCGACGGCCTCGATCGACTCGACGTCCTCGGGCTCGACGCCCTCCAGGCTCGCGTACCTGAACCCGTGGAAGGTCAGCGACGGCTCCAGCGTCTCGGCCCCGCCGCCCGCCAGCAGGTAGCGGTCGGTCGCCTTGGCGCTGCGCAGCGGACGGGTGCCGAGCTCGCCCTGCTCCAGCACCTCGGCGTGCCGCACGACGACCTCCTGGCCGGGCCGTCCGCGCACGCGCAGCCGGACCCAGCCCACGAGGTTCTCCCCGAAGTCGACCAGCAGCGTTCCGGTGGGGGAGCGGAAGGGTTCGCCGCCGGGCAGCACCGCGACCGGGCGGACGGGCGGCGTGTCGCCGGGGAAGAGCCGGTCGAGGGGCTCGTCGAGCACGTCCACGGGTTCGGCGGGGCCGCGGCCCACCCGCAGGTCGGTGCTCTGGCCGTCGTACAGGTCGTCGGCCAGCACGCCGGTCTCGTGGGCGTGCCAGCTCTCGTCGGTCGCCACGAGGTGG
This sequence comes from Nonomuraea sp. MG754425, assembly GCF_021699195.1. Taxonomy (GTDB): domain Bacteria; phylum Actinomycetota; class Actinomycetes; order Streptosporangiales; family Streptosporangiaceae; genus Nonomuraea. Next base: position 47,589 of record NZ_SSXE01000051.1, on the reverse strand, counting down.
GTGCTGCCGTCGGCGCACTCGATCTCGAGCTGGGCGAGCAGGGCCAGCCGCTCGCCATAGAAGGCGCGCTCGCCGCGCCAGTACAGCCGGCCGCGGTACCAGCCGTTGCCCAGCAGCGCGGTGATCTCGTTGGCGCCCTCGCGCAGCAGGCCGGTCACGTCGTGGCTGCGAAAGCGCAGCCGGTTGTGGTACGACGTCCAGCCCGGCGCGAGTTCCTCGTCGGTCACCCGCTCGCCGTTGATCCGGGTGACGTGCAGGCCGAGCGCGGTGACGTGCAGCCGGGCCCGCCGTACCGGGGCGGGCAGCTCGACCGTACGGCTGAGCAGCGGCGCGGCGGTGAGCAGGCCGCCGAGCGTGCGGGGCGAGACGAAGCGCGCCCGCCAGTCGTCCGGGCCCAGCGGCGGGTTCTCGAAGGCCAGCGGCTCGCTCCACGCGGACCACCGGCCGTCGCGCCGGACGCCGACCCGGACCGTGCCGCGGTCGCGGGCGGTCAGCGGGCCGAACGGCCAGGCGACGCCGATCTGGCCGCCGCCGTCCTCGGTGTGCACGGCGGGCTCGCCGCCGTTCAGGGTCAGCTCGATCCTCCGGGCGTCGAAGCCGGCCGAGTCCTGGCCGGTCCGCCACGACAGGCGGGGGCGGGTGCCCGGCATGCCGTCGAGGCGCAGGCCGTCGGGCGCGGTGCGGACGTCGTCGGTCGTGCTCGTCATCGGGTGAGTTCCTCCTGTTCGGCGGCGGACTGTTCGGCGGCCAGGGCGCGGCGGCGCATCGGGAAGATCCACGTCCAGCCGATCACGGCGGCGATCAGCACGGCGCACAGCAGCACGCCCATCAGCGCCCGCGGGCTGGACTCCGCGATCACCGGGGTGACCAGCGCGAACCCGGCGGCCACGAACCGGGTGAAGGCGATGGCGATGCCCTGCGCGGTGCCCCTGATCAGGGTCGGGAAGAACTCCTGCGCCCACACCTTGAAGATCACCTCGCCGGCGAAGCCCGCGCCGACGGTGATGCAGAACTTCAGGATGATCAGCGTCACGGTGTTCACGCCGACGATCAGGGGGATGGCCGCGCCGGTGGCCATGATCAGCACGCCGAGCGTGTAGAGCGGCATGCGGGCGGGGCCGTCCACGAACTTCATGAAGATCAGGACGGTGATGAACCCGAGCGGGTAGGCCAGCAGCCCGACCAGCGTCGCCGTGGACACCGCCGCCCCGGCGACCTCGGTGAACAGGAACGTCTGGAACTGGCCGAAGGTGTTGGCGACCAGGTTGCCGATGGCGTAGAAGAGCCCGAGGCCGACGACCGCGCCGAGCAGCGGCCCGGAGGTCAGCCTGCGCAGGGAGTCGCCCCGGGAGACGCCGGCGGGCGCCTGCGCCTGCTGCCGTTCGCGCTCGCGGACCCACTCCTCCGACTCGCGCAGACGCTGGCGCAGGATGAGGACCACGATGGCCACGACCACCACGTGCAGGTAGATGATCCGGGCGCCGGTGGCGCTGAGGTCGGAGACCAGGAACGCGATGAGGTAGGCGGCCAGGCCGCCGCAGCTCCACAGGACCTGGGAGAAGGCGACGAGCCGGGCCCGGCGGCCCTGCGGCGCCTCCTCGGCGACCAGCGCGAGCGAGGTCGGGATGTCGGCCCCCATCGCGAGGCCGGTGATGGCCACGCCCACGAAGATCATCCACGGGCTCCCGGCGAAGGCGAGCAGGAGCAGGCCGACGAGGAAGACCACGAGGTCGTAGGTGAAGACCCGGCGCCTGCCCAGCAGGTCGCCCAGGCGTCCGCCGAAGAGGGCGCCGATGGCGAGGCCGAGGGTCAGGATGGACGACGCCGCCCCGATCATCAGCGGGGTGAGCCCGAGATGCTGCTTGTACAGGACGAGCGCGGTGCCGGTGCCCACGATGGTGGCCGCGTCCATGTAGGAGGCCATGCCGCCCAGCACGGCCGTACGCCAGGCGCGCCTGGACGTGTTCTCGGTTATCGCCATGTGTACCTCTCGGAGGGGGGATGCTAACGGCCCCGCACGTCACAGGCCCGCGTGTTGTTAGGTGGAGATGATTGTAGATCGATCTACAAAACGCAAGAGCCTTGTTCTGTTCTTTATCGTCCGGTTGCCTCGCGCCTGGCCGTGCGGCACGTCCGAGCCCTGGTTGTCGCTATGTTTCCTCCATGAGCACCACGCGCCCAACGATCTCCGATGTCGCGGCCGCAGCCGGTGTGTCGCGAGCCGCCGTGTCGAAAGTGCTCCGCGACGCCTACGGCGTGAGCCCACGCATGCGCGAACGCGTGGAGCAGGCCATCTCCGAGCTGGGCTACCGCCCCCGCGAGGCGGCCCGCGCCATGCGCACCTCGACCCGCACGATCGGCGTCGCCGTGCCGCTGCTGCGCGGCCAGTTCTTCGCCGACATCCTCGACGGCGTGTACGAGGCGCTCGACGCCGGGCCGTACCGGATGCTCGTCTCGCCGTTCGACCACGAGACCGACGAGCGCAACCCCGGCATGGAGTCGCTGGGGGACCGCGAGGTCGAGGCGCTGATCGTGGTCTCGCCGAAGGTGCGCACCGCGTGGCTCGACGCCTTCGCGCGGCGGCTGCCCACCGTGATCGTGGCCCGTCACGACCCCGGCGACCACTACGACCGGGTCGTGGACGACGACCGCGCCGGCGCCGAACTGGCCGTGCGGCACCTGGCCGGCCTCGGTCACCGCCGCATCACCCACTTCTCGCACGACGTCACCGGCACCGGCGTGCTCAGCCCGCACGCCGTACGCGAGGCCGGCTACCGCGAGGCGATGGAGCGGCTCGGCCTCGGGGCCCACATCCGGGTCGTGCGCTGCGGCGGCAGCGAGGCGGTCACCGGCGAGGCGACCGGCGCGCTGCTCGACGGCGGTGAGCGGCCGACGGCCCTGTTCGTCGGCTCCGACCAGGGCGCGTTCGGCAGCATGCGCGCGCTGGCCGAACGCGGTCTGCGGGTGCCCGAGGACATCTCGGTCGCGGGCTACGACGACACCCAGTTCGCCTCGCACCCCCGCTTCTCCCTCACCACCGTCGCCCAGTACGGCATGGCGATGGGCCGGGTGGCGGCGGAGTACGCGCTCGAACGCGTCGAGGGGCGCACCGGGGCCCGCGAGTGGGTGTCGCGCCCGAAACTGATCGAACGCCGCTCGACCGGCCCGTGCCCCGACCCGGGCCGATGACCTGAGCCGCGATTCGGCCCGGCGGCGGCACGGCCGAGGCCGCGCCGCGCGCACGGGCCGGTCGTCAGGCCGCCTTGGGCAGCAGGCCGTTCGGGTCGAGGACGTACTTGCGCGCCGCGCCCTCGTCGAACTCGTGGTACCCGCGCGGCGCGTCCTCCAGCAGGATCGGCGTGGCGTTGACCGCCTTGGCGATCTGCACCCGGTCGTGCAGGATCGCCTGCATGAGCTGGCGGTTGTAGCGCATGACCGGGCACTGGCCGGTGGCGAAGCTGAGCGACTTCGCCCAGCCCAGGCCGATGCGGATGGACAGCGCGCCCTGCTGCGCGGCCTCGTCGGCGGCGCCCGGGTCGCCGGTCACGTACAGGCCGGGGATGCCGAGCGCGCCGCCCGCCCTGGTGACGTCCATGAGCGAGTTGAGCACGGTGGCCGGGTGCTCGGTCCGGGCCTCGCTGCCGTGGCCGCGCGCCTCGAAGCCGACCGCGTCCACGCCGCAGTCCACCTCCGGCTCGCCGAGGATCTGCGCGATCTGCTCCTTCGGGTCGCCCTTGGAGACGTCCACGGTCGCGCAGCCGAAGCTGCGGGCCTGCTTGAGGCGGCTCTCGTTGAGGTCCGCGACGATGACCACGGCGGCCCCGAGCAGGAACGCCGAGGCGGCGGCGGCCAGGCCGACCGGGCCGGCGCCGGCGATGTAGACCGTGGATCCCGGCTGCACCCCGGCGGTCACGCAGCCGTGGTAGCCGGTCGGGAAGATGTCCGCGAGCATGGCCAGGTCGAGGATCTTCTCCATCGCCTGGTCCTTGTCGGGGAACTTGAGCAGGTTCCAGTCGGCGTACGGGACGACGACGAACTCGGCCTGCCCGCCGACCCAGCCGCCCATGTCGACGTAGCCGTACGCCGATCCGGGCCGGTCGGGGTTGACGTTCTCGCAGATGCCGGTCTTGCCCTCCTTGCAGTTGCGGCAGCGGCCGCAGGCGATGTTGAACGGGACCGACACGAGGTCGCCGTTCTTGATGAACTCCACGTCGGGACCTGTCTCGACCACCTCGCCGGTGATCTCGTGGCCGAGCACGAGACCCGCGGGAGCCGTGGTGCGCCCGCGCACCATGTGCTGGTCGCTGCCGCAGATGTTGGTCGCGACCGTACGGAGGATGGCGGCGTGCGGCAGCTTGCGGCCGACGTTGGCCGGGTTGACGCCGGGACCGTCCTTGAGTTCGAATCCCGGGTAGTCGATGTCGTGAACCTCGACGTTGCCTGGGCCTTCGTACACGACTCCCTTATTGCCGGGCATGGTGATCTCTCCCTCGCGCGGAAATGCCGGTCGGGCGGTCGTTCACGCAGCTCACGGATCACCTCCTCCGGAAGGGCATTCGACAGGCATTTGCCCCCAGAATCCGAATATATCCCCCCAAAAGGGACGGGGTTCGTCCGGCTCACCAGCGGCGGAACACCTCCTCCGCCCAGCCGTACAGGCCGTCGATCTCCACGGGCTCGCCGTCGTCGGCGAGCACGGTGCCCCGGTAGCAGCCGAACGCCTGCGCCTCCTTGCTGCGCATGTACACCGCCCGCCGCACGTCCGACTGCCGCACGTGCTCGGGGACGAACTCGAGGTCCACCCGCTCGCCCGTGATCCGCCAGGGGGCGTACCAGTCGGAGGTGTCGTACCGCCAGACCAGCTCCTCGCTGATCTTGTGCACGCGGCCGTCGAGGATCAGCGCGTTCTCGACGCTGCCGGTGCCGTCCGTCCACTTGCCGCCGATCTGCACGGCCACGTCCCGGCCCCCGGGCCGGCCGGCCGCCGCGCCCCAGTTCCACCGGATCTCGCCGGGCCAGCGGCCCCGTCCCAGGTCCAGCGTGGCCAGCGCGTCGCCGGAGGAGAACGTCCTGGTCACGCCGTTCACCCGGACGGTGCCCTCGGCGGGCCGCCCGACGTCCTTGACCGTGTACTGGAAACGCCGCGCCGACCAGGGCACCACCAGCGACAGGCTCTCCCGGCCCGGCACCCGCCGCACCAGGATGTCGGCCTCCAGCTCGGCCGACTTCAGCCGCAGCCGGGTGCCGGCGACGGTCTCGTCCACGCTGATCCGCACCGCGCCCGCGCCGATGCGCACGCTGCCCTCGCCGCCGCGCTCGGAGAACGCCACGCCCCGGGCGGGCACGAGCAGCCCCCGGCTGGAGACCTGCTCGCCGGTGCGCCGGTCGAGGAACCAGGCCGACTCGCCCGCCAGGTAGTCGAGGCTGCTCGCGCTGAAGGCGAACACCTGCTCGGGGCTGGTGACGCACCAGTAGTCCCAGCGCATGGTGCGGCCCCAGCCGCGCAGGTTGGCCCGGTGCAGCGGAACCCGGCTCCAGCCGACGGCCGCCGGGTTGAGCCGGCCGTCGGGCAGGCACAGGTCCACCCTGGAAGTGATCTCGCGCTCGGGCACGGCGTTCGGGCCCTGCCGCACGGTTTTCCCGGTCATCGTCACAACCCCACGCTCAGGTACTTGTAGTCCAGATAGTCGGCCACGCCCAGGCTGCCGCCCTCGCGGCCGTAGCCGCTGTTCTTGATCCCGCCGAAGGGCGCCTGCGGGGGCGCCAGCGGGCCGCCGTTCACGGTGACCATGCCGAACTCCAGCTCCTCGGCCACCCGCAGGGTCCTGGCCAGGTCGCGGGTCCACACGTAGGCGGTCAGCCCGTACGGGGTGGCGTTGGCCCGCGCCACCACGGTCTCGACGTCGTCGTACTCGATGATCGGCGCGACCGGGCCGAACGTCTCCTCCCGGCAGACCAGCATCTCGCCGGTCACCCCGGCCAGCACGGTCGGCGGGTAGAAGGTGCCCGGCCGGTCGAGCCGCCGCCCGCCGGTCAGCGCGGTCGCGCCGCGCGCGAGGGCGTCGGCGACGTGCCGCTCGACCTTGGCCAGCGCGGCCCCGTCGATGAGCGGGCCCATGTCCACGCCCGGCGTGATCGCCTCGGCGTGCTCCACCAGCGCGCCGGTGAAGGCGGCGGCCACGTCGCGGTGCACGTAGACCCGGTTCGGGGACGTGCACGCCTGCCCGGCGTTGAGGAACTTGCTGCGCGCCACGGCCGCCGCGGCGGCCAGCGGGTCGGCGTCGGGGAAGACCAGCACGGGCGCGTGCCCGCCGAGCTCCACGCTCAGCCGCTTGACGTCGTCGGCGCTGCGCCTGATCAGCTCCCTGCCGACCTCGGTCGAGCCGGTGAAGGAGACCTTGCGCACCCGCGGGTCGGCCATCACCGTCTCGGCGAAGACGGCGGGCCTGGCGGTCGGCACGAGGTTGAACACCCCGGGCGGCAGCCCCGCCGCGGTGAACGCCTCGGCCACCGCGATCGCCGACAGCGGGGTCTGCTCGGCGGGCTTGAGCACCACCGTGCAGCCCGCGGCCAGCGCCGGGCCCAGCTTGCGGGTGATCATCGAGACCGGGAAGTTCCACGGGGTGATGCCGGCCACCACCCCGACCGGCTCGGGCAGCAGCCAGATGCGGTTGGCCGCGTTCGCGCCCGGCACCGTGCTCCCGTACAGGCGGCGGGTCTCCTCGGCGGCCCACGACAGGTGCTCGGCCCCCGACAGCACCTCGGCCGTGGCCTCGGCCGGCGGCTTGCCCTGCTCGGCCGTCATCGTCGCGCCGATCTCGGCGGCCCGCGCGGCCAGCTCGCCGGCCGCGCGGCGCATCAGCTCCGCCCGCTCGTGCGCGGGCAGCGCGCGCCAGCCGGGCAACGCCCGCGCGGCGGCCTCGACCGCCCGCCCGGTCAGCTCGGCGCCGCAGTCGCTCACCCGCGCGATGGCCGCGCCGGTCGCCGGGTCGTGCACGGCGAACGTGCGCCCGTCCGGCTCCGCCTGCCACACGCCGCCGATCAGGGCCCTGCCCCCGGCCTCAGCCGTGTCCATTCTTCTCCCGCAGTTCGTCGATCAGTGCTTGCATGGCGGCCATCTCGTGCGCGTGCTGCAACTCGCTGGCCAGGTCGATGTCCCCGGTCACTAAAGCGTTCCTGATGGCCACGTGCTCGGCGTGCGACTCGGGCAGCCGCCAGGGCACCAGGCGGAAGCCGCGCTGGGCGGTCTCCGTCCTGGCCCACAGCCCCTGGAGCATGCGGTGGGTGAGCCTGCTGTGCTCGGTGTCGCACAGCAGCGAGTGGAAACGCCGGTTGAGCATGGCGAACACGGCCACGTCCGCCTCGCGCACGGCGACCTCGCAGCGGGCCAGCACGTCGTCCACCGCCGCGAGCCGCTCGCCGGCCAGCGCCTCGCCGCCGAGCTTGAGCGCCAGCGCGGTCAGCGCCGCCCGCACGCTGTACAGCTCGCGGACGTTCTCCACCGTGAACTCGGCCACCACGGCGCCCACGTGCGGGCGCTCGACCAGCCACTCCTCCGAGCAGAGCTGCTTGATCGCCTCGCGCACGGGGGTCTCGCTGATGCCGACGGCCTCCGCGACCACCCGGGTGATGATCTTGCTGCCGGGAGCCGCCGCGCCCGTCATGATGAGGTGCTTGATGTGCTCCGCCGCCAGGTCCGCCTTGGTGCGGAACGGGGAACGCGGTTCGGCCATGGTTGTCGACAACCCTTCAGACCCGTTGGACGGTGAGCGGCTCGATCGCCGCGTAGTCAAGCTCTACACCGAGTCCAGGCCCCTCCGGAACGGCTACGAGCCCGGACGAATCGGGCAGCAGCGGCTCGGTGAGCATCGCGTGGAACACCTCCGGGACGATCACCGGCGGATCGTAGGGATACTCCAGCCAGTCGCAGTTCGGCAGCGACGCGCAGAGCTGCAGGTTCCCGGCCACGCCGAGGCCCGTCGCCCACGCGTGCGGGATCACCCGGCGCTGCCTGGCCGCGGCCATCGCGCCGAAGTCGCGCAGCGCGCCGATCTCCTCGCTCTCGTTGGCGTCCGGCTGGAAGATGTCGAAGCAGCCGTCCTCCAGCATCCGGACGAGCTGCCCGATGCCCCGGTTGTGCTCGCAGCCCGCGATCGGGATGGGCGAGGCGGCGGTCAGCTCGCACAGCGCCCGGTAGTCGTGCCGGGGCAGCGGCTCCTCCAGCCAGGCCACGCCCAGCCCGGCCAGCTCCCTGGCCGTGGTCAGGGCCCGGTCGTAGTCCCAGATCAGCCGGGTGCCGTCGGGGGCGTACCGCCAGCGGGAGGCGGCCTGGTTGGCGTCGACCATGATGGCCACGTCCGGGCCGACCGCCTCGCGCACGGCCGCGACCTGGGCCACGTCCTCGGCCACGGTGGCGGCGTGCACCCGCAGCTTGATGCCCTGGAAGCCCTGCTCGACCACGCGCAGCGCGTCCTCGGCCCGCTGCTTCGCCGCGCGCACCTCGCCGAAGCTGGCGTAGGCGCGCACGGCTCCCGCGTGCCCGCCCCACAGCTTGTACAGCGGCTGCCCGCACGCCTTGCCGACGGCGTCCCAGACGGCCACGCCGACGACCCAGGGGCGGGGGAAGACGTACTCGGCCACGTACCGCAGCCGGTTGGCCACGTGCGTGGTCGCGAACGCGTCGAGCCCGACGAGCTGCGGCCTGATCCAGCCGTGGATCGCCTCCAGCAGCATCGGGCCGGTGCCGTGCCCCATGTCGCCGCCCGCCACGCCGACCACTCCCGCGTCGGTCTCGACCTCGACGATCACCGCCGACATCGCGCGGTGCGCGCCCTCCGGCGCCCAGGACGGGCGGAACGGCCGCGGATAGGGCATCTCGATGACCCGTCCGCGCACATCCGTGATCTTCATCTGCCCCTCACCCCTTGGTCGCGCCGTCGGCGAGACCCTTGATCAGGTACTTCTGCACGGCCAGCGCGAAGATCACCACGGGCAGCACGGTGAGCACGCCCACCGCCGCCAGCGGGCCCCACAGCCCGCCCTTCTCGGTGTCGGCCGCGATCCCCGCGATGGCGACCGGGATCGTGACCGCCCGGTCGTTGGTGAGGATGAGCGCGAACAGCAGCTCCTCCCAGGCCAGGATGATGCAGAAGATCAGCGTGGAGACCAGGCCCGTCAGGCTCGTGGGCACGATGATCCGGAAGAACGCCCCGAACCTGGTGCAGCCGTCGATCATCGCCGCCTCCTCCAGCTCCGGTGGCAGGCTGCGGAAGAACGCCCGCATCAGCCACACCACGTACGGCACCAGGAAGGTGACGTAGGCCAGGATCACGGTGATGTACTGGTCGGTCAGCCCGAGCTTGCGGGCCACCAGGAACAGCGGCACGACCAGGGCGATCGGCGGCACCGCGCGGGAGGCCAGGATCAGCCCGCCGACGACGCCCGCGCCGCGCATGCGCAGCCGCGACAGCGCGTACCCGGCCATCGAGCCGGCCACCATCGAGATGGCCGACGCGCCGGCCGCCACGATGATCGTGTTGATCATGCGGGGCAGGATGCGCGCCTGCTCGAAGTAGCTGACGTAGTTGTCGAAGGTCAGCTCGCTCAGCCAGCGCGGCGGGACGGTGAAGATGTCCCTCGGCAGCTTGAAGGAGATGCTGACCATGTAGAGGACGGGGAACAGGAAGAGCAACGTCACCAGGACGCCGCCGGCGATGGCGGCGTAGCGCCCGGCCTTGGACCTCACCATCGGTTCTCCAGGCGGTGGCTGACACGGAACAGGACGATGGTCAGGAGCATGGTCACGATCAGCACGATCGTGGCCATCGAGGAGGCGGAGCCGAACTCCAGGCTGCGGAAGCCCTTCTCGTAGATGTAGAGGTTGAGCACGTTCGTGGAGTTGCCGGGCCCGCCCCTGGTCGCGGCCAGCGCGATGTCGAACATCTTGACCGCGCCCAGCCAGCGCACGATGAACGCCGCGGCCATCACCGGCACCAGCAGCGGCAGCGTGACGTGGCGCAGGGTCTGCCAGCGGCCGGCGCCGTCGGACCTGGCGGCCTCGTACACCTCGCCGGGCAGCGCCATGATGCCGGCGGCGGCGATCAGCACCACGAAGGGCGTCCACCGCCAGGTGTCGATGATGATCACGCTCGCCATGGCCAGCGTGGGGTCGCCGATCCACTCGATCGGGCCGATGCCGACCAGCCCGAGCGTGTAGTTGACCACGCCCCACAGCGGGTCGAGCAGCATCCGCCACACGCCGCCCGCCACGACCGGCGCGACGACCATGGGCACCAGGAACAGCGCGCGCAGCACGCCGCGCCCCCGCCACTCGACGTTGAGCAGGAACGCGATGGCGAAGCCCAGCACCATCTGCAGCGGCAGCGCGATCACCAGGTAGATGCCGGTGACCTTGAGCGACTCCAGGAAGCCGGGGTCCTTCAGCACCAGCTCGTAGTTGCGCAGTCCCACCCAGCCGGACGGCTGGAAGGTGGCCAGGTCGAAGTCCGACAGGCTCACCCAGACCGTGTAGAAGACGGGGTAGAGCAGCATGCCGGCCAGCAGCACCAGGGCCGGGGTCAGGAAGAGCCAGGCCGTGCCCGGCTCTCCCAGCCGTACCCGCTTACCGATCACTGACCGTAGCCCTTGGACTTCAGCAGTCCGGTGATCTCGTCGGCGGCCCGCTGCACGGCCTCCTGCGCCGTCGCCTGGCCGGAGATGGCCTGGCTGGTCTGCAGCGCCAGGATCTGCTGGACGGCGTCCGACTCGGGCAGCCGCGGACGCCACATCTCGTTCTTCGAGACCACCTCGTAGCCCGACTTCAGCGCCGCGTAGACCGGCTTGGCCCAGTCGGCGGGCGGCTCGCCGTCGAGCGTGGAGTTGCGCGCGGGGAACGTGCCGAACTCCTTGGCGACGAACTGCTCGCCCTCCTTGGAGGTGACCCACTGCAGCCACGTCCAGGCGGCGGCCGGGTGCGTGGACTTCTTGGAGATGCCCGCCGACCAGATGCCGCGGTGCGCGCCGGGGCCGGCCGTGCCCGCCGGCATCGTGGTGATGCCGACCTCGTCGGGGGTGAGGGTGGTGCTCTCCTTGTCCACGGCGGTGCCCTTGAAGACGCTGCCCCACATGAACATGGTGGCCGTCTTGCCCTGGCGGAAGGCTTCCAGCGGCTCGTTGAACTGGTAGGTGCTCGCGCCGGGCGGGGCGTACTTGAGCAGGTCGACCTGCGTCTGCAGGGCCTTGACGCCGTTGGCGTCGTTGAAGGTGACCTGCATCTTGTCGTCGAGCAGCCGGCCGCCGTTGGAGTTCAGCACGGTCTGCCAGATGGTGGGGGTCAGCGGGTCCTTGGTGAAGTAGGTGCCCACGGCCCACGAGTCGGTCTTGCCGTCGCCGTCGGTGTCCTGCACCAGCTTCTTGGCGTCGGCGAAGTACTGCTCCCAGGTCGTGTTCTGGTCCGGCTCCTTGACCCCGGCCTTCTTGTACAGGCTCTTGTTGTAGAACATCAGCAGCAGGTTGGAGCGGACGGGGACGGAGTACTGCTTGCCGTCCCACTGCCCGGCGGCCAGCGGCGTCGGGCTGAAGTCGGCCCAGTCGTAGTCCGGGTCGTTCCACTTGGCCAGCTCGGAGCCCTTGAGGTCGTAGAGGGCGCCGGTCTTGGCGAGCTGCGGCAGCCAGGGGTCGTCGGCGAGCACCGCGTCGTAGGTGGCGGTGGTGCCGGTCAGCTCCAGCATCGACTTGGCGAGCTGGTCGTTGTACGGCACGCCGTCCACGGTGACCTTGATGTTCGGGTACTTCTTGTTGAACTCCGGGACGAGCTGGTCCTGCCACTGCTTGGCGAACGCGTCGTTGGCGATGACCCGGATGGAGACCGGGCTGCCGTCGCTGCCGAGACCGCCGCCGTCGGCGGCGACCTCCTCGGCCGGCGATCCGCACGCGGTGAGGGCCAGCCCGATCGCGGACGTCGCCGCGGCCAACCGGATGATTCTGGGCATGCTGCCGACTTCTCCTTCAGGGGTGGGGGTTCGGTTGTTCGCTGGAGCTGCTCAGGCGGAGGGGTCCACGGCGAGCTTGACCACGTCCCTGCCGTCCAGGGAGTAGCCGCCGCCGAGGGCTTCCAGGGCCCGTCTGACTCCGGTCAGGGGGACGCGGTGGCTGACGAGCCGTTCGAAGGGCGGGCCGCCGCGCTGGAGGATGGACAGCGCCGAGTGGTACCTGCGCTGCATGTCGGGGCCGGCGCCGTACACGCCGGCCAGGGTGATGTCCCGTCTCAGCAGGTCGCTGTAGGGATTGAACGGGATCGTGCCGCGGTCGGTGAAGTTGCCCACCTCCGCCAGCACGCCGCCGTCGGCCGTCAGCCGGACGCCTTCGAGGAACGCCTCGGGCGAGCCGGCCGTGCCGATGACGGCGTCCGCGCCGCGTCCGCCGTCGCCGAGGGCGTCGAGCACCGCGCCGCGGCGGCGGTCCGGGTCGGGCACGCGGGCGAGGTCCACGACCTCGTCCGCGCCGAGCGCCGCGGCCAGCTCCAGCCGGGCCGGCGGGCCGCCGACGGCCACGATGCGGGCCGCCCCGGCCGCCCGCGCCGCCACCACCGCCATCAGCCCGATCGCGCCGACACCCTGCACGACCACGGTGGAGCCGATCCGCAGCGCGGCGCGTTCGGCCGCGTGCAGCGCCACCGACAGGGGCTCCTGCAGCACGGCGACCTCCGGGGGCAGGTCGGTGCGGTAGAAGACGGTCCCGGCGTTCGAGGCGTACAGGTGGGTGGCGAAGCCGCCGGTCAGGTACGGCGGGCGGTCGGCGGGGGAGGCGAAGCCGTAGGAGGGGCGGCGGCCGGGACAGCTCCCCGGCCGCCTGCGCACGGTGCACTCGTAGCACCGGCCGCAGCTCAGCGCGGGGAAGACGCCGACCCGGTCACCGGCCCGGACCGGGCGGCCCGCGTGGTCGGTGGTGACGCCGTCGCCGAGGACGGCCAGCCGGCCGACGATCTCGTGCCCGAGCAGCGCGGGGAAGCGCACGCTGTCGAGCCGTCCCCGGTAGACGTGCGCGTCGGTGCCGCACATGCCGCACAGCTCGACCTGGAGCAGGAACTCGCCGGGGCCCGGGTGGGGCAGGTCGTACCCGCGAACCTCCACGGCACCGGCGACGGACGTGACGATCGCCGCACGGGCCGTCTCGCTCATCGCCGCCTCCGCATTCTGGATTCTATAGAATGTAGTAGAAGCTAGTTTGACCGGTTTTGGTAGGTCAAGGGGCTGTTACCGGAATGTTTCCGCAGTGAGCGTCCGCCCGGGGAGCGGATCCATGGTGCCGCGGTCGCCGCTCCGGGCTCTGACCGCCTCCGTGCCGCGCTTCTGACAGGAGGCGCAGAACAATCAGTGTGAGTCGTGGTGCGAGCGGGAATGAACCTCTGCGGCGCCGCCCCGCTCACGCACAGTAGGGCGGCGCCGAACCATTTCGGCGCCGGGGCGGCGCGGTCCTGCCCGCCGCCGGTCGCGGGGAGGCGTCCGCGAGCTGTCATGATGGCGGGGTTTTCTCGAAGCCGCCGGACACGGAGGACAGACCGTGCGCATCGCACTCGCCGGGCTCGCGACCAGCCACCCCTACACCGACGCCCGCACCCTGTCCCGCCACGCCGAACTGGTGGTGTGGGAGCAGGACCCGGAGCGGCTGCGCCGGTTCACCGACGAGCATCCGGGCGTGAAGGTGGCGGGCAGCCTCGACGAGGTGCTGGCCGGCCGGCTCGACGGGGTGGTGCTGACGGTCCCCAACCCCCAGGTGCCAGGGGCGCTGGCCAAGGTGCTGGAGACGGGGGCCGCCTGTTTCGTGAACAAGCCCGCCGCCGCCAGCCGGGCCCAGCTCGACCAGCTCGACCGGCTGCCGATCCACGACCGGGTCCTGTCCGGATCGGTGCTGCGCTTCGCGCCGGCCTTCGCCGGGACACGGGTGGAGCGCGGCGAGGTGCTGGCCGTGCGGGCGACCGTACGGCACGACGTGGGACTCTGGGCGAACGGCTACAACGCCTGGCAGGACACGCCGGGCGAGGGTGGCGGGACGATGGTCACCATGGGCATCCACGGCGTGGAACTGCTGGTGGCGCTGCTCGGCCCCGAGGTGCGCCTGGTGGGCGCGGCGGGGGCGCGACGCCACTACGCCACACTCCGCTCGGAGGACACCGGGGTGATGGCGCTGCGCTGGGACGACGGCGTCACCGGCACGGTCGAGATCCTCGGCGTGTCGGAGTCGGAGTCCTACGCCGTCACGCTGCACAAGCGCGACGGCACCGAGACGATCGAGATCGAGAGCGGCGACGACCCGGTCCGCGGCCTCGGCTACGAGGGCACGATCGAGGCGTTCCTCGCGATGGTCGGCGGGGCGCCCAGCCCGGTGCCGTGGCGGGAGACCCGGGCCGTGCTCGACGTGCTCGTTTCCGCGCGCGAGAGCTGCTGACCGCCCGCCCCGTCCGCTGAGTTCCTGGAGGGTCCGCCGCCTGGCGGGCCCTTCCGTGTTCCCCGAACCCGTCTCCCCGTTGACAGGCGCAGCATCGCCCAGTTACGGTCTGGACCGTAAATAACCGATGGAGGAGACCGCGTGCGGACGACAGCGGAACTCGAGGAGCGGCTGGCGCGGCCGAGCGCCGGGCTCGCCGACGATCTGGCCAAGCTCGACGGCGACATCATGATCCTCGGCGCCGGCGGCAAGCTCGGCCCGAGCCTGGCCCGCCTGGCGCGCAACGCCACCGACCCGGGCAGGCGGATCATCGCGGTGTCCCGCTTCTCCGAGCCCGGCCTGGCCCGGTCGCTCCAGGACGAGGGCCTCACCGTGGTCGCCGCCGACGTCGCCGACGACCGGGCCCTGCGCGAACTGCCGGACGCGCCCAACGTGGTGTTCCTGGTCGGCGCGAAGTTCGGCACGCAGGGCCGCGAGCACGCCACCTGGTTCACCAACACCTACCTGCCCGGCCGCGTGGCCGACCGGTTCGCCGGCAGCCGCATCGCCGCGCTGTCCACCGGGAACGTCTACCCGCTCGTCCCCGTCGCCGGGGGCGGCAGCACCGAGGACTCGCCCACCGGCCCGGTGGGCGACTACGCGATGAGCTGCCTCGGCAGGGAGCGCGTCCTGACGCACTTCGCCGAGCGGAACAGCACGCCCATGTCGCTGATCCGCCTCAACTACGCGGTCGAGCTGCGCTACGGCGTGCTGGTGGACCTCGCGCAGAAGGTGCTCGCCGGCGAGCCGATCGACCTGACCACGGGCCAGGTCAACCTGGTCTGGCAGGGCTACGCCAACGAGGTCGCGCTCCGGTCGCTGCTGCTGGCCGGCGTGCCCCCGTACGTGCTGAACGTGACGGGGCCCGAGCTGATCTCGGTGCGGCAGGCGGCGACGGCGCTCGGCGCGGCGCTCGGCAAGGAGCCGGTGTTCACCGGCGAGGAGGCGCCGACGGCGCTGCTGTCGAACGCCTCCCGCTGCCACGCCCTGTACGGCTATCCCGAGCTGACCCCCGCCGAGCTGATCGAGCACACGGCGCGCTGGGTCGCCGGCGGCGGCCCGTTGCTGGGCAAACCCACCAAGTTCGAACGCCGTGACGGGCGTTTCTGACGCACGTGTGCTCATACCCGTGCTTACTTCTCATGACAAAGGGGGATCTCACGTGCTCGGCACGGCTCGAGAGGCGCAGACGTCCGTGGGCGACCTGTTCAGACGCGGTCTGGTGATCCCGGCGCACCCACTGGCGCTGACCGAGGACCGGCGGCTGGACGAGCGCCGCCAGCGCGCCCTGACCCGCTACTACGTCGAAGCCGGCGCGGGCGGGCTGGCGGTCGGCGTGCACACCACGCAGTTCGCCATCCACGGCACCGGACTGTTCGCGCCCGTGCTCGCACTGGCCGCGGAGACGGCCAGGGAGTCCGACCGCGAGGTGGTGCTGGTGGCCGGCGCCACCGGGCCCACCGCCCAGGCGGTGGCGGAGGCGGAGCTGGCCAGGTCGCTCGGCTACCACATGGTGCTGCTCAGCCCGCACCCGGACCTCGACGAGGACGGGCTGATCGACCGGGCCCGCGCCGTCGGCGAGGTGCTGCCGGTGATCGGCTTCTACCTGCAGCCCGCGGTGGGCGGGCGGCCCCTCTCGCGCGAGTTCTGGACGCGGCTGGCGGCGGTCGAGTCGGTGGTGGGCGTCAAGGTCGCGCCCTTCGACCGGTATCGCACCCTCGACGTGCTGCACGGCGTCGTACGCGCGGGCCGGGTCGGGGAGGTGGCGCTCTACACGGGCAACGACGACCACATCCTGACCGACCTCATCACCTCGCACCGGGTGGTCGTGGACGGCCGTCAGGTGGAGGTGGAGTTCGTCGGCGGGCTGCTCGGCCAGTGGGCGGTCTGGGTGCGGCGGGCGGTCGAACTGCTGGAGGAGGCCGCGCTGGCCCGCTCCGGCGACGACGCCGCGGTGCGCCGCCTGCTCGGGCTCGACGGCCACCTCACCGACGCCAACGCGGCCATCTTCGACTCGGCGAACGGCTTCCACGGCTGCATCCCCGGCATCCACGAGGTGCTGCGCCGCCAGGGGCTGCTGGCCGGCCGCTGGTGCCTCGACCCCGACGAGGAGCTGTCGCCGGGACAACTCGCCGAGATCGACCGCATCTGGGCCTCCTACCCCTGGCTGCGCGACGATGACTTCGTGGCGCAGGGGCTGGACCGATGGCTGGCCTGAGCGGCGGCCCCGCTTGAGAAGCACGCGACGGGCCGCACGACAGGCTGGGCGACGGGCCGGGCGGGCTAGAGGGTCAGGCGGTAGAGCGTGAGCGGACGGCCGCTGGAGCCGCTGGTCAGGTTGCCGGTGCGTTCGGCCAGCCCGGCCAGCTCCAGCCGGTGCAGCATGCGCCGCGCGGTGCGCTGCTGGACGGCGAGCCGATCGGCGATCTCCCGGGTGGTCAGCGCCTTGCCGCCGGCCGCGTCGCGGGCCTCCAGCAGCTTCTCCAGGGTCGGCACCGACAGCCCGACCCGGCGCGCGATCACCGACAGGTTCTGCTCGCCGGACGGGGTGCTGATCACCGACTCCAGCACGATGTCGGTGTCGGCGCGCAGCGACAGCACGGCGGCCACGTTCCCGATGCGCCTGGCCCTGGCCAGCGCGCGGCGGGCCAGGCTCTCGGCCTCGGCGGCGCTGCGCCCGAGGCCGAAGCCGACCCGCGCCACGCTGCTGTGACCGGCCAGCCGCGCCAGCATGGGCAGCCCCGTGAAGCCGCCCGTGGCCTCGTAGAGCGGGCCGCGGGTGGTGACCAGCAGGTGGGTGCCGCCGCGGAAGGTGGCCAGCGTGCCGCCCAGCGCGCCGGCCTCGCGCAGCAGGCCCTCCTCGCTGTCCACCTCCACCAGGCCGAGCGCGATCTGCGCGTCCTCCTGGGCCTGGCCCTCGGCGGTCAGCAGGAGCTGGCGCAGCGCGGTGCGCACCGAGTGCTCCGACGGCGCCAGGCGCAGCACCTGCATCTCGTCGCGCAGCGCCTCGTGCACGGAGCTGAGGCAGGTGATCACCGGGTGGTCGGGGGCGCGGCGGTGGAAGGCGATGATCTTCTTGGAGGTCGTCTCGGGGCGGTAGCCGAGCGTGCGCAGCCGGTCGGTGGGCAGCCCCGCCTCGGTGAAGGTGGCGGTGACGTCGGCGGGGGAGATGGTGTCGATGGACAGCCGGGTGATGTCCAGGCCCTCGCGCTGGAGCCGGACCAGGGCGCTGAGCAGTGTGGCGCCCGAGTAGTCGACGAACACGGCGGGGCGGGAGAGCACCTCGGCGCCGCGGGCCAGCATGTACGGCACGACGCCGGTGAACAGCCAGCCCTCGACCGTGCCCGCGTGGGCCTCGACGATGGCCGGGGCCTGCGACTCGTGGTCGTAGTCGAGCCGGAGCGCGGTGACCCCGGGCTGCTCCTCGCAGGTGGCCGCGACGTCGTCGACCAGATCGTGCGGGCCGACGACTCCGATGACGAAACCCACCCGCGCCTCCTTCTCCGTCTTTACGGTCTAGACCGAAAGGTTATCCGGTGACCCTGCACTTTCCCAACATGGCCGAATCCGCCGGCCGCACCCTCGGCGACGAGGAGGTGGCCGCGCTGGACCGGGTGATCCGTTCCGGCATGCTCAACTCCGTGTGGGGGACCGAGGCGCGGGCGCTCGAACGCGAGGTCGCGGAGCTCTACGGCTCCCGCCACGCGATCGCGTGCGCGTCCGGCACCGCGGCCCTCCACCTGTCGGTCGTGGCGGCGGCGCCGGATCCCGGTGACGAGATCATCACGACGCCGATCACGGACTTCGGGACCGTGGCCCCCATCTTGGCGCAGAACGCGGTTCCTGTCTTCGCCGATGTGGACCCGGCCGACGGGAACCTCGATCCGGACGCCGTGGCCGCGCTGATCGGGCCACGCACCCGTGCGATCATGGTAGTGCACCTGTTCGGCGCGCCCGCCCGGATCGGCGAGCTGCGTGCCCTGGCCGACCGTCACGGCCTCACGCTCATCGAGGACTGCGCGCAGGCGTGGCTGACCGAGCTGCCCGGCGGCCGGTACGCGGGCACGGCCGGCCACGTCGGCACCCTGAGCCTGCAGCAGTGGAAGCACATCACCTGCGGCGACGGCGGGCTGACCGTCACCGACGACGACGAGCTGGCCAGGCGCATGCGGCTGTTCGCCGACAAGGGCTGGGACCGGGCCGCGGGCCGCTCCCACGAGAGCCTGGGCCTGAACTACCGGATGACCGAACTGCAGGCCGCGGTGGCCCGCGCCCAGCTCGCGAAGCTGCCCTGGGTCCTGGAGTCCAGACGCCGCACCGCCGCCGAGCTGCTCCGGGCCCTGCGCGAGCCGGGCGGGGAGCGGGAGGAGACGCCGGGCCGGGCCGAGCTCGTCCTGCCGCGGCCGGACGGGCACGCCTGGTGGCTGTTCCCGCTCGTCCTGCCCGGCGGCGGCGCGTCGGAGCTGGCCGCGCACCTGAGCGCGGCCGGGGTCCCGGCGCGGGCCGGGTATCTGAGAGAGCCGCTCAACCAGGCGCCGCTGTGGGACCGGCCCGTCTACGGCGCCTCCCGCTACCCCCTGGAGGGCTACCGCCCCGCCCCCTGCCCGGAGGCGGAGCGGCTGGTCTCGGACACGCTGCTGATCATCGACTGGAACGAGCACTACACGTCCGAGCACGTGAAGATCATTGTGGAGGCGATCAGGAGTTATCCGGCCCAGCCGTAGTTACGTTCATGTATCAGGCATTGACCTGGTCCTACCCGGATCACTAGGTTTCGGTCAGGACCGGTATTCAGGAAAGGAACGCCGCCGATGAGAAACATTGCGGCAGCCGGCATCGCGGTCGCCCTGGGCGTCGCGGTGGGCGGATGCGGATCCGGCGGATCGGGCTCGGACAAGAGCCCGGTGACACTCTGGATGTATCCCGTGATCGCGGATCAGGCCAAGAACAAGACCTTCTGGGACAAGGTCGAGAAGGACTTCGAGGCCAAGAACCCGGCGATCGACGTCACGATCGACCAGCAGCCGTGGGACGGCCGCCAGGAGAAGGTCACCACGGCGCTGGCCTCCAAGAAGGGCTTCGACCTCGTCGTGCTCGGCCCGGACCAGATCCCCCAGTACGCCCAGCAGGGCACGCTGGAGGCCGTGGACGACGTCGTCGCCGCCGACAAGGCCAGCTACCTGCCCAACGCGCTCACCGCGCTGACGGTGGACGGCAAGCTCTACGGGGTGCCCATCTACCAGACGATCACCGCCCCCATCTACAACAAGAAGCTCTTCGCCGACGCGGGCGTCACCAAGCTGCCCGAGACGCTGGCCGAGCTGAAGGAGGCCGCCCCCAAGCTGGCCGCCAAGAAGATCGCCGTGCTCGACTACCCCGGCAAGCCGGAGGTCTCGCTCAACCAGAGCTTCTACCCGATCCTGTGGGCCAACGGCGGATCGGTGTTCGCCCCCGACGGCAAGAGCGTGACCGTCAACAGCCAGCAGGGCATCGACAGCCTGCAGTTCCTGCTCGACCTCAAGGCCGTCGGCGGGCTGCCCGAGAACACCGCGAGCAAGAGCAACGACATCGAGGGCAGCCCGCTCGCCGCGGGCAAGACCGCGATGTACCACGCGGCCACGGCGCTCAACGCCGAGCAGTTCGGCGCGGCCATCGGCGCGGAGAACGTCGGCGTCGGCCTGCCGCTGGAGGGGACAAAGCGGGTCGCCTTCGGCATCCCCGGCGGCCTCGTCCTCGCCAAGCACTCCGGCAACAAGGACGCCGCCAGGAAGCTCGCCTCCTACATCGCCTCGCCCGAGGTGGCCGGGGCGCTGGCCAAGGAGTCCGGCTTCTTCTCCGCGCGCACCGACGTGACCGTCCCCGACCAGTCGGAGACGTCCAAGGAGTTCGCCAAGTCGCTGCAGTACGCCTACCCCGGCGACACCCACCCCAAGGCCCGCCAGGTCATGACCATGGTCGCGGCCCACATCCAGGCGGCGCTGATCGGCGAGGAGGACGCCAAGACGGCTCTCGACGCCGCCGCGAAGGAGGGCAACGACCTGCTGGCCAGCGGCGGCTGACACGACCCGGACCGCCCGCCGGGCGGTCCGTCTTTCTCGGAAAGGTGTGAAACCCGGTGCGCCATCGCCTGCGTGATCCGGTCACGGGACTGCTGTTCGTGCTCCCGATGCTGGTGCTGTTCCTGATCTTCAAGATCTTCCCCACTCTCGGGGCGGCGGGCATGAGCCTGACGAACTGGAACATCGGCGGCGAGTGGAGCTTCATCGGCGCCGACAACTACACGCGGCTCGTGAACGACCCGAACTTCTGGTCCAGCCTGCGGGCCACGCTGGTGTACACCGTCATCTACGTGCCGCTCGTCATGGCCGTCTCGCTCGGCACCGCCGTGCTGCTCAACTCGATCGTCTTCCTGCGCGGGCTGTTCCGCGGCATGCTGTTCCTGCCGTACGTGACCAGCTTCGTCTTCGCCGGCATCATCTGGCGCTGGATCTTCGAGTTCGACGGCCTGATCAACGGGTTGCTGGCCAAGATGGAGCTGGGGCCCGTCGGCTTCATGGAGCGGGCGGAGCTGGTGCTGCCCGCTCTGGCCGTCGTCTCCTGCTGGAAGGGGTTCGGCTACTCCATGCTGATCCTGCTGGCGGGGCTGAAGGCGATCCCCGGCTCCTACCTGGAGGCGGCCAAGGTCGACGGGGCCGGGCCCTGGCAGCGTTTCCGCGGCATCACGCTGCCCCTGCTCAAGCCCGCGCTCTTCTTCGTGCTGGTGATCGAGACGATCGCCTCGTTCCAGGTCTTCGACACGATCTACGTGATGACCGGCGGCGGGCCCGCCAAGGCCAGCTACACCCTCATCTACGGCATCTTCGAACGGGGCTTCCGGTTCTGGGAGTTCGGCTACGCGGCCACCTGGGGGATGGTGCTCTTCGCCATCGTGCTGGTCGTCTCGCTGATCCAGCGCCGCTTCGTCGGCAAGGAGAACACATGACGCTGACGGCCACCCGCCCCGCCGCCGCCGGGACCCGGCAGGCCGCCAGGCCGCGCCGCCACGGCCGCCGCTGGCCGCTCTACGCGCTGCTCGCGGTCATGTCGCTGCTGACCCTGGGGCCGTTCATCGCGATGCTCATCGTCGCGCTGTCGCCCCGGGGTGAGCCGACCGTGCCCGCGCAGTGGCCGGACTCGTTCACCTTCGACAACCTCGCGCAGGTCCTGGAAGCCTCCGGGTTCACCGAGTGGACGTTCAACTCGCTGGTCTACTCGGGCGTCTCGGTGGTGGTCATCCTGCTCACCGCGTCGATGGCCGGCTACGCCTTCGCCAAGAAGCGCTTCCCCGGCCGCGACACCATCCTGTGGACGTTCCTCGCCACCATGATGGTGCCGTTCCAGGCCACGCTCATCCCGCTGTACGTGCTCGTCTCCGACCTCGGCGGGGCCGACACCTTCTGGGGGCTGATCGTGCCGACGCTGGCCAACTCCCAGGCCGTCTTCCTGATGCGGCAGTTCATCCTCGGGCTGCCCGACGAACTGTTCGACGCCGCCAAGGTGGACGGGGCCTCCGAGCTGCGCGTCTACTGGACGATCGTGGTCCCGCTGACCAAGCCGATCCTGGCCACCCTGGGCGTGTTCGTCTTCCTGTGGCACTGGAACGACTTCCTGTGGCCCCTGGTGATCTCGCAGAGCGACTCCACCAGGACGCTGACCGTCGGGCTGACGGTGCTGAAGACGGAGGAGCTGCAGTGGTCGCTGATGATGTCCTCGGCGGCGATCTCGGCGGTGCCGTGCCTGCTGGTCTTCTTCCTGCTGCAGCGGTACCTGGTCAACAGCATCGCGATGACCGGGCTCAAGTGATCGGGCTCAAGTGATCGGGCTCAAGTGATCGGGCTCAGGTGACCGGCGCCCCGCGCCGGAGCTGAACGGCCTACGCTTGTCGCCCGGAACGTCCGGTGAGGGGAGCGATGATGAGCACGCCGATCGATGCGCGGGCCGCCGGGTTGCGTGACCTGCTGAGCGGCGGCCTGGTGGCCGCCGCGCTGACGCCGATGACGCGGGCGGGGGAGGTGGACCTCGACGTCGCGGAGGCGTACTTCCGGCGGCTGGCCGCCTCGGGCGCCGACGCCCTGGCCGTCCTCGCGCACACGGGCCGTGGCCCCTACCTGCCCCCTGAGACGCGGGCCGGCGTGATCGCCCGCGCCCGCCGGGCGGGCGTCCCGGTCATCGTCGGCGTCGGCGCCGCCGCCCGAGGCGGTCCGGGCGCGGTCGCGGACGCGCGGGCGGCGGCCGGACTGGGGGCCGACGGCGTCCTGGTGTTCCCCGAGCCGGGGGACCGGGTGGCGCTGCACGAGGCGGTGTGGGCCGCCGCCGGGCTGCCGATGATCGCCTTCGACCTGTACACGAACCCGTGCCCGCCCGCCACCCTGCGCCGGATCCTGGCCGTGCCCGGGGTCGCCGGTCTCAAGACGGCGTTGCTGTCGGACGCGATGGGCTGCCAGGAGACCATCGCCCTCACCCGCGGGTCCGGCCGGCTGGCGATCACCGGCGAGGACCGCATGTTCGGCCCCTCGCTCCTGTGGGGCGCGCAGGCGGCCCTGGTAGGCATCGCGGCGGCGTCGGTGGGCACGACGGCGGACGTGCTGCGCGCCTTCGAGGCGGACGACCTGAGGGGCTTCGAGAAGGCGTCCGCGCGGCTGGACCGGCTGGCGGCGGCCACGTTCACCGCCCCCATGGAGGGCTACGTGCAGCGCATGGCCTGGCTGGCCGCCGAGGAGGGGCTCATCCCCCCGACGCACGCCCACGACCCGTACGGGCCCGCCCTCCCGGAGGACGAGCGGGCCCACGTGCTGGCCTCCGCCCGGTAGCGGGGGCCGGCCGGGTCCTCAGATGGCGACGCGGATGAGGTTGCGGCCCTTGAGCGCGTACAGCGCCTTGCGGGACGGGTCGATGTTGATCCGGGAGCCGCCGCCGAACCAGTCGCTCTCCAGGCCGTCCACGAGCGTGGCGGAGGTGAACGCCGGCAGGTCGATCCGGTAGATGGCGTCCTCGTCGCTGGTGTAGCCGTACCGGCCGGCCAGCACCAGGTCGCCGCCCCGGTCGCACACCCGCAGGGTGCGGGTGACCGCGCGCCGGCGCAGGTCGAACTCGAACAGCACGCCGGTGTTGGTGAGGCCGTACAGGGCGAGCGGGGTCTGCTTGAGGCTCGTGACGGCCTGCGCGCCGGGCACCGGCTCGATCTCCCACAGCACCCGGCGGGTGCGCAGGTCGAAGGCGGCCAGCCGGGCCGTCGGGGTGACCGGCGGCGCGCCGAGCCCCTCCTGCGTGCTGGTGCCCAGGTAGACGGTGCCGTGCTGGGCGGTCAGCGAGAAGACGGTCTGGCGCTCGACGATCGGCCGGTAGGTGTCGAGCTTATTCGTGCGCGGGTCGTAGACGTCGAGGGCGCCGTTTTGGTGGCCGGGCTCCGGCTGGGTGGACATCACGATCAGCCCGGTCCGCTGGTCGTGGACCAGGTCCTTGGGGCGGTCCTGGTTGTGGCCGGTGCGGAAGAGCAGCTTGACCTCGGCGTCGCCGGCGCGGTGGGAGTAGAGCGCGCCCTGGGTGTAGACGCCGAGGTAGGTGGTGTCCTTGACGGTCATGACGGTCTTGGGCTCGCCGGGGACGGACAGCCGGGTGACCTTGCGGGTGGCCAGGTCGTGCACGTCGCAGCCGCCCTTGCCGCCGACGTAGACGCGCGCCCCGTCGCTGTGCACCGACATCGGCTCCTCCGGCGCGGCCCGGAAGCCCTTCTGCACGTGGCTGACGTAGTCGATCGCGCCGGTGGCCGGGTCGTAGACGAAGACGCCGGGGTCCTGGATGCCGTAGATGAGTCCGCCGTGCTCCAGGATGCGGACGGTGGCCGCCTCCGGGAACGGCACCCCGAGCACCTCGTACGCGCCGGTGGCGATCCGGTAGCGGTAGAAGGTCCCGGAGGGGCGGCCGGCGAAGTAGACCCAGCCGTCGTGGATCAGCACCGACACGACGTACTTCTCGCCCGGCGCGGTGGCCTTGACCACCTTGTACACGGCCGGGTCCGCCTTCTCCAGCACGATCAGCTCCGCCAGCGAGTTCATGCCGCCCGCGACGTGCGTGTCGCTGATGGCCATGCTCGACACCCAGTCGCGGTCGGCCACCTCGGCGGGCAGCAGGTCGCGGGTCTCGCCGGTGCGGCGGTCGATGGCGACGAGGTGGGCGTTGCTGCCGACGCCGGCGTAGACGTGGGTGGCGTCGGCCTCGATGCCGCGCACGTACGCCTCGCCGGGCGCGGGCTGGCCCAGGTCGCGGCTGAGGCCGGTGGCGGGGTCGTACTCCACCACGCGGCCGGGCTGCGACATGCCCATGAAGACCTTGCCATCGGGGGAGGCCGCCATGGTCCAGATGTAGGGGTCGGGGTACTCGGCGACCTTGGTCGTGGTCCCGGTGAGGGTGTCGATCTTGTAGAGGTCGGAGCGGGTGTGGGTGCCGACGTAGACGTCGGTGCCCACCTTGCACATCGCCCAGATGCCCACGCCCGTGGGGATCTCGTGGTGGGCCGTGACCTTGTCCTGGGTCAGGTCCCAGGCGCCCACGACGTTGGGCGCCAGGCCGCGCGAGCCCATGTAGAGCACGTCGCCCACGAACTCGGCGTTGCCCAGGGGGCTGGCGACGCTGGCCGGGCCCAGGTCGGTGACGGTGCCTACCGGCTCGCGGGCGATGGCCGCCGCGGGGACGGCGGGCAGCGCGGTCGCGGCGGCGGCCGAGGCGGCGGCGGCCTGGAGGAAACGGCGGCGGGGGATCATTCGCGGTCACTCCTTGTGAGGGGTCGCCGCACGCTATAACGGCCTAGGCCGTAATGTCCAGATCGAAGAGCCGGGCGGCGTTCCGCCACGCGACCAGGTCGGCCGTCTCCGCGTCCAGGCCCGCCGCCGCCACCGCGCCGAACGCCGAGGCCGGGTCGATGAGGGTCGAGTCGGTGCCGAACAGCAGCCGGGTGCGGTCCACCGCCGCCGCCACCGCCGCGATGCGGCCCGCCGGGGCGTGGGAGTAGCACGGCTCCAGGAACAGGCGGTCGCAGCCGTTGGCGGCCTCGATGGCGTGCGCGAAGCCGTCGGCGCCCATGTGCCCAGCGATCACCCGCAGGCCGGGGGTGTCCAGGCAGGTCTGGGCCAGCTCCAGCACCGAGGCGCCCCAGGTGTGCACCAGCGCGGGCACCCCCGCCTCGGCGACCATGGCCAGCGCCTCGCGCGTCTGCGGCGAGGAGGCGGGCGAGCGGGTGTAGTCAGTGTGGATCTTGACGCCGACGAACCTGCCGGTGGGCAGGTAGGCGGCCAGGTCCCGCTCGGCGTCGGCCTGCCTGCGGGGGTTGACGGTCACGTAGCCGAGGTGGCGGTCCTGGGTCTCCAGCCAGGCGGCCAGGGCCCGGTTGCCGGCGGGGGCGTCGTAGATGACCGCCTCGGTGGCCGAGACGATCGACAGGTCGATGCCGAAGCGGTCCATGGCGCGCAGGTTGGCGCCGGCCACGTCCATGGTGAAGAACCACGGGCCCCAGTGCGCGTGCACATCGATGATCATCCGAGCAGCCTCCTCGCGTTGCCGCCGGCCACGGCGGCGATCTCCTCCGGCGTCAGTCCGCTGGTCGCCAGCCGCAGCAGCGGGACGACCGGCTCGTAGTGGGGGGTGCGCGAACCGTACAGGAGCCGGTCGGCCGGGACGGTCTCCAGCGCGTCGGGGGAGTTGAGCAGCCGGGTCGAGGTGTGGAAGCCGGGCTCGTCGGCGGCGACCACCAGGAAGTCGCCCAGGTGGTAGAAGT
This sequence comes from Nonomuraea sp. MG754425, assembly GCF_021699195.1. Lineage (GTDB taxonomy): Bacteria > Actinomycetota > Actinomycetes > Streptosporangiales > Streptosporangiaceae > Nonomuraea. Next base: position 21,296 of record NZ_SSXE01000051.1, on the reverse strand, counting down.
GCGTGTCGAGGAAGACCACCGTGGCCTCCAGGCCCGCGAACGGCTGCCAGAAGCGCCGCACGTCGCCCCCGGTCAGCACGACCAGGCCGAGCGCCGCCGCCTTCCTGGCCACGTGGCGCACCGACGGGAAGCCCGCCTCGACGCCCTGCTCGTCGGGGAAGAGCCGGACGGCCCTGACCCCCAGCTCCGCCAGCCGCTCCGCCTCCCGCACGGCGCCGACGGGGTCGCGCAGGTCCACGGCCCCGACCGGGACGGCCCGCGTGCCCAGCGCCAGCACCTCGTCGTTGCCCGAGCGCATGTCGAACAGGGCGGCCCGCAGCGAGGCGACCGCCCCCGCCCGGACGCGGTGCGCGGCCAGCACGTCGAGCACCGCCGGGGGCGAGCCCGGCGGGCCGTCGCGATCGGGGTATTCTCCGACCAGGACATCCACGTCGAGGGTCACCTCGAGCTGGCCGATCAGCCTGCTTGCGTCGAACGCCGTCACAACCGCCTCCATTGACTTATCAAGCTCAGCACATTACGGTCTGGGCCAAAATTGGGCAACATGCTCCTGTGGAGGTGCGGCGGTGCCGCGTGTACCCCTCGTCGTGTCCGTGACCTTGTCTGTGTCCCTGGCCGCGACCCTGCTCATGCCGGTGCTGCGGCCGGCACCGCCCGCCCAGGCGGCCACCCCGCCGGCGTCCTCGTGCGCCGGCCAGCGGGTGGAGACCTTCGGGCCGGCCTCCGTGACCGGGGCCATCGTCGGCGCCACGGTCCACGAAGGCAAGGCGTACGTCGTCACGCGCGGCCAGAAGCCACCCGTGCTCGCCGAGATCGACCTGACCACCCGCAAGGTCGTCAGGAGCGTACGGCTGCCTGACGGCCCGGCGGCCGGCGAACCCGAGGGCGGCTGGGCCACCACCGTGTCGGACGGCAAGATCTACATCGGCACGTACCCGGTCCCCGACCTCTACCGGTTCGACCCGGCCACCGGTGACGTCGCCCACCTGGCCTCCTTCGGCAAGAACGGCGGCTACATCTGGGCGCTGGCCGCCGCCCCCGACGGCATGATCTACGCGGGCACCTACCCCGATGGCCGGGTCAGGGAGTACGACCCCGCCACCGGCGCGGTCCGCGACTTCGGGGTGCTGGCCGCCGGCGAACGCTACGTCAGGGCGGTCGCCGCCGACGCCGAGAACGTCTACGCCGGCCTGCTCGACAAGGGCAAGCTCGTCGCCATCAACCGGGCGAGCGGGGCCGTCACGGAACTGGCCCAGGGCAGCGGGGGCATCGGGGTGATCGCCGAGCACGGCGACCGCATCCTCGCCGTGAGCGGCTTGGCCCTCATCGACGTGCGCAAGGACGGCACCGACGCCCGCCACGTCCCGCTCAGCTCGGGCAGCCTCGACGCGCTCACCGTGGCCGCCGACGGCACCGTCTACGGCACCTCGCGCCCCGACGGGGCCGTCCACCGCTACCGCACCGGCGACAGCACGCCCACCCGGGTCGCCGACCCGCCCTCGCAGGACGACGAGACCAGGCAGCTCGCCCTGATCGGCGACGACACCCTCGTCGGCTTCTCCGGCAGCGGCGGCATGTGGTCGCTGGACCTGAGCACCGGGCAGCAGGAGTTCACCGACCTGATCGAGGCCGGCCTGCCCAGCGGCGCCGAACGTCCCCAGAGCATGCTGCTGGTCCCCGGCCGCGCCCTCTACGTGGGCGGGCACTTCTTCATGGACGTGCGCGACCTGCGCACCGGCGAGAAGCGCAGGTTCCGCGTCCCCGGCGAGCCCAAGGACCTCGTGCGGCGCGGGAACAAGATCTACGCCGCCGTCTACCCCAGCGGGAGCATCGTCTCCATCGACATGCGCACCGACGAGGTCCGCACCCTCGGCTACCTCGGGCAGGACCAGCAGCGGCCCTGGGACATCGAGTACGACCCGGTGACCGGCAAGCTGCTCGTCGCCTCCGCCCCCCTGGGCGGCAAGCTGGAGGGCGCCCTGTCGATCGTGGACCCCGACACCGGCGAGATCGACGTCCACAAGGGCGTCATCCCCGGGCAGAGCCTGATGAGCCTGTCGCTCGACTCCCGCGGGGGCGTCGTCTACCTGGGCGGCGACGTGCTCGGCGGCGGCGGGATCACGCCGGTGCACACGGCGGCCTCCGTCGCGGCCTTCGACCTGCGCACCCGTACGGTGAAGTGGCAGGTGGACCCGGTTCCCGGCATGCGCACCTTCCAGGACGTCAAGGTGAGCGGCGGGCTGCTGTACGGCGTGTACAAACGCGACTCCGGCACCTGGATCGCCCTGGACATCGCCACCAAGCAGGTCGTGCACCGGGGCACCCTGTCCGGCTACGGCGAGCTGAGCGCGCACCGGGGCCGGGTGTTCGCCGCCACGTTCTTCGGCGGCGGCAACGCCTACGAGCTGAGCGACCAGGCCACCCACCTGGCCACCGGCCTCGGCGACGAGTGGTACACCAACCCGCAACTGCACTTCGAGCCCGGCTCCTGGAAGGCGTGGACGCTCAGCGGCCGGCACCTGGCCAGGATCGACCTCGACCCGCGCTGCCCCCTCCTGGCCGTCGAACCTCCCCAGAGCTGATGCCCGAACTCATCGTTGACGCCCACCGCCTCATCGGCCCCGTGCCCTTCGACGACCTGCCGGAGGACCCGCTACCCGAGATGGGGCGGCTCGGCATCCACCGCGCCCACGTGACCCACACCCTCAGCCTGTACTCCGACGTCCGCGCCGGGAACGAGGCGCTGCTCGGCCTCGGCGACCCCCGGCTCGTCCCGGTGCCGGTGCTGCTGCCGGAGACCTTCGAGCCCGTCCCGGACTGGGACGTGCCGATGGTCCGGCTCTGCCCGGACCGGCACCGCTTCGAGCTGACCGGGCCGACCGCCCTGCGCTGGCTCGCGGCGCTCGGCGTCACGGCCGCCGTCGACTTCGAGGAGACCTCGCCCGGCCAACTGATCACGCTCGCCAGGGAACTGCCCGAGCAGCGCGTCCTGCTGCTCAACCCCGGCTACCGGCGGCTGCGCGTGATCGCCGAGCTGATGGTCGCCATCCCGAACCTGTGGCTGGAGATCGGCACCGTCAACACCCAGCGCGGCGTCGAGTGGCTGGCCGGGCACTTCGGGGCCGAACGGCTCGTGTTCGGCACCGGCGCGCCCGTCATGGACGACTGCGGCCCCCGCTTCCTGCTCGACCACCTCGACCTGCCGGAGGCCGACATCGCCCTCATCGCGTCCGGAGGTGGCCTGCTGTGATCCTCGACGCGCACGGCCACCTCGGACCCTGGCCCGACTTCCTCATCCCCGACCCGTCCGCCGACGGCATGGTCGCCCTCATGGACCGCATCGGCATCGACGCGATCGGCGTCAGCCACCTGCTCGCCGTCGGCCCCAGCGCCGAGGAGGGCAACCGGCTGGCCTTCGCCGCCGCCGAGCGGCACCCCGGCCGGTTCGGGGTGTGGCAGGTCTACCACCCGCACCAGCGCAACCGGCTCACCGACCAGGGCGTCTGGGGCGTCAAGATCCACCCGGACGTGCACCAGTGCGCCCTCGACGACCGCCGCTACGACCCGGTGTGGGAGCTCGGCCTGCCCGTGCTCGCCCACGGCCAGACGGACTCGCCCTGGAGCGATCCCCAGCAGTTCGTGACCGTGGCACGACGGCATCCGCACGTGCCGCTGCTGCTCGGGCACGCCGGGCTCTGGCCGTACGGCTTCGCCCGCGCCGCGGAGCTCGTCCGCGAGCAGCCGAACCTCCACCTGGAGATCTGCGGCTCCAAGATGACCGGACGCTGGATCGCCCGGCTGGTCGAGCTGGCCGGGGCCGAGCGGGTGATCTACGGCTCCGACTCCTGCTTCCTCGACCTGCGGACCGGCTTCGGCCGCGTCGCCCTCGCCCCGCTCGACGACGCCGACCGGGCGCTCGTCCAGGGCGGCAACCTCGCCCGTGTGCTGGGGGCGGCCGGCCGCGTCTTCGGCCCCGTCCCGGAAGGAGACCTGTCATGAAGCTCGCCATCGACGGCGGCGACCCCGTACGCACCGCTCCCTGGCCGTCGTGGCCGCCGCCGATGGACGACGCCCAGCGCGCGCTCGTCACCGGCGTGCTGGACAGCGGCCGGTGGGCCGCCACCCAGGGCGGCACGGTCTGCGCCGACCTGGTCGCCGAGTTCGCCCGCCGCTCCGGCGTCGGGCACGGGGTCGCCGTCGGCAACGCCACGCTCGGCCTGTTCGCCGCGCTGCGGGGGCTGGGCGTCGGGCCGGGCGACGAGGTGATCGTCCCGGCGTACACGTTCGTCGCCACCGCCACGGCCGTGCTGCTGACCGGCGCCACGCCGGTGATCGTCGACGTGGACCCCGCCGACCTGCACCTGTCCGCGCCCGCGGTGGAGGCGGCGCTCACCCCGCGCACGGCCGCGCTGCTGCCGGTGCACCTCGCGGGCAGCCCCGTCGACATGGACCCGCTCAACGCGATCGCGGCCCGGCACGGCCTGGCCGTCGTCGAGGACGCGGCCCAGTCGCACGGCGCCGAGTACCGCGGCCGGCCCGTGGGCGGGCTGGGCGACGCCGGCGTCTACAGCTTCCAGTCCAGCAAGGCCATGACGGCGGGGGAGGGCGGCCTGATCGTCTGCCGTGACGCCGCCGCCCACGAGGCCGTCTGGTCGGTCTGCAACGTCGGCCGCTCCCTGGACGGCGCCTGGTACGGCCACCCCCGCGTCGGCTGGAACCTGCGCCTGACCGAGATCCAGGCCGCCCTCCTGCTGCCCTGGCTGGACCGGCTCGACGACGAGATCGACCGCAGGAACGCCTTCGCGGACGCCGCCGGGCGGGCGCTGTCGTCGATCCCGCCGCTCGGGGAGCACGACCTCGGGACGGCGACGATGACAGGGCCGGCGACAGCGCCGGTGACAGGGCCGGTGACAGGGCCGGTGACAGGGCCGGTGACAGGGCCGGTGACGGTGGTCCCGCAGCCGCCCGGCACCACCCGCGACTCGCGCCATCTGCTCATGCTGCGCGTCCACGTGCCCTTCGACCGGTCGTTCCTGCTGGCGGCCATGGCCGCGGAGGGCGTGCCCCTCGAGAGCGGCTACCCGCCGCTCGGCACGATGCCCGCGCTGACCGAGGCGGGCGCGCGCGTGGAGCCGTGCCCGGCGGCCGACGCCGCGGCCCGCGACGTGGTCTGGGTCCGCCAGTCCATGCTCATGGACGACCCCGCCGGGGCGGCCCACCTCGCCGAGGCCCTGGCGAAGGTCCTCGCCGGCGCGCCCGCGCCGGGGCGGTAGGCACGCCCGTCCGACGTCCTGCCGCACCTCCCCGTCCCCCCCATCCGGTCCAGGCCGTCGCCTGTCACAGGAGGTCATCCATGCGTGTCATCGCCGCGGCGCTGCTCGTCGCCTTATCCCTCGCCCCACCCGTCCGGGCCGAAGCCGCGGCCGCGCCGCCCACGGGCTGCGGCTTCCAGAACCTCGGAACGCTCCCGCTGACCGGCGCCACCACCGCGGGCACCGCCATGGACGCGGATCACCCGCAGGGCCCGCGGGTCTACTCCGTCACCTCCGCCGCCTCGGGCGGGGCGCTGCTCGGCATCAGGGACGCCCGCGACGGCAGCCTGATCGGCGAACGGCCGCTCCCGCTCGCCCTGGGCTCCTGGGCCGTCACCGTCGCCCCGGACCACTCGGTGTACGTCGGCGGCTACAACGCCACCGCCGGGGCGATGGGCCGGCTGTTCCGCTACACCCCGTCCACCGACCAGGTCAGCGAACTCGGCATCCCCATCGCGACCGAGACGTTCATCTGGAGCGTGGCCGCCTCCCCCGACGGCTCGGCCGTCTACGGCGGCACCTCGCCCACGGGCAAGCTCTTCCGCTACGACACCGCCACCGGCGCGGTCACCGACCTGGGCAGCCCGGTGCCCGGCGACCAGTACGTCAGGGACCTGGCCGTCGGCGACGACGGCACCGTCTACGCCGGCGTCGGTGCGAGCAGCATGAAGGTCGCCGTGCTGTCCCCCTCCGGCACGGTCCGGCGGGTGATCGACCCGCCCATCGAGGGCAGCGGCTACGCCTACGACGTGGACGTCGCCGGCCACCACCTCCTGGTCCGCTTCGGCACCTCCACGGGCACCAACCCCATGGGCGTGTACGACCTGCGCACGCACGAGTGGACCGACGTCGTGGACGACGTGGACAACCTCACCGTCGCCGGCGGCCGGCGCGGCAACGACCTCTACCTGGTCCAGAACGACGAACTGATCAGGTACGACCTCAAGACGGGCAGGATCACCCGGCTCGGCTTCACCGAGTACGGGGAAGGGGCCGTCCGCCCGCTCGGCTGGCTCGGGAACGTGCTCGTCGGCACCACCTCCACCGGCCGCATGTGGCACTACGACCGCAAGACCGGGCAGGGCCGGGCCTTCGGCGACACGCTGACCAGCCAGCACGTCTCCGTCCGCGCGCTCGGCACCGGCCCGGACGGCCGTCTCTACGCGGGCGGCTTCTTCACCGGCGGCCTGGCCGCCTACGACCCGGCCACCGGCGAGAGCGAGAACTGGCCCGACGTCGGCCAGAGCGAGGGCATCGTCACCCACAAGGGCAAGCTCTACCTCGGCGTCTACCCCGGCGCCCGCATCTACGAGTGGGACGGGTCCGCGCCCAGGCTCCTGCTCAACCTCGGCGAGCAGGAGCAGGACCGGCCCTTCGCGATGATCTCGGCGGGCGACTGGCTGGCGTTCGGCACCGTGCCCAAGGCCGGCACCCACGGCGGCGCGCTCGGCCTGCTCGACCCGGCCACCGGCCGCACCGTCATCAGGCGCGACCTCATCCCGGGCCACAGCGTCATCGGGCTGGCCTACCGCGACGGGGTCGTCTACGGGGCCACGTCGGCCTTCGGCGGCACCAGCACGCCGGCGGGCGAGGCCGCGGCGTTCGCGTACGACATCGCCACGGACTCACTGCTGTGGCAGAGCACGCCCGTCGCCGGCGACCTGGCGCTCGGCTCGATCGCCTTCGACGGCGACGGGCGGCTGTGGGGGCTGACCCCGGACTCGCTGTTCGAGCTGGACCCGGCCACGGGGCGGACCGTCAGGACCGTCCAGCACCAGACCTATCCGTGGTCCACCGCCACGCAGGTCTGGCTGGACACCCACCTCGTCTTCCACAAGGGTTTCCTGTGGGGCAAGGTGCAGGGCAAGGCGTACCGGATCGATCCGGCGACGATGGCGTTCACGCTCATCGCCCGCCCGATCTCGAACCTGACCCTCGGCCCCGACGGGCACCTCTACCTGTCGCGCTTCGAGAACTTCTCCACCTATCGGATCTGCTAACGGGTCAGCCGGAACAGGCGCGACCCCTCGGCGAAGTAGACGTCACCGGACCCGTGGACCGCGAGGTGGTTCACGGGTCCTTCGCGTAGCACGGTGTGCCGCCCGGTCCGCGGGTCGAGGGAGAACAGCTCCCGGCCGGCGTGCGCGCCGTACAGGGTGCGGTCGCGGCGGTTGAAGGCGAGCTGCCCGGTGGAGCTCCCGCTGGTCGACAGCGTCACGCGCTGGACGACCTTGCGGGCGGCCGTGCTGACCGCGAACACCTCGCCGCCGGCGATGCCCCACAACCGCCCGCGGTCGTCGAACGCGAGCGCGGGCACGGCGGGCTTGCCCGGGACGGGGACGATCTCCCACAGCAGCCGGTTCTCCTTCACCGACCACGCGAACAGCTTGGCCTCCGGCTGCGTCGGCGGGGTGGCCGACTGGCCGCTGTAGATGGACGTGCCGCCGTACAGCACGCCGTCGCGGTAGGCGAGGGAGACGATGCTCTGGTCCTGGACCACGTTGCGCTGGGAGTGCTTGAGCGTCCCGCTGCGCGGGTCCCACACGGCCAGCACGCCGCCCAGGTGGCCGAGGTCGGGCATGGTGCCCGCGGCCAGGTACCTGCCCGCCGACACCAGCGCCCGCGGCCTGATCTGCTTGTCGGCGGCCAGGTCGAACAGCCGGGCCGGGTTCGCCGCGGGGCCGGGCTCGGGGCTGGGGGAGTACTCGGTGCTGTTCCACGGCAGCGCGGGGTCGTAGGAGTAGACCCTGGCCTCGGGGTAGGCGCCGATGTAGAGCTTGCCGTCGTGGGCGACCATGTCCTCGCTCTGGGAGAAGGTGTGGAACTCCTCCCGCGCGCCGGTCTCCGGGTCCAGGGCGGCGAAGCCGCCGTTGAGGAAGCCGCCGGCGTACACGCGGCCGTCGGGGCCCTCGGTGAGCGCGGTCACGTCGATCGGCTCGCCCTTGATCCCCGTCTGGACGAACGACTTCGCGCCGGTCTGCGGGTTGTAGCGGAACATCAGCCCCCGCCAGAGCAGGCCGACGACGCTCCTGCCGGGGTAGTCCGGCAGGCCCAGCTCGGCCCAGCCGATGCCGCGCGTGTTGGCCACCCGGCCGGTGAAGGGCATCCCGGTGCCGGTGGTGGTGCCCGTCGCGGGGTCGTAGCGGACCAGCTCGCCGCTCCTGATCAGGTAGACGGCTCCGTCGGCGTCGGGGGGAGAGACGTCGAGGCCGTGGGCGGCGTCGAGGGAGCCGGTCCACCGGCCGGCGGCGATGTCCCAGACGTGCAGCGGGCCGGGGCTCGCGCCCCCGTAGCGGACGTAGAGGTAGCCGCCCGCGGCGTCCACGTCGTAGGCCCACTTGCCGGCCGGGTCGAGGCCGTCGGGCGTGGGAAGCTGCCGGGACGCGCCCGAGGCCGCGTCGATCTCGAAGACGGCCGCGGGGTCCTCGGTGCCGGCGTAGATCTTGCCGCCGGAGTAGGAGAGGCTGCGGACGTAGGCGTGGGTAGGCGACAGGCGGCCGTAGTCGCGCACGCCGGTCGCGGGGTCGTAGGCGAACAGCCGCCCGCCCGGGTAGGTGCCCCCGTAGACGGTCGAGCCCGCGCCCCTGGCCACGGACCAGATGAAGCTCTCCGAGGCCAGCGGCCTGCCGAGGTCCTGGACGCCGCCTTCGCCGGTCCAGCGGTAGAGGTGGCCGTCGCCGTAGGTGCCGGCGTACACGCTGCCGTCCTCGGTGGCGTCCACGGCCCAGGCGCCCGCGGCGCCCGGCAGGTCGTACCGGGCCACCTCGGCGCCGGTCGCGGGGTCCACGGCGTTGAGGTGGGCCGGGGCGCCCGAGGACGCGCCCCACAACACCGTCTGCCCGCCGGGGCCGGGGGCGGCCACGCCGCCCAGGAGCAGCACGTCCTCCAGGGGGACGCCGAGGTCCTCCACGCGTGGTGCCGCGGCGCTCGCCGGGGCGGCACCGACGAGCACGCCGAGCACGGCCGCCAGGCCGCCCGCCATGATGCGTCTGATTAAGGTCATGACCGAAACCTAGAGAATCGCGGGGATCGCTGGCAATACACAATTACGGCAAAGGAACTAATGTGCTTGACGTCGTGTCCGGGCCAGAGCGGCGATCGCCGCGTCCCGGTCGTCCGGTACCTGGTCGTGCGTCCGATCCGCGTGCCGCCGGGGCCGGTGCGGGCCGGCCCCGGTGCGGGGGTTCAGCCCGCGACGCTCCCCGACGGCACCGGGCGGGCTACCGCGGCCAGCCGGGCCGCCACGCCGGCCAGGTCCAGCCCGTTGGCCTGCTCGACCCGGGCCACGACGCCGGCCGGCAGCGCGGCGACGCCGTTCAGCGCCCCGGCGACGGACGCCGCCATGCAGCCGATCGTGTCGGAGTCGCCGCCCGCGGTGGCCGCCGCGACCGCCGTCCGGTACGGGTCGCCGCCGGCCGCCACCAGCAGCCCGATGGCCGCCGGGCAGGCTTCCGCCGCGGGTAGCCCGGTGCCGATCACGGCGGCGATCCGCTCGATGGCGTCGTCCAGGTCGCGGGACTGGACGGCCAGCGTGACCGCCAGGTCGATCCGCTGCGCGACCGACGGCCCCGGAACGTGCCGGCCCTGCTCGGAGCCCAGCCGCTCGCCGAGTTCCGCGCCGTGCCGGGCCGCCCGCACGACCTCGAACAGGCCGGCGCCGTCCACGCAGGCCGCCGCGGTGGCGGCGGCGATCGCGGCGGCCCCGGCGACGCCGATGTTCGTGTGGTGGCTCGGCACGCACGTCAGGTGCGCGGCGCGGACCGCGCCCTCGACGTCGCCCGGGTGCACCAGGCCGGCGGGGGCGACCCGCATCGCGCCGCCGTTGCTGGCGCCCTCGCTCATCACGCGTCCGGCCTTGCCGACCTCCCAGGGGTCGTCGCCGGCCTTGAGCCGCTCGATGGCCCGGCGCGTGGTGGGGCCGGCGAAGTGCGGGAAGTAGTCGGGGTTGCCGGACCAGCCGATCAGCAGGTCGGCCATCACCTCGGGGGAGACCTCGCCGTCGTTGGCGATGAACGCCTCGGCCAGCAGCAGCATCTGGCTGGAGTCGTCGGTGATCTGGGCCGGGCCGCGCCCGACCGCGTACGGCGCGTCGGGCAGCGGCGCGTGGAAGTCCTCCACCCGCCTGCCGAACAGCCGGCGGATCTCCGGGATGGAGCGTTCCTCCGTGGGGGCGCCGAGCGCGTCGGCGATGCAGGCGGCGGCCAGGCTGCCGTGGATGCGGTCCAGAAGTGTGGTCATCGGATTCCTTGGAGACGGGGCGCGGCGTCGAGGGTGACGGTCCGCGCGACGGGTTCGATGCCGGTCCCGGCATCGAGGTAGGCACGTGAGCCGAGGTGGCTGACGCAGAGGGAGGCGGCGGCCACACCGGCGCGCAGGCTGTCGGCCAGGGACCGCCCGCGGATCCATGACCCGGTGAACGCCCCGGCCAGCGCGTCGCCCGCGCCGGTGGTGTCCACGACGTCGATCCGCGGCCCGCGTGCGGACCAGCTCTCCCCGGGGCCGAAGCAGAGCGCGCCGTCACGTCCCCTGGTCACCACGACCGCGCCCGCGCCGGCCGCGAGCAGCAGCGCGGCGCAGCGCGCCGGGTCGCCGCCGGCGAGCACGTCCACCGTGCCCTGGTTGCAGAAGACGAGGTCGCTGAGCCGCGACAGCGCCCGCACCCGGTCCCAGCGGCCGGTGACCGCGCCGGGCTCCAGATCGACGGCCACCTTCGCGCCGCCCGCCCGCGCCCGCCCGGCCAGGCCGATGGCCCAGTCGAGGTCGTCGGCGAGCGGCGCGACCACCCGTGCCGTGCGGAGCAGGTCGTCGGAGATCTGCTCGACGGCGGGGATCTTCACCTCCGTCACGGCTCCGACCAGCGACTTCTCCCCGGTGGCGTCGAGCTGGATGACGCAGAACCAGGTGTGCCCGCCCGGCACGGCGACGCTGGCGGAGACGTCCACGCCGTGCGCGGCGAGCCGGTCCAGCGCCTGACGGCCGGGCTCGTCCGAGCCGACCGCCGTGGCCAGCGCGGCGCGTGCCCCGGCGAAGCTCGCGGCGGCGGCCAGGTTGGCGCTCATGCCGCCGCCGTGCACGCCGGCCAGCCGGCCGATCGCCTTGTCGTCGGCCACCGCGATGTGCGGCACCCGGACGAAGTAGTCGACGCTGGCGTCACCCACCGCCAGCACGTCCACGGGCCGGCCGCTCGGGGGCGTCATGCTGAGCTCCTCCTGCCGATGAGGTTGTTCAGCAGGGCGGCCCCGACGAGGACCAGGCCGAGGATGCCGGTCTGCACGGAGTTGCCGACCTGCGCCAGTTGCAGCCCCCAGGACAGCACCACCACGATGGCCAGCGCCAGCAGCACCCCGCTGAGATGCCCCCGTCCGCCGAAGATGTCGATGCCGCCGAGCACCGCGATGGTGATCGCCTGCAGCTCCATGCCGGTGCCCGCGCTGGGCCGGGCGGTGAGCAGCCAGGCGTTGGTCACCACCGCGCCGAGCGCGGCCAGCGCGCCCGACAGGACGTACAGGCGCAGCCGCAGCCGGGTCACGTCGATCCCGGCCAGGCCGGCGGCCCGGTCGCTGGTGCCCGCCTGGTGCAGGCGGCGGCCGAAGGACGTGCGGTTCTGCGCCCAGATGGCCAGCGCGTACATCGGCGCCAGGACGAGCAGCACCTGGGTGGGGACGCCGAGGATCGCGCTCTGCCCGAGCGCCGCGAAACCCTGGCCGTCGAACCCGCCGAGCTGACCGCCGCCGGTCAGCACCTGGGCGAGCGCGCCGTACAGGAAGAGCGTGCTGAGCGTGACGATGAGCGGGGGCAGGCCGAGCCGGGCGATCAGCAGGCCGTTGACCGAGCCGAGCAGCCCGCCGAAGGCGACGGCCAGCAGGGCGGCCAGCCACGGGCCCAGCCCGAGGTTCTGCGCGAGCAGGCCCATGACGATGCCCGACAGGCTCAGCGTCGAGCCCACCGACAGGTCGATGCCGCCCCTGCCGCCGAGGATGACGAGGGCCTGGCCGAGGGCCAGCAGGCCGATGACCGCGCCGTACTGGGTCATCGCCAGCAGGTTGCCCACCTGCAGGAAGTACGGCGACAGCAGGCTCATCACCGCGCCGAGCGCGAGCACGAGCACGGCGAGGAACACCCTGCGGTCGCTCACCCGGTCGCGGAGCGACCGCCTGGCCACGGCTGTCGTTGTCATTTCTGCGCTCCGATCCGCTTGTCGAGGGTGCGCCGGGTCACGACGTCGAAGGCCACCGCGAGGGCGACGGCCAGGCCGACCAGCACCCCGTTCCACAGCGGCGGCACGCCCATCAGGACGACCCCGTTCTGCAGCAGCGCGATGAAGACCAGGCCGCCGAGGGTGCGCAGCACGCCGCCCTCGCCGCCCAGGATGCTGGTGCCGCCGACGACCACGGCGGCGATGGCGGGCAGGGTCAGCTCCTGGCCGGCGGTGGCCTGCACCACGCCCACCCGTCCCACGTAGATCAGGGCGGCGAGGCCGACGAGGGCGCCCACGAGCACGTACGCCGCGAACGAGGTGCGCCCGACGGGCACCCCGAGCAGCCGGGCGCCCTCCGCGTCGTTGCCGATGGCGAACAGCCGCCGGCCGAACACCCGGCGGCGCAGCACGTACGCGAAGATCCCGAACGCCACCAGGACGACCAGGCCGACCAGCGGGACGCCGCCCGCGCGGGCGGGCCCGAGCACCGGCAGGACCGGGCCGGCGAAGACGTCGGTGCTGTCCCACAGGACGAACAGCACGGTCTTGAAGACGGCGGCGGTGCCGAGGGTGGCGATGATGGGGGAGATCCGCCCGCCGACGATCAGCCCGGCGTTGATCGCGCCGAGCAGCCCGCCGAGCAGCACCGAGGCCAGCACCACGAGCACCGGCGGCAGGCCGGAGACGAACAGCGTGGCCCCGACCCAGGCGACCACGCCCAGCATGGGGCCGACCGACACGTCGATCCCCGCCAGCAGGACGACCAGCGTCATCCCGGCGGCGAGCAGGGCCAGGTCGGCCGAGTTGATCACGACGTTGGCCAGGTTCGACGCCGACAGGAAGTCGGGGGCGGCCAGGCCGAAGAAGATCACCTCGGCGACGAGGAGGAGCGGCAGCAGCGCGTCGCGCAGCAGGGTCAGCACGCGGGCCGAGGGCTCGGTCGCGGGGGAGAGGGCGGTCGTGCTCACCGGCTCACCCCCATCGTGGCGCGCAGCACGCCGTCCTCGGTCAGCTCGTCGCCGTGCAGCTCGGCGGCCATCCGGCCGTCCCGCATGACGTAGACGCGGTCGGAGACGGCCAGCAGCTCCGGCAGGTCGCTGGAGATGACCAGCACCGCCGTGCCCTCGCGGGCCACCTCCACCAGCCGCTGCTGGATGTCGGTCTTGGTGGCCACGTCGATGCCCCGGGTGGGCTCGTCCAGGATGAGGATCGCCGGGTCGGTGACGAGCTGGCGGGCGAAGAGCACCTTCTGCTGGTGCCCGCCGGACAGGCCGGTGACGGGGAAGCCCAGCGTCGGGGCCTTGATCCGGAGCGAGCGCACCCAGGTGGCGGCGAGCTCGCGCTCCTGTGCCCGCCGGATGACGCCGAGCCGCCCGAGCAGGGCGGGCAGCCGGACGGCGGTGAGGTTGCTCATCGTGTCCATGCCGGGGAAGACGCCCTGCGTCTTGCGGTCCTCGGGCAGGTAGGCGATCCCGCGCGCCATGGCGTCGCGGGGGCTCTTGGGCGCGTACGGCTCGCCCCGCACCCGCATCGAGCCCGCGCTGGGGCGCAGCATGCCGAAGACGGTCAGCGCCAGCTCCGTACGTCCCGCGCCGACCAGCCCGTACAGGCCGACGACCTCGCCCTCGCGGACGGTCAGGCCGACGCCGGACAGCGCCCCGGGCACCGTGATCCCCTCGGCCTCCAGCACCACGGGGCCGGGGTCGGCGGCCGTGCGGCTGATGGTGGCGTTGACCGGCCGGCCCGACATCATCTCCAGGATGCGGTCGTGGTCGGCCGCCGAGGCGGGCAGGTCGCCCGCGAGTCGCCCGTCCTTGAGCACGATGAACCGGTCGGCGACGTGCTCCAGCTCCTCGAAGCGGTGGGTGATGTAGAGGATGCCCACGCCGGCGTCGGACAGCCGTCGCACGACGCGGAACAGCCGGCGGGCCTCGGCGTCGGTGAGGATCGAGGTGGGCTCGTCCAGGATCAGCACCTTGGCGTCCACGTCGACCGCCCTGGCGATCAGGGCGAGCTGCTGCTCGGCCAGGCTGAGCGCGTCCATCCGCCGGTTCAGCAGCTCCACGGGGACGTCGAGCCGCCGGAACAGCTCCGCGCCGCGCCCGCGCATGCCGCGCCAGTCGACCTGGCCGAGGCGGTCGCGCGGCTCCCGGCCGACGAAGAGGTTCTCCAGCACCGACATCCGGGGGAAGAACGACGGCTCCTGGTAGACGACGCTGACGCCCCCGGCCAGCGCGTCCCCCGGGGAGGACGGCCGGTGCGGCGCGCCGTCGAGCGTCATCTCGCCGGCGTCCGGACGGTGCACGCCGGCGATGAGCTTGATCAGGGTGGACTTGCCGGCGCCGTTCTCGCCGAGCAGCGCCAGCCGCTCGCCGGCCGCCAGCGTGAAGCCGACGTCGGTGAGCGCGGCGGTGGCTCCGAAGCTCTTGGACAGCCCGGTCACCGAGAGGATGGTGCGCACGTCGCTCCTAGTAGTCGAACTGCCCGATGTTGGCCTTGGTGAAGACCATCGGCGGGCCGAGCACCAGCGTCTTGCCGGTGGCGTCGTACTTCACCGGCTCGTCGAGCCCCGGCACGGTGGACTCGGCGGCGATCTCCTTGCCGTCGAGGAGCTGCTTCATCGCCCAGACGGTCAGGATGCCGAGCTGGGGCACGTCCCACAGGACGGTGGAGGTCATCGCGCCGGAATCGACGAACGTCCGGGCCGTCTTGGGCGAGCCGAAGCCGGAGACGGCGACCTGCCCGGCCTTGCCGGCGTTCTGGACGGCCTGCGCCACTCCGGGCACGGCCGTCGAGGGCACCGCGATGAGGCCCTTGAGGCCGGGGTTCGCGGTCATCAGGTCCTGCGCCTCCTTCAGCGCCTGCGCGGTGTCGGCGGTGTAGCGCACCCCGCCGACGAGCCGCATCTGCGGGTAGGCGGACTCCTGCCGCTTGCGCGCCTCGGCCACCCAGTTGTTGAACGTCTGGGTGTCCGCCGCGCCCGAGACGATGCCGTACTCGCCCTTGCCGCCCATCTGCCCGGCGATCTCGTCCATGACGGTCGCGCCGAGCGCGGCGTCGGTGGCCTGCTGCGTGAAGAGCTGACGCTCGCTGCCGGGCGCGTCGGCGTCGGAGGTGATCACGACGATGCCCTTCTGCCGCGCCGCCGCGATGGCGGGGTTCATGGAGCGGGGGTCGAGCGGGGAGACCGCGATCGCGGCGTAGCCCTGCTGGACGAGGCTGTTGAAGATGCGGACCTGCTCGGTCGCGTCGGCGGTGGCCGGGCCCGCCTGGGTGTAGGACATGCCCAGCGAGCGGGCGGTCTCCTGCGCGCCCTGCTTGAAGGCGGAGAAGTACGGGACCCCCTCCACCTGGGAGACGAAGGCCACCTTCTGGCCGCCGCCCCCGTCGCCGCTGCCCGCGCCGCCGTCCGGCGCGGTGCTCGGGCCGGCCGCGCCGCCCACCGTCGAGCAGGCCGTCAGCACGACCGCCGTCAGGGTTGCCACGATTCCGGCTCTGATGTTTCGCATATCGCATCCTCACGAGACGACTGACAGGTCAGAAAGGCGCGCCCCGTGCCGCCTGTGTCGCACAGGCTAGGAATCAGTACCCATCAGTGTCAATAGTTGTAGGTACAAATCCGGATGCTGTTGGTATATGTTGTGCTGGTCGTCTGGAACTGATACTTCGGTCTGCGCCTGCTTCGTGAGTGAGGGGAGATGCCCGCATGACCAAGCGCCATGCGCATGAGATCGTCGCCGACTCGTTGCGCACGCAGATCCTGGAGGGCCGCTACAAACCGGGAGAACGGCTGCCGTCCGAGGAGGCGCTGACCGAGGAGTACGGCGTCAGCAGGAACACCGTGCGGGTCGCCCTCGACCGCCTGGCCACCGCCAACCTCATCACCCGGCGGCGCGGCTCGGGCAGCTACGTCAACGTGGAGATCGGCATCAGCCACTCGCTCGGCAACCTGCGCAGCTTCACCACGCTGCTGCGCGACCTCGGGCTCGAACCGGGCATCACCGGCGTCGAGATCCGCCGCGACCCGAGCCCCCCGCTGGAGATCCTCGGCTTCCTGCCCTCCGAGGCCGTGTGGCTGGTCCGCCGGGTCAGGACCGGCTCCGGCTCCCCCTTCGCGCTGCTCGACTCCTGGCTGCCCGACCGGATCGGCTCCCGCATCGACCCCGCGGCGCTGTCCCGCCGCCAGTCCCTGTACGCCTCGCTCGCCGAGGACCTCGACACCCGCGTCGCCGAGGCCACCGAGAGCATCCACGCCGAGGCCGCCGACGAGCGGGAGGCGGGCGTGCTCGGCGTCACACCCGGCAGCCCGGTCATCGTCATCAGGCGCTGGACGTACGACCGGGCGGGCCGGCCGGTCGAGTACACCCGCTCGGCGGCCCGCGGCGACCGCTACCGCTACGTGGTCAAGCTGCGCGCCTGACGCGCGCCGGGTGTCCCCGGCCGAGAGCGCGTCCGGCCCGCTCACTAGGGTGCGGTACATGGCGGAGCGGATGACGACCCCGGCGAGCGACCCCGGCGAGCCCGACCGCCGCGGCCCGGGACGCTACCTGTGGTGGCTCGTCACCCGGCAACGCGGCCGGGTCATGGCGGGCGCGACCCTCGGCTCCTCGTGGATGGTGGGCCTGACGCTGCCGCCGTACCTGCTGTCGCGGGCCATCGACGACGGGCTGGCCACGGGACGCTGGAACACGCTGGCCGGCTGGGTCGCCGCCCTGCTCGGCGCGGGAGTGCTGAACGCCTGGCTGGCCATCATGCGCCACCGGACCATGACCAGGGTGCGCCTGGACGCCGCGTTCCGCACCGTCCAGGTGGTGGCCCGGCACGCGACCCGGCTCGGCGCGGCGCTGACGGGCAGGGTGAGCGCCGGGGAGGTCGTCACGATCGGCTTCGGCGACGCCGCCATCCTCAGCAACACGCTCACCGTCACCGGCCCCGGCGTCGGCGCGGTGCTCGCCTACGTCGTCGTGGCCGGGCTGCTGCTGGCCGTCTCGCCGCTGCTGGCCGTCGTGGTGCTGCTCGGGGTGCCGCTGCTCGCCGTGCTGCTCGGCCCGCTGCTGCGCCGCCTGGACGGCGCGGAGACGGCCTACCGCGCCCGCCAGGGCGCGCTCGCCGCCCGCTTCGCCGACATCGCCGGAGGGCTGCGGGTGCTGAACGGCCTCGGCGGCAAGGACGTCTACGCCGCCCGCTACCGGCACGCCTCCCAGGACCTGCGCGAGCAGGGCTACCGGGTCGGGGCGGTGACGAGCTGGATCCGGGCCCTGGGCGTGGGGCTGCCCACGCTGTTCCTGGGCGCGGTGACCTGGCTGGCCGCCCGGATGGCCGCCCAAGGGGACATCACGATCGGCGAACTGGTCGCCGTCTACGGGTACGCCGCCGTGCTGGTGGTGCCGGTCTCCTTCTTCGTCGAGGGCGGCTACGACATCAGCCGCGGCCTCGTCGCCGCCCGCCGGGTCGTGCGCTTCCTGAACCTCGAACCCGCGGCGACCGGCGGCGACCTCCACCCGCCGGCCGGCCCCGCCCCGCTGCGCGACCCGGACTCCGGCGTCGAGATCGCGCCCGGCCGGCTGACCGCGCTGGTCAGCGCCCGCCCGGGGGACGCGGCGGCGGTGCTCGACCGCCTGGGCGGGTTCACCGCCTCGGACGCCACCTGGGGCGGCCTGCGGCTGCGCGACCTCGACCCCGCCCGGCTGCGGGCGCGGATCCTGCTGGCCGACAACGAGGCGGACCTGTTCGCCGGCCCGTTACGGGAGGTCGTCGCGGGCCGCGCGGAACCGTCCGGGGCCGAACTCGACCGGGCGGTGCACGCGTCCATGGCCGGTGACATCGTCCAGGCGCTCCCGCGCGGGCTCGACTCGGACGTCGCCGCCCAGGGGCGCAACCTGTCGGGCGGGCAGCGCCAGCGGGTGCGGCTGGCCCGCGCGCTGCTGGCCGACCCCGAGATCCTCCTGGCCACCGAGCCCACCTCGGCCCTCGATGCCCTCACGGAGGCCACCGTCGCCGACCGGCTGCGGGCCGCGCGGGCCGGGCGAACCACGGCCGTCGCCAGCACCTCGCCGCTCGTCCTGGACCGCGCGGACACCGTGCACTACCTGGTGGACGGCGTGGTGGCGGCCTCCGGCGGGCACCACGACCTGCTGCGCGAGCACCCCGGCTACCGCCGGCTCGTCTCGCGCGGCGCGGACGACGGCTCGGTCGTCGCATGAGCGCCGCCACCCCGTCGCCGGCCCAGCCACCCGGCGGGTCCCTGCCGGTCGCGACGCCCGCCCAGACCCGGCGTGCCGCCTGGCGGCTGATCCTGGCCGACCGCCGCGCCTTCGCCGGCCTGCTCGCGCTCAACGCCCTGGCCGCGGGCGCCGGCCTGGCCGCCCCGTGGCTGCTGGGCCGCATCATCGACGAGGTCAAGGCCGGCGCGGGCGCGAGCGCCGTGGACCGGCTGGCCCTGGCCATCCTCGTCTGCGCGCTGGCCCAGCTCCTGCTGTCCAGATACGCGGGCCTCGTCGGCCACCGCTTCGGCGAGCGCGCGCTGGCCCGCGTCAGGGAGCGGTTCGCCGAACGGGCGCTGGCGCTGCCGTCCTCGGTGGTCGAGCGGGCCGGCAC
Organism: Nonomuraea sp. MG754425; assembly: GCF_021699195.1. Lineage (GTDB taxonomy): Bacteria > Actinomycetota > Actinomycetes > Streptosporangiales > Streptosporangiaceae > Nonomuraea. The sequence continues at coordinate 2,189 of NZ_SSXE01000051.1, read as the reverse complement.
GGGCGACCTGATCACCCGGGGCACCACGGACGTCGCCGCCATCGGCGCGACGCTGCGCGACGCCGGGCCGGACGTGGCCATCGCGGCCGTCCGGGTGCTGCTCGGCCTGGCCGCCGTCTTCGTGCTGGATCCGCTGCTCGGCGCGTGCGGGCTGACCGGGCTGGTGGGCATCTGGTTCGCCTCCCGGTGGTACCTGCGCCGGGCCGTCACGGCGTACCTGGACGAGGGCGCCGCCAACTCGGCGCTGGCCGAGGAACTGGCCGCCACCACCGGCGGCGCCCGCACGGTGGCGGCGCTCCGGCTCGAACGGCGGCGCATCGAGTCCTGCCGGCGGGCGATCGAGGAGTGCCGCCGCACCCGGCTCGGGACCCTGGCCCTGCGCAGCGTGCTCTTCCCCGTGGTGGACGTCTCGTACGTGCTGCCGGTCGCCGCCGTCCTGCTGCTCGGCGGCGCGCTGATGACGGGGGAGCCGGGCGCGGTGACGCTGGGCACGGTGGTGACCGCGGCCCTCTACCTGCGCCAGCTCACCGGCCCGCTCGACACCATCCTGCAGCAGCTCGAATACCTGCAGAGCAGCACGGCCTCCTTCGCCCGGGTGGAGGGCCCGGCCGTGCCGCCGGGCACGCCGGCGCCGCAGGGCGCCCCCGCCGACGACCGCATCGAGGTCCGCGGCGCGCGCTACGCCTACGACGGCGGCCCCGACGTGCTGCACGGGGTGGACCTGCGCATCCACCCCGGCGAGCGCCTGGCGATCGTCGGCCCCTCCGGCGCGGGCAAGACCACGCTGGGCAGGCTCCTGGCGGGCGTGGACGCCCCGAGGACGGGCTCCGTCACCGTGGGCGGCGTCCCCGTGGCCGGCCTCGACCCGGCGCGGCTGCGCGAGCGGGTCGTCCTCGTCACCCAGGAGCACCACGTGTTCCTCGGCACCGTCCGCGACAACCTGCGGATCGCCGCCCCCGCCGCCACCGACGCCGACCTGCGCGCGGCCCTGACCACGGTGGGCGCCGACTGGATCGACGACCTCCCCGACGGCCTGGACACCGACCTCGGCCACGGGGCCCACCGCCCCGACGGCGCGCGCTCCCAGCAACTGGCGCTGGCCCGCGTCGTGCTGGCCGACCCGCACACGCTCATCCTGGACGAGGCCACCGCCCTGCTGGACCCCCGCACCGCCCGCCACACCGAGCGCGCCCTGGCCGCCGTGCTCGAAGGCCGCACGGTCATCGCCATCGCGCACCGGCTCCAGACGGCCCACGACGCCGACCGGGTGGCGGTGATGCGCGACGGGCGGGTGACGGAGCTGGGCACGCACGAGGAACTGGCCGCGGCCGGCGGGGCGTACGCGGAGTTGTGGCGCTCGTGGCACGGCGCGCGGTAGTCAGTCCTCGCCGTGGTAGACCACCGGCCCGGACGCCTGCCAGGCCGCCTTGGCGGCGTCCGTGAGCCACGGCTTCGTGCTGGGGGAGTTGCTGCGGTTGGTGTAGAGGGCCATGGTGTGGATCGCGTAGCGGTGGGTGGCGCCCGTCCACCCGTACGACCGGGCGTAGCCCCAGCTCCCCGACTGGCACAGGCCGGACCCCGAGCCCTTCCTGGGGCACACGATGCCCCAGTCCTCCGCGAAGCCGTCCTTGACCCGCGAGTAGAAGGTGCCGGCCCGGCCGGCGCTCTTCAGCGGGACGACCCACACCGACACCATGATCCGCCTGTTGGAGGGCGCGTTCGGGTTGACGTAGGCGCCCTTGACCATCTTGGTGCAGCTCGCCTTGCGCAGCGCGGTGCGGACGCTGCTCTTGTGGTAGGAGTCGGGGCAACCGCTGACGCCGCTCGCCTTCAGGTTGTAGCGCACGCCCTTCTTCGAGACGAAGAACGCGGGAAGCAGCGCCGAGGGGGTGATCGGGGTCGGGTCGGTGCTCTGGGAGTCGAGGTCGGAGGGGTGGAAGGTGTCCACCGAGGGCTCGTCCGACGGCGTCGGGGTGTCCGACGGGGACGGCTCGGGGGTGGCGGCGGAGAAGGACCGGGCCGGGGTGGACGCCTCGCCGGAGGTGGACGGGGCCGCGTCCGCGTCGTCCAGGGCCACGGTCGCGGAGGTCATCGTGACCACGGCCCGGGTGGCGATGACGGCCACCAGCACGAGCACCAGGCCGATCATTCCGGCGCCGACGCCGAGGCCGACCGTCATCCCGGGGGTG
>NZ_SSXE01000006.1 GCF_021699195.1 Nonomuraea sp. MG754425 | reverse complement strand
GACACCAGGAGGTGGGGGATGCGCAGGGCGTCGAGATCGTTGACCAGCAGCATGTCCAGCGGGCCGACCGTGCACGCGGTGGCGGGGGGCCCGTTCCTCGGTGACAAGTCGGACCGTCCCGACCTCGTCGTCCTGGCCCCGGTCGGCCCGCTGGACATGCTGCTGGTCAACGATCTCGACGCCCTGCGCATCCCCCACCTCCTGGTGTCCGCCTTCGAGGGGCACGGCACCGTCGGCCCGCTGGTCCTGCCCGGAGACACCGCCTGCCTGCACTGCCTCGACCTGACGCGGCGCGATCGCGACGCCAACTGGCCGATCGTCACGGCCCGGCTGGGCGGCTATCCACCGGGCGAGATCGCCTGTGACGTGGCGCTCTCCGCCGTCGTCGCGGCGGCGGCAGCCGGGCACGCACTCGCCTATCTCGACGGCAGAATGCCCTCTGTGACCAACGGCACAATGGAAGTAACGCCTGATTGGCGCTGGAGAAGACGGTCGTGGAAGATCCATCCGCAATGTCGTTGTATGCGAAACAATCCATATTCGCTAAGAATGGTCATGGCACCTGACCGCGACTGACGTGCTCAGAGGACGACCACGAAGGGGGGAAGCGGTATCTCGCCGAGGTTCCGCGCATCAGTGTGAGCGATCTCCCGCGCCGTGCTGTCACGCGTTCGGCCAAGCTGGCCACCCTTCCACTCAGCTACGCCGGTCGTGCCGCCCTTGGGCTGGGCAAGCGCATCGGCGGCAAGTCAGCGGAAATCGTGGCCCAAGAGGTTCAGCAGCGCACCGCCGAGCAGGTCTTCAAGGTGCTCGGCGAGCTCAAGGGCGGCGCCATGAAGCTGGGCCAGGCGTTGTCCATCTTCGAGGCGGCGCTGCCGCAGGAGATCGCCGGGCCCTATCGCGCCACGCTGACCAAGCTCCAGGACGCCGCTCCCCCGCTGCCCGTCTCGGCGGTCCACAAGGTTCTGGAAGAGCAACTGGGCGACGGCTGGCGCGGGCACTTCCTGTCGTTCGACGACCAGCCGACGGCCGCGGCCTCCATCGGCCAGGTACACAAAGCAGTGTGGCAGGACGGCCGGGAGGTGGCCGTCAAGATCCAGTACCCAGGGGCGGGCAAGGCCCTGCTCGGCGACTTCGCCCAGCTCGCCCGGCTGGGCAAGCTGTTCGGCGCGCTGCTGCCCGGTCTCGACATGAAGGCCCTGCTCGGCGAGTTGCGCGAGCGGATCGCGGAAGAACTCGACTACCTGAAGGAGGCCGAGGCGCAACACGCCTTCGCCACCGAGTTCAACGAGGACCCCGACTTCCACGTCCCCGACGTGGTGGCGGCCAACGAGATGGTGCTGGTCAGCGAGTGGATGGACGGCACTCCGCTGTCCCGCATCATCTTCGAGGGCACCAAGGAGCAGCGCGACCAGGCCGGCCTGCTCTTCGTCCGCTTCCTGTTCTGCTCCCCCGCGCGCGTCAAGATGCTCCATGCCGACCCGCACCCGGGCAACTTCCGGATGCTGGCCAACGGCAAGCTGGGGGTGCTCGACTTCGGCGCGGTCAACCGGCTGCCCGGCGGCTATCCCCCGGCGTTCGGCCAGCTCACGCGCATCTTCAACCAGGGAGACATGGAGACCGTCACGGCGGGCCTGCGCGAGGAGGGGTTCATCCGCCACAACGTCGAGATCGACGCGGACGCGCTGCGGGCCTTCCTCGCCCCGTACGTGGAGCCGACGGCGGTGGAGGAGTTCACGTTCAGCCGGGAGTGGCTGCAGGCCCAGGCGGCCAGTGTCGCGGACCTGCGCCCGACGAACGTGGTCCGCCAGCTCAACCTGCCGCCCTCGTACGCGCTCATCCACCGCGTCCACGCGGCCGGCATCGGCGTGCTCTGCCAGCTCGGCGCCACGGCCCGTTTCCGGGACGAGGTGATCCGCTGGGTTCCCGGCTTCGCCGACGACCCGAACGATGAACCGCTGCCGATCGGCTAGCTGTTCTGTCCTGTGAGGTTGGGCACACGACCTGCCCGTGCCCGGCCTGCCGACGTGTCGGGGTCGATGGCGGGCCTGCTGACGCGTCGGAGCCGGTTGCTTGGTGCGGAATGTCGAGCTTGTTGGTTTTCGGGGTGGGGGGCGGCGAAGGAGAGGCGGGAATTTGTGCACTGACCTGTTGCCAGATGACTACTCTGTGTAATTATTCGAGTGCACACAGTTACCTTTTCTTGGGAGGATGCCGATGCGCCGACCCGCACGCCTGCTGGCCGTCGTTGCCCTTGCCACGGTTGGGGTGTTCACGAGTGGCACCGCCGCGGGTGCCGTCGTCGATCCGGTTCGCGCCGCGGAGTGCCTGGCCACCGGCGCGGGTGAACTCACCACCATGGTCAATCCATCGGTACGGGGCAAGCCCGTGGAGGTTCCGGCCCTGGGCTGCGTCGCCGCCCGCTGAGCCGTCCAGGACCGACGCCGTCGTGGTGCGGTGAGTCGGCACCGTGGTGGCGTCGTGAGGTCGGCGCACGCACGGGTTGGTGAATGAGCAGAGCTGTCCGCCCGCACTGTTCCCATCAGGTTTTCGATCTTCCGCACGGGCCTTATGGGTGACTGGGGTGGGCAGCTCGTTGGCTGGCTGGTGGGGCACGCGCTCGCATGTGCCCCATCAGCCAGCGCAACCCAGCCAGCCCAACTCGGCCAACGCAACCCAACCAACCGAACCCAGGCCCGCCACCCCAGACCAGCCCAAGTCGGGCCAGCACCCTCCGGCTAACACCGCCCCACCCACCAGCCGACCCGAACCAGCCACACCCCTCGGCCGACGCGAGCCGACCACATCCCGACAGCCGACGCGAACAAGACGCGCCCCTGGCACCGCGAGCCCGCCGCATCCCGCCACACCGGTGCCCGGCAAAAGGGAAGAGCCGGGCGCTGGTTGCGCCCGGCTCTTTATAAGGATCCGACCCAAGGGGAGATCCTGCGCCGGCGGCAGGATCTCCCGGGTCAGAACTGGCGGTTCAGGGCCCGGTGCAGGCGCTCGTTCGCCCGCTTGACCCCGCGCCGCGCCCGCTGCACGCGCGTGACGCGCATGATGAGGCGTTGCTCCTCCGCCTCGCGGTGGAGGGTTTGTATTCGGTCATTCACCAAGTCATGGATGAGATCCGGCACTGCTCGGCTCCTGGTCGGTCGAGTCGTCATCGGCGTGTTCACTTTCTGGTGCGTAGGTGCGAGTTTCAGGCAGCGACCGGGTGCTTGCGGGGACGCCCGCGCGGACGCTTGCGGGGAACGATCGTTCCCCGGAGGACCAGTTCGCCACCCCAGACGCCCCACGGCTCCTCGCGCTCGAGCGCGCGGGCCAGGCAGGCCTTCTGGATCGGGCAGTTGCCGCAGAGCGCCTTGGCGAACTCGACGTCCTCCGGCGACTCGGCGAACCACAGGTCAGGGTCGGTACGACAGGGGATCTTGGCTTCGTCGATCAGGTCCATGATCGTCTTCGCCCCCATCTGCTTTCTCCTTCGATCGATCTTTTGATCTTTGGTCGGGCACCTCGTAGGTGGTGGGGAGTCACGGACATACAAGAAGGCCGCGGATCCTGTCTGTGGATCCGCGGCCTGGGGGCTGCTGTCTGCCGGTCAGGTTATGACCGGAGCATCCCTCCAGGGTTGCGGACCGCACAGTCCACCCTTGGTGAGCTGGTAAGCCGGCAGTTCGATACGTCCGTCGTAGACAGGAGCGCCTGCTGCTGCGGCCACAGGAAGGTGGACGCGCGGGAAGGAGGCGGTGATCTGGCTAGGAACAGACTTCTGCTGCCGCAGCTTGGCGGGCCCATTGGCGAGCCTCACCGAAACGCGGCAAGCGGCGGCGAGCCACTGCGTGGCCGACATCTCGATGCTGATCACTGGGACTCACCTCCGCTCTTTGGATCGTCGGAACAGGACTGTCCGACTCGCTTGACCATGACCCTAAACCTGGAACCCAGGAGGGGGCAACATATTTTCTACCTGCGATTTCCCCTATTTCGTCAGGCGGATCATGGCCTCCTGGACGACCGAGACCACGAGGTCACCCGACGCGGTGAACATCTCACCACGGGCGAGCCCGCGGGCCCCCGCAGACCATGGCGACTCCTGAGCATAGAGCAGCCAGTCGTCGGCCCTGAAGGGACGGTGGAACCACATGGCGTGGTCGAGCGAGGCGCCCATGACGTTGGAGGCGCCCCAGGCCAGGCCGTGGGTCAGCAGGATGGTGTCGACCAGCGTGAAGTCGGAGGCGTACGCGGCCAGCACGACGTGCAGGAGCGGGTCGTCGGGCAGGTCGGCGTGGTAGCGGAACCACACGTTCGTCTCGGCGCTGCGCAGTTCCGGGTTCTGGAACGCCTCCCACGTGAGCGGTGAGGCGTACCGGGCGTCCACGGGCCGGGGGCGGGTGAACCATTCGCGCAGCTCAGGGTGGTCGCCGACGAGATCGTACATCTTGTCCTGGAACATCGGCAGTGTCTCGGGGTCGGGCACGGACGGCATCACCGACGCCTGGTGCGCGACCCCCTCCTCGAAGACGTGGAACGACGCCGACATCGTGAAGATCGCCTTGCCGTGCTGGACGGCGACGACCCGCCGCGTGGTGAACGACCGGCCGTCGCGTAGCCGCTCGACGTTGTAGACGATCGGGATGGCCGGGTCGCCGGGACGGATGAAGTAGGCGTGCAGGGAGTGCACGTTCCGGTCGCCGGGGACCGTACGGCCGGCCGCCACCAGGGCCTGCGCGGCCACCTGACCGCCGAAGACCCGCTGGATGCGCTCCTCCGGGCTCCTGCCACGGAAGATGTCGAGCTCGATCTGCTCCAGGTCGAGCAGGTCCAGCAGCTCTTTCAGCGCCGAGTTCACGCGTCCGCCCCCCATGTGGTCTCCGGTCCCTGGGACAAGTTTGACTTGCCACCCATCCCACCCCAAGTGGGGGTCTGGTTTGTTCGATGATGGCCCGGTTCGGTTTCGCGGCGGTTACGCGGCCCGGCAGAGCGTCAGGACGGCCTCGCCGTACCGGTCGAGCTTGACCTTGCCCACTCCGGCGATCGAGAGCAGTTCCTGCTCGGTGGTCGGGGCGCGCTCGGCGATGGCCTGGAGGGTCACGTCGGTGAAGATGACGTACGGCGGCACCTTGGCCTCCTTCGCGGTGGCCGTGCGCCAGGACTTCAGGCTTTCGAGCAGCCCCTCGTCGTAGTCGGCCGGGCAGGCCGAGCACCGGCCGAGCTTCTGCTCGGTGGCGTTCACCAGCGTCTTCGCGCACACGCGGCAGCTCACGGGCGTGGCCACCTGGCGGCGTTCGCGGCCGGACGGCGTCAGGCGCGGCGGGGCCGAGCCGCGGCCGGTCAGGCCGTCGAGGAAGCGGGACTGGCGGCGGCCCTTGCGGCCACCGGGCGCGCGAGCCAGCGCCCAGGAGATCGACAGGTGCTCCCTGGCGCGCGTGATGCCCACGTAGAGCAGGCGGCGCTCCTCCTCGATCTGCTCGGGGCCTTCGGCGTAGATGATGGGCAGCATGCCGTCGGTGACCCCGACGAGGAACACGGCGTCCCACTCCAGGCCCTTGGCGGCGTGCAGCGAGGCCAGGGTGACGCCCTCCACGGGCGGCGCGTGCTGCTCGGCGGCGCGGCGCTCCAGCTCGGCGACGTACGCGGGCAGGTCGGCCCCGTTGGCCGCCATGTCCTCGGCGAGGTCGGCCAGCGCCTTGAGCGACTCCCACTTCTCCCTCGCCTTGCCCCCGCCGGGCGGCGAAGGGGTCAGGCCGACGCCGCCCAGGATGACGTGCACCTCGGACGCCATGGGCTCGCCGGTGGCGGCACGGGCCGCACCGCGCAGCAGCACGACCGCCTGCCGGACCTCGGGCCGTTCGAAGAAGCGCTCGGCCCCGCGCAGGATGTACGGGATCTCGGCCTTGGACAGGGCCTCCTCGTACGACTCCGACTGGGAGTTGACCCGGAACAGCACGGCGATCTCGCGCGACGGGACGCCCTTGTCGAGCAGCTTCCTGATGGCGCGGGCCACCCCGGCGGCCTCGGCCGGCTCGTCGTCGTACTCGTCGAAGACCGGCTTGGGCCCGTCGGGCCGCTGCGCCACCAGCTCCAGGCGGTGGGGGGAGCGGCCCTTGGCGATCACCAGGTTGGCCAGGTCGACGACCTGCGGGGTGGAGCGGTAGTCGCGCACCAGCTTGATGACGGCCGCGTCGGGGTGCTCGACGCCGAACCCCGTCAGGTAGCGCGGGCTGGCTCCGGTGAAGGAGTAGATCGTCTGGTTGGGGTCGCCGACCACGCAGACGTCGTCGCGCCCGCCCAGCCAGGTGTCGAGCAGGAGCTTCTGCAGCGGGTTGACGTCCTGGTACTCGTCGACCACGAAGTAGCGGTACTGCTGGCGGATCTGCGCCGCCACCTCCTGGTGCTCGGTCATCACGGCCGCGGTCAGCTCCAGGATGGTCTCGAAGTCGACGAGGTGGCGCTCGCGCCTGATCTGCTCGTACGCCTCGTAGACGCGGCTGACCCGCTCGGCCGGCAGCGGCGGTGTGCGGTGGTGTTTGCCGGCGGAGGCGAGGTAGTCCTCGGGGCCGATCTGCATGACCTTGGCCCACTCGACCTCGGCGGCGAGGTCGCGCAGCTCGGAGCGGTCGGGGGTGAGGCGCAGGCGGCGGCACGCCTCGCCGAGGATCGGCAGCTTGGACTCGATGATCGACGGGGCCGAGCCGCCGATCACCCGCGGCCAGAAGTAGGTGAGCTGGCGCAGCGCCGCGGCGTGGAACGTGCGGGCCTGCACCCCGGGCGCGCCGAGCGCGCGCAGGCGCTGGCGCAGTTCCCCCGCCGCACGCGTGGTGAATGTCACAGCCAGGATGCTCTGCGCGTCGGCCACCCCGCTGCGCACCGCGTACGCGATGCGGTGGGTGATCGCCCTGGTCTTGCCCGTACCCGCCCCGGCCAGCACGCACACCGGACCGCGCACGGCCTCGGCCACCGCACGCTGCTCGGGGTCGAGTCCGATCAGTACGTCGTCCGCGTCGCTCACCCGTGTATCCTCCCAGCCGCTGGCGGTGAACCACTTTATTCTGGCAACATGCGGCCCGACGTATGTTCGTCCGGGCTTCGTAGGTACGTCGTCATGAAGGTGCAAAGAACTGGTCTTTTCCCCCACAATGGGGCCCGACCATGTGCATGGGGGAAAGGAAGGCCGTGCGAACTGCGGTTTTCGTGAGCGCTCTGGCGCTCGCTGCCGTCGCGCTCACACCCGTCAGCGCGGGCGCGTCCATGGACCCGGCTCCCGCCCCCACCGTGGACAACCCGGTCGACGCCAACGGGATCGGCGGGTTGTCCGTGGAGACCGTCCAGTACGGCTCGCACAAGCGCCAGACCATGGACGTCTGGTGGACTCCCGACGGGCAGCAGCGGCCGGGCATCTTCCTCATTCACGGCGGCTGGTGGTCCGGCGGCGACAAGAAGTACATGAAGGAGATCACCCGCGGCTACGCCGAGCTGGGTTACACGGTCTTCAACCTCAACTACCGCCTGTCCGGCGACGCGGCCTGGCCCGCGCAGCGCACCGACGCGCTGGCCGCCATCGCCATGGCGCGCCGGCACGCCGACCGCTGGGCGCTCGACTCGGGCAACTACGTGCTGGTCGGTTTCTCGGCCGGCGGCCACATCGCGGCGGCGGTGGGCACGTACGGCGACGGCGTCAACGGGCTCAAGGGCGTGGTCGGGCTGTCGCCGATCATCTCGCCGCTGCGGGCCTACGCCGACGGGGCGGGCTCCTCCGACCCCGACAAGCGCAGGCTGCGCAAGGCCGCGATCAAGCTGGCCGGCGGCTGCGAGCCCAAGGGCAAGTGCTCGCGGGTGTGGGCCAGCATGGAGGTGGCCTGGCACGCCAGCCGCAAGGACGCCCCGATGCTGACCATCCACTCGCAGAACGAGTTCGTGCCGCCGGTGCAGAGCCAGTTGCTCAAGCAGATGCTCGGGCAGGTGGGCGTGCCGGTGACGGTGTTCACGCAGCCGGGCACCAACCACAGCTCGCCGCTGTACCGGGAGCCGGGCGTGGCCGAGCGGGTGCAGGCGTGGATCGCCTCGCGGATCGGGTAGGGCTCCGGCGAACGGCAGAAGGGATTAGACGCGCGTCGCGCGTTGTTGCACGGATCGCTTCGTAACCCGATCTCGGAGGGATCTCCCGACATGGCGCTCACGGTCTACAGCACCACGTGGTGCGGCCCTTGCAAGCGGCTCAAGGCCCAGCTCACCCGCGAGGGCATCAGCTTCGACGACGTCGACATCGAGCGTGACCCCTCCGCCGCCGAGTTCGTGATGAGCGTCAACAACGGCAACCAGGTGGTGCCGACCGTGGTGATCGAGACCGCCAAGGGCCGCGTGGTGCGGACGAACCCGTCGGCGTCGGAGGTCAAGGCCCTGATCGACGCCGCCTGAGCCGTTCACCAGTCGCCGGTCAGCTCGCCGCCGTACCACGTCTCGATCAGGCGGCGGGCGATCGACACCGGGGGCGGCAGGCGCAGCTCGCCCGACTCCAGCGCGCGGGCGAGCTCCTGCCGGGAGTACCAGTGCGCCTCGGCGATCTCCTCGGTGTCGGGCGTGATCGTGGTGGTGGTGGCCTCGGCGAAGAAGCCGAGCATGAGGCTGCGCGGGAACGGCCAGGGCTGGCTGCCGAGGTAGCGCGGGTTGGCGACGACGACGCCGACCTCCTCGGCCACCTCGCGCACGACGGCCGCCTCCAGCGACTCGCCCGGCTCCACGAAGCCCGCCAGGATCGACAGCCGCCCCTCCGGCCACTGCGGGCCGCGGGCCAGCAGGCAGCGGTCGTGCTCGTCGCGCACCAGCATGATCACGGCCGGGTCGACGCGCGGGAAGTGCTGGCTGGAGTCGCGCGGGCACACCCGGATGTGGCCGCCGGCCTGCACGTCGGTGCGCGCGCCGCAGCGCGGGCAGAACTCGTGGGTCGCGTGCCACGCCTCCAGGGCTACCGCGTAGACCAGCAGGCCGGCGTCGCGGTCGCCGAGCAGGCCGCCGACCTGGCGCAGCCCGGCCGCGACCGGCTCGCCCTCGGGGGTGTCGAGCAGGGACATGGGGATCGTCACGCGGCCGTTGACGTCGCCCTTGGGGATGCCGGGCAGCGGCGCGGCCACCGCGAAGTAGGCGACGTCGTCCTCGACGCCGAGCAGGTAACGCTGGCCGGGCGGCGCGTCGTCAGGGGTGAACAGCACCGCCTGCACGTCGTCGGCCACCCGCCGGACCAGCGTGTGGCCGTTGTCGATGACGAGCACCCGTGTCGTGGGCGCCGACCAGGCCCGCTCCAGCCACCGGCCGTCGGCGCGCAGCGCCGAGGAGCGGTCGATGGTGCCCCGCGCGAGCAGTAGCGGGCCGATGAGTTGCTCTTCCGCGGTCTCCACTGGTGCCGCCCCCTCCTGAGTCCCATGCCATCCTATGACCTCGCAGTTAGCCGACGATTACGGTTTCCCGGCCCCGTAGTGATCTCCGTGGGGCTAAGATTCGACGGGTTAGGTTAGCCTTACCTGATCCATCGGGGGTGCCTTCGCGTTGCGGCTCTACCTGACCGCGCTCAAACCAACCGATTCCGTGACGGACGGCTTCCTCCCGGCGGCGCAGGCACTCGGGTGCGAGGTGACGATCCTGACCGACCGGCCGCGACGGCATCCGTCCGCGGTGCTCTGCGACGTACGGGATCCGCGTGCCCTGATCGACACGATCGAGCACCTCGGCAGGCCCGACGCGATCTTCTCCAACTCCGACCACCTCCAGACCGAGACCGCGCTGGCCGCGGACTACTTCGGGCTGCCCGGCAAGGACTGGCGGGCGTGCGCGGCGGCCAAGAACAAGTTCCTGATGCGGCGCAGGCTGGCGGAGGCCGGGATCGAGCGGGTCTTCTCCGTACGGCTGGGGCCGCTCGACCCGGTGCCCGCGCACGTGCCGTACCCGGTCGTGGTCAAGCCCCGCGAGGGCGTGGCCAGCGAGGACGTCATGCTGGTCGAGCGGGACCTGGGCCGGGCCGTGGCCGAGATCAGGCGGCGGCGGCCCGGCGCGGCGCTGGTCGTGGAGGAGTACCTCGAAGGGCCGCTGCGCACGCTCGAGACACTGGGCGACAAGGACGGCCCCCGGGTGCTGGGCGGGTTCGAGACCACGCTGGGGGCGCTGCCGCACTTCGTCGAGGAGCGGCTCGACTGGGCGCGGCCGGACGAGTCGCGCGACCACGTGCTGGCGGCGCTGCGGGCGCTGGGCGTGGGGTTCGGCGCCTGCCACACCGAGTACGTGCTCACCGCGGCGGGGCCCCGGATCGTCGAGGTCAACTACCGGGCGATCGGGGACCACTGCGACTTCCTGCTCGGGGACGTGCTCGGCGTCCCGCTGTTCGAGTGGATCCTGCGGGCGCACCTCGGGTCCGCCGTGCCCGCCCCGCCGCGGGCCACGGGCTTCGGGTGCGCGGTCAGCCTCGTCGCCGACCGGGCCGGGACGATCAAGGACGCGCCCGTCCACGAGACCGTGACCGACGGGGACGTGCGGCTGTGGCACCGTCCGCTGCGGTCTGTGGGCGACGTCGTCACCCTGACCGGCACCAATCGCGACTACCTGGGCGTGATCCGGGCCGTGGGACCCTCCAGGGCGCGGGTGGACGCCGCCGTCGAGGAGTACCGGGCCGCGCGGCCGTGGGTGGTCGAATGAGCTCCCGGGAGGCCTACCTCGCCGCCCGGGTGCTGAACGCCCTGTTGCGTGAGAACTACGGCGGCATGGCCTCCCGCGTCACCAGGACCAAGGAAGGGGTGGGGCTGCCGCTGGCGGACGGGCGCTGGGTGCGGCTGGCTCCCGGGGTGCTGTTCCAGGACTTCGTGGTGGCCGCGGACGAGCGGCTGGGGCTGGAACAGGTGCTGGAGACGCTGGCCGAGGTCGCCGACCCGGCCGACGCCGAAGGGGTGGCGGCCTTCTTCGAGGAGTGCCTGACCGCGCTGGCCGCGCTGGAGCTGCACGACGAGCGCGGGCACCAGGTGGCGCGGCCCTCGTACGAGACGTCGGCGGCGGCCGTCGACCATCCGGTCTATCCGACGTCACGGGCACGGATGGGGCTGGGCGAGAGCGACCTGCTCGCCTACGCGCCGGAGTTCGGGCCCGCCTTCGAGCTGCGGTGGGCGGCCGTCCCGCGCGCCGCGCTCGCGCCGGGCTCCGCCGCGTGCCTGCCGGCTGACGTCCTGCCGGACGGGCACGCCGGCCTGGCCGGGCCGGACGAGGTGCTGTTCCCGGTGCATCCACTGGCCGTGGCCGAGGTGCGCCGGATCGGCGGGGTGCGGATGCTGGACCGGGCGGCCGTCACGGTGCGGCCGACCCTGTCCATGCGGACCGTCGAGGTGGGGCCGCGCCTGCATGTCAAGCTGCCGCTGCCGATCAGCACCCTGGGCGTCAGGAACCGGCGCTCGATCAAGCCGGGCACGCTGGCCGACGGCGCGCGGGCCGAACTGCTGCTGCGGGAGCTGGCCGGGCCCGGCGTGGTGCTCGCCGACGAGCAGACGTACGCGCACGGCGGGCACGAGTACCTCGCCTGGATGGTCAGGCGGCTGCCCGAGGGGAAGATCGTGCCCGTCGCCGCGCTCGGCGTGCCCGGGGTGCTCGACGAACTGGCCGACGAACCGGGCGGCGAACCGGGCGACGTGCTGCCGGACTACCTGCGGCTGCTGCTGGGCTGGAACGTGCGGCTCTTCGTCCGCCACGGTGTCGCCCTGGAGGCCCACCAGCAGAACCTGGCGCTGCTCTTCCAGGGCGGGCGCATGCGGCTGCTGGTCAAGGACAACGACGGCCTGCTGGCCTCCCCGTCGAGGCTGCGGGCGTCGGGGGCCCGGGTGCCGGAGTTCGCCGACCGGCGCATGCTGAACGACGACCCCCACGCCCTGGCCGACGTCTTCGTGACCATCACGCTGCACCTGTCGGCCGCCGCCGTGGTGTTCGGGGCGCTGCCCCACGACCGGGCGTCCGCGCTGCTGCGGGACACGCTGGCCGAGGCGCTCGACGAGTACGGCGACGACCCCATGGCCAGGCTCCTGCGCGCCAGGACGCTCGACGCGGCCAGGCTGACCGGCAAGTCCATGATCACCGCTGGGACGCTCGTCGCCAGGGAGCGTTCCGGCGCGGGCGACGTCAACAAGTTCTACGGCACCAGCGGGCCGAACTACCTGAGGAGAGCCTGAACATGCACGGACTGGCCATCGACGCGCCCTGCGGCCCGGCCGAGGAGGCGACGCTGGCGGCCCTGCTGCGCTGCTGCGTGCGGGAGGTGGCCGGGCCGCGCGGCCTGGTGTGGCCGGCGCCGCCGTACGTGCTGTTGCGGGTGGCGGGCACGCTGCTGCGGGCCCGCACCCACGGCGGGGCGGCGTTGCGCTTCGAGGGGCCGCCCGAGCGGCTGGAGGACGGCTCCTGGCGCCCGCTTTCGACCGGCGAGCTGATCCGGCTGGTCGAGACGGAGTTGCAGGGGCACAACGGCGAGTTCGCCGGGCAGGTGGCGGCCAGCAGGGACGCCGTGGCCGCGATCCTGCGGGCCAGGGCGGGGGCCGTGCCGCCCGCCGATCCGTGGCTGGCCTCGGAGCAGGCGCTGGTGTACGGGCATCCGTTCCACCCCAGCCCCAAGGCGCGGGGCGGGGCCGGCTGGCTGGCCTACGCGCCGGAGGCGCACGCCCGCTTCCCCCTCAGGCTGCTCGGCGTGCGGGAGGACGTGCTGGCCGAGGGCGGCGACACCTCGGCGCTGGACGGGATCGGCCGCGGTCCCGACGGGTACCGCGTGCTGCCCGCGCATCCGTGGCAGCTCGACCTGCTCAGGCCCGCGCTGGGGGACGAGCTGATCGACCTGGGGCCGGGCCCGGTGGCGGTGCCGACGTCGTCGGTGCGGACCGTGTACGTCCCGGAGGCCGAGGTCTGCCTGAAGTTCTCCCTCGACGTGCGGATCACCAACTGCGTGCGGAAGAACGCCTGGTACGAGCTGACCGGGGCGGTGGAGCTGACCGAGCGGCTGGGGCCGGTGTTCGCCGAGATCGCGACCAGGCATCCCGAGACCCGCTGGCTGCCCGAGCCGGGGTACCGGTCGGCCGTGCCCGGGAGCCGGCTGCACGAGGGGCTGGGGGTGATCGTCAGGCAGAGCCCCTGGGCGGTCTGCTCCCCCGGCGTGACCCCGGTCCTGGCCGGGGCGCTCGCGGTGGACGCGCCGGCCAAGGACCCGCGCGCGTGGTGGCGCGCGTACGTGACGGTGGTCGCGCTGCCGGTCCTGGACCTGTACTTCGCGCACGGCGTGGTGCTGGAGCCCCACCTGCAGAACGTGCTGGTCGGGCTGGACGACTCGGACACGCCCACGCAGGCCGTCTTCCGCGACCTGGAGGGCACCAAGCTCGTCGCGGGCCGCCACGACCTCGGCGGGCTGCAGCCCGAGGTGGCCCGCGCGCTGACCCACGACGCCGAGCGCGGCTGGGCCCGCGTGGTCTACTGCCTGCTCGTCAACCACCTCACCGAGATCGCCGCCACCCTCGCCGGCCCGGACGACCTGCTGCTGCGTGAGCTGTGGCTCGACGCCCGTGAGCTGATCGCCCGGCAGGCCGCCGGACTCGGGTGGCCGCTGCCCCTGTCGGACCTGCTCGCGGGCGCGCCACTGCCGGCCAAGGCGAACCTGGGGGTGCGCTGGGCCAGGAGCGCCGACCGCGCGGCCGGCTACGTCCCGATCGCGAACCCCCTCGCATGATCGGCTCCGGCGTCCTGGAGGCCGCTGCGGCCCTTCCCGCCGTACCCGCCTATCTCTACGACCTGCCCGCGCTGGACGCGCACCTGACGGCCGTACGGCGCGCTCTGGGGGCGACCGAGCTGTACTACGCCGTCAAGGCCAACCCCGACGCCGAGGTGCTGCGGGTGCTGGCCGGGCACGTGGACGGGTTCGAGGTGTCGTCGGCGGGCGAGCACGCGCACGTCACGGGCCTGTTCCCGGACGTCGGGGTGGCGCTCGGCGGCCCCGGCAAGACCGACGCCGAGCTGCGCCTGCCGCACCACCGCATCCACGTCGAGTCCCCGAACGAGCTGCGCCGCCTCGTGGCCACCGGGCTGGCGGCCGACGTGCTGCTGCGGCTCAACCCGGATCTGCCGGTCGAGGGGGCGGCGCTGACGATGAGCGGCCCGTTCGGGATGGACGAGGACGGCGTCGCGGAGTGCCTGCCGCTGTTCGGCGACCGCGTCCGGCTGCGCGGCCTGCACACCCACCTGGCCAGCGGGCTCGACGCCGGGCCCCTGCTCGATCTGGCGCGCCGGCTGCCGATCGACGCCTACGAGGAGGTCAACCTCGGGGGCGGGATGGCGGTGTCGTACGAGTCGCCCGGGTCACGCTTCGACTGGGCCGCGTACGGGGCGGGGCTGGCCGGGCTGGGGCGGGGCAGGCGGCTGCGGATCGAGCCGGGACGGGCGCTGACCGTCTACTGCGGCTACTACGTGACCAGGGTCGTGGACGTGAAGCGGGTGCGCGGCCAGGCGTACGCGATCCTGCTGGGCGGCACCCACCACCTGCGGACGCCGGCGACCAAGGGGCACGACCAGCCGCTGACCGTGCTGCCCACGGGCGCGGCGGACGGGGCCGGGCTCGGCGGGGAGCCGGTCACGTTCGTGGGCCAGCTCTGCACCCCGAAAGACGTCCTCGCCCGGAACGTCGTGACCTCGGTGCGGGTCGGGGACACCGTGGTGTTCGAGATGGCCGGCGCCTACGCCTGGAACATCTCCCACCACGACTTCCTCATGCACCCGAAGCCGGCCTTCGCCTATCTGCGGGCGTGACGCGCTCGATCAGCGCCACCAGGCCGGCCTCGTCGAGCAGGTCCACCGGGCGGACGGTGCGGTTGGCGCGCACGTAGTGGAAGGCCGCCCCCACCTCCTCCAGCGGCACCCCCGCCAGGTGCGACCAGGCCAGCCGGTACGCGGCGAGCTGCACGGAGGCGGATTTCGCGGCCTTCTTGCCCCTGGGCGGCTGCCCGGTCTTCCAGTCGACGACCTCGTAGCCGCCGCCGGAGCGCTCGAAGACGGCGTCCATGCGCCCGCGCACCAGCCGGTCGGCGATCATGGTCTCGAACGGCACCTCGAGATCCAGCGGCCGCCGGTCGGCCCACTCGCTCTCCTCGAACCGCTCCTGCAGCTCCGCCAGCCGCACGTCGGCCTCTTCGAGCTCCTCGTCGTACAGCTCCAGGTCGTCGATCAGCCGCTGCTGGTCCCACCGCGTCTCCAGCCACTTGTGGAACGAGGTGCCCCGGCGGGCCAGCGGCGCGGGCTCGACCGGCACGGGCCGGCGGATCCGGCGGGCCAGCTCGCGCGGGTCGGCGGCCAGCGTGACCAGCGAGGACACGGTCAGCTTCATCGGCAGCTCGACCGTGGTGGCGGGCCTGCGCCGGTGCAGCTCCCGCTCGCGCAGCAGCAGCTCGGTGTCGCGCTCCCAGGCCCGCAGCCGCTCCTCCTCGAACGGCTTGATCGGCTCGTCCTGGTAGGGGCCCAGCGTGCCGGCCAGCGCGGCCTCGACCAGGTGGGAGCCGTCGAGCACGGACTCGTAGCGCAGCCCCTCGGGGGTGACCGGCCAGGTGGCCTCCGCGGGCTCGGCCAGCAGCGGGTTGGAGGCCCCCTCCTCGAGGTCCGCGGCCCAGACCGAGACACGGTCGGCGGTGTCGCGGATCTCCAGCAGGAAGTCGGACGGCTCCAGCGGCTTGGTGGCGCTGCCCCAGCGGTAGCCGGAGGCGATCAGGTGGTAGTGGGCGCGGGTCACCGCGACGTACGCGAGCCGGCGCTCCTCCATCAGGTCGCGCTCGCGGCAGTGCTCGTCGAACGCCGCCAGCTCCTCCTTACTCAGCCCGGACAGCCTGGGCAGGTCGGCCACGTCGCCGCGCAGCGCGTACGGGAGCTTGCGCGGGTTCTCGGTCCACCGGCTGTTCATGACCGGCGTGGCGGGGAAGATGCTGCCGATCGCGATCGTCCCCTTCGAGCTGACGAGCTGCGACAGGCCGGGCACCACCACGACCGGCCACTCCAGGCCCTTCGAGGCGTGCACGGTCATCAGCTTGACGCTGTTGCTCTCGCCGACCCGGCCCGCCTCCAGGCCGAACTCCTCGCTCTCGGCCGCCTGGAGGTAGGCCAGGAACGCCCCCAGCGTCGGGTCCTCCGCGTCGCCGGCGAACCGGGAGGCCGCGTCGAGGAACGCGTCGAGGTCGGCCCGCGCCGCGAACGCCCCCACCGCGCCGCTGCGCGCGGCCACCTCGATGTCGAGGCCGAGCCTGCGCTCCACCTCGCTGATCAGGTCGGGCAGCGGCTGCGCGGTGTGCGCGCGCAGGTGGCGCAGCTCCTGGGCGAGCGCCACGAGCCGGGTGCGCGCCAGCGGCGAGAACGGCTCCAGCCACTCCTCCCGGTCGGGCAGCTCGTCGAGGGCGTCCACCAGGCTGCCGCGTTCCTCGGCGAGGTCGGCCACCACCTGGTCGAGCGGGTCCGACTCGCGCCCGCTCTCGCTCAGCTCGCGGGCCAGCGTGCGGGCGTGCTCGCCGAGCACCCGCAGGTCGGCGGGGCCGATCCGCCAGCGGGGCCCGGCCAGCAGCCGGGCCAGCGCGTCGCCCGCCGTGGGGTCGTACAGGACGCGCAGGGTGGCCACGATGTCGTTCACCTCGGGCACGGTCAGCAGACCGCCCAGACCGACCACCTCGACCGGGATGTCGCGATCCTCCAGCGCCCGGCGCAGGGCGGGGAACTGCGAGCGCTTGCGGGCCAGGATCGCGACGTCCTGGGGTTGCAGGGCGAGCGTCTTCTTGCGCTCCTTCTCGCCCCAGGGCAGGCCGTCGGGGGCGGTCTCCTGGCCGAGGAGGCGGGCGACGCCGTCGGCGATCCACCTGGCCTCGTCCTCGGCGGTCTCGTGGAAGGCGCAGGTGACGCGGCCCCGCTCGACCCGGTTGGCGCCGGGGACCAGCACCGGCACCTCGCGGGCCTCCATGCGCAGCGGGAGCTGCACGCGGGCGGCCACGTCGAGCACGCGGTCGCCGTTGCGGAAGCTGACGCTGAGCTGACGGACCGGGGCCGGGTCGCCGGCGGCGGTGCGGAAGTCACGCGCGAAGCGTCGCAGGTTGCCCGCCGAGGCGCCGCGCCAGCCGTAGATCGACTGGCACGGGTCGCCCACGGCCGTGACCGGGTGGCCGCCGCCGTAGAGCGCGCGCAGCAGGACGAGCTGGGCGTGGCTGGTGTCCTGGTACTCGTCGAGCAGGACCACGGAGTAGCGCCCGCGCTCGATCTCGCCGACCTCCTTATGGTTGGCGGCGATCCGGGCGGCCAGCGACATCTGGTCGCCGTAGTCGATGACCTCGCGGGCGCGCTTGAGCCGCTCGTACGCCTCCACCAGCGGCAGCAACTGCTGCCTGGCCGCCTGCACGTTGAGCGGCTTGCGCTGGGCCAGCGTGGTCCGGCCGGGGAGCAGCTCGTGCGCGCCGTGCAGCCACTCGCCGATCCGGCGCACGTCGGCGGGCGAGCGCAGGTGCTCGGACAGCTCGCCCGCCAGCTCCAGCAGGGCGGCCGTGACCGAGGGCGGGCCCAGCTCGACGCGGTCCATCGGGCCGTCGTACCCGGCCACCACGCGGGAGGCGAGCTGCCACGACACGGCGGGCGTGACCAGCCGCATGGTGGGCTCCATGCCCTCGCGCAGCGCGTGGTCGGTGACCAGGCGGGCGGCGTAGGCGTGGTAGGTGGACACGGTCGGCTCGTTGTCGAGCGCGCCCGGCTCGACCAGCCCGGCCTCGGCCAGGCCGGCGAGCCGCTCCCTGACCCTGGTGGCCAGCTCGGCGGCGGCCTTGCGGGTGAAGGTCAGGCCCAGCACGTTCTCCGGTTTGACCAGGCCGTTGGCGACCAGCCAGACCACCCGGCCGGCCATGGTCTCGCTCTTGCCCGAGCCGGCCCCGGCCATGACGACCATCGGTTCCAGCGGGGCCTCGATGACCGTCGCCTGCTCGGGGGTGGGCGCGAGGACGCCGAGCTTGCCGGCGAGTTCGGCGGGGTTCAGCACACCTGACCCCCGCTGTCGTTGACCGGGCAGCTCGCCCTGGCCGCGCACGTACGGCAGCCGTCGTTGACCTTGGCCTGGAAGAACGGGCCCGACATGCCGGTGGCCACGGTGTCGACCAGGTCTCCGGCCCAGCCCGGGTCCTTGTCGTCGCCCAGCGGGCCCTGTTTCTGCTCCAGCGCGTCGTTCTTGCCGGCCGCCTTGCCGACCTGCACCAGCGCCGCGCCGCCCGGCTCGGTCATGCCGTGGCGGGCGAACGCGCCCAGCAGCGCGGCGAGCTGGTAGACGCCGAGCTGCGGATGGCGCTCGATGTCGCCCGCCTTGGGCTTGGAGCCGCCCGTCTTGAGGTCGATGATCACCGCGCGGTTGTCGGAGTCGCGCTCGACCCGGTCGACGCGGCCCTTGATCTGGACGCCCTCCGACACCATCGCCGTGAACGCCTCCTCCAGGGCCACCAGCTCGCGCGGGTTCTCCTTGTGCCAGCGCAGGAACTTGCCGATCATCTGCTCGGCCACCTGGCGCTGCTTGCGGTTGTACCAGACGCCGCCGAAGTCGAGGTCGTTCCAGATCCGGTCGAGGCGCTCGCCCAGCAGGTCCTCGCTGGGCAGATCGGTGGCCGCCAGCACGGCCAGGGCGTGGATGATGTTGCCCAGGCCCTGGGCGGTGCTGGTGCCCGCCGCGCCGACGGCCGTCTCCAGCAGCCAGCGCAGGCCGCACTTGGTGAAGCTCTCGACCGCCGACGGCGAGATGCTCACGACGTCGCCGGGCCAGCTCAGGGGGCGGTCGTCGGAGATCGGGGTGAGCGCGTACCAGTCGTTGGGGTGGGCGCCCTGCACGCCGGCGGCGGCCAGGCGGGCGAGCTGCCGCGCGGCCTCGTGGCGCACCCTGCGCGGTTTGGTGGGGTCGGTGACCGCGCTGCGCAGATCGGCCACCAGAGCCGGCATGTTCAGCCAGCGGGCGTGGTCGTCGACCGTGGCCGACTCCACCGCGCCCGGCAGCAGCTCCGACAGGAACCGCGACGGGCGCTCGTCGGTGTCCTCGCCGCCCACGGCCGTGACCACCAGCCGGAGCCTGGCCCTGGTGGCGGCCACGTAGAAGAGCCTGCGCTCCTCGGCCAGCAGCTTGGAGACCAGCGACGTCTTGTTCGGCTCACCGCCCTCCACCACCTCGACGAGGTCCTCCACGCCCAGCAGCGACCCGCGCAGGCGCAGGTCGGGCCAGACGCCCTCCTGGACGCCCGACACCACCACGACGTCCCATTCCAGGCCCTTGGCCCGGTGGGCGGTCAGCACGCGGACGGCGTCGCCGTCGGGGGCGCGCTCGGCCAGCGTGTCGCCGGGGATCTCCTGGGCGGCCAGGTCGTCGAGGAACACCTCGGGGCCCGCCATCGGCATGCGGTCGACGAACCTGGCCGCGTGGTCGAACAGCGCCACCACCGCGTCGAGGTCGCGGTCGGCCTGCGCGCCCCTGGGGCCGCCCGACAGGCTCTGCTCGCTCCAGCGGGAGCCCAGGCCGCTCTCGTGCCAGATCCTCCAGAGCAGGTCTTCCGCGGTGCCGTCCTGGCGGGCGGCCTCGCGGGCGGCGGTCAGCAGCTTCGCCACGCGCTCGGCGGGGAGCGCGACGTGCGGCTCGACGCGGGTCAGCTCGCGCACGTCCTTGACGGCC
Source organism: Nonomuraea sp. MG754425 (assembly GCF_021699195.1). GTDB lineage: Bacteria > Actinomycetota > Actinomycetes > Streptosporangiales > Streptosporangiaceae > Nonomuraea. Next base: position 80,452 of record NZ_SSXE01000006.1, on the reverse strand, counting down.
GCCACGAGCAACTCACCGGACGAGCGCGCCTTGAACGGCAGCCCCTCGACCTCCTCGGGAACCTCGCCGGACACCGGGTCCTCGGGGTGCGCGGCGGCCTCGGCGGCGGCCACGGCCGTGGCCTCGTTCTCGGCGATCTTGAGGGCGCGGCGCAGGCGGCGCACGCCGATCATGTCGGTGCCCCCGAGCGGGCCGGTCAGCAGTTCCTCGGCCACCCCCTCGTCGAGGAAGGGCGGGTCGAGCGCCACCCGCAACATCGTGAGCAGCGGGCGCACGCCCGGCTCCTGCGCGATCGGCACCTCGTCGCCCGCGATCATCGTCGGCACCCCGGCGTTGACCAGCGCTCGCCGCAGCAGCGGCACCTGCCGCCTGGCCGAGCGGACCAGCACCGCCATCCGGTGCCACGGCACCCCGTCGATCAGGTGGGCGCGGCGCAGCGTGTCGGCCACGATCGCGGCCTCCTGGCTGGTGCTGTCGGCCAGCAGCACGCGTGCCTCGCCGGCCTCGGCCTCGACCGGCGCCACGAGGTCGCGGTGACCGTGACGCTGGTCGTGCTCGGGCGCGGGGGCCACGGGCAGCTTGGCCGCCACCCGGCGGGAGGCCGCCAGCAGCTCGGATCCGCTCCTGCGGCACACGCGCAGCGCCACCACGGGCGCCTCGCGGCCGTCGAGCGTCCGGAAGCGTTCGGGGAACTTCATGATGCCCTGCACGTCGGCGCCCCTGAACCCGTAGATCGACTGGTCGGGGTCGCCGACCGCGATCAGGTCGCGGCCGTCGCCGGCGAGCTGGGTCAGCAGCATCTCCTGCGCCGGGTCGGTGTCCTGGTACTCGTCGACGAACACGACGTCGTGGGCGGCCCGCTCGCGTTCGCGCGCCTGCGGCGCGGCCAGCAGCGCGGCGGCGGCGCCGACCAGCTCGGCGTAGTCGTAGGTCTCCTCCGGCGCGAGGTCGAAGCGGTCCTGGTAACGCTCGTAGAAGAGCCCGGCCGCGGCCCAGTCGGCGCGCCCGTGCACGCGGCCGAGCGCGATCAGCCGCGCGGCGTCGAGCCCCCGCTCGTGGGCGCGGGACAGGAAGTCACGCAGTTCCTCGGCGAAGCCGCGGGTGCGCAGCGGCTCGCGCAGCGACGGGGGCCAGTCGGGCGCGCCGAGCTCCAGTTCGCCGTGGAGCAGCCGCCGGATCTCCAGCAGTTGTTCCGGCCCGGTGAGCAGGCGCGGCGGGGCCTTGCCCGCCAGCACGCACTCGCGGCGCAGCATCGCGTACGCGTAGGAGTGGAAGGTCATGGCCACCGGGGTGCGGGTGGTGCGGCGCAGCCGGCCCGTGACGCGGCGGCGCAGCTCCTCGGCGGCCTTGCGGCTGAAGGTCAGGATGAGCGCGCGCTCGGGGTCGAGGCCGCGCCGCTCGATCCGGTGGACCACGCTCTCGACGATCGTGGTGGTCTTGCCGGTGCCCGGACCAGCGAGGACGAGCAGCGGCCCGCTTTCGTGCTCGACCACGGCACGCTGGTGCTCATCCAGCGCAGGGGGCACATCGGGCCCGCCACTGCCTCTTCGCACCAACCGCCAGGTCTGAGCACTCACAGCACTAGATTCCACCAGACCACAGGGGTAGATCGTGCCGACTTGCCCGGTCTCCTCCAGCGATCCGCCTACCGTATCTAGGCAAATGCCAGTTTTCTCGTGACACGCCGGGCGCTTTGTTCGCCAGGAGCTTCACCGGAGCCGTCCGGCGAGCCGTGCAGGGGAGTCACGCCGATCGGTCGCGCACGGAGCGTAATGACTAGTAACGTAGAGTAAACATTACACGCGCGGGAGCTGATCAGATGCGCTGGCAGGTCCACTCCGAGAAGTCCCTCTATCTCGACCAATGGCTGGACATACGGGTCGCGGACGTGGAGCTGCCCGACGGGCGCCGCCTCGACCACCGCCTCGTCCGCACGGCCCCGGGAGCGGGCGCCGTCGTCACCGACGACAAGGACCGCGTGCTGCTGATCTGGCGGCATCGGTTCATCACCGACACCTGGGGGTGGGAGATCCCGCTCGGCGGGGTGGAGGACGGCGAGATGCCGATGGCCGCCGCCGCGCGGGAGGTCGAGGAGGAGACCGGCTGGCGTCCCGGCCCGCTGCGGCCGATGTTGTCGGTGCAGCCCAGCAACGGCTTCTCCGACGGTCTCAACCACCTCTACCGCGCCGAGTCGGCCACCCGCATCGGCCCGCCGTCCGACCCCTGGGAGGCCGAGCGGGTGGAGTGGGTGCCGCTGGCCAACATCCGCAAGCTCATCGGCTCCGGGGAGATCGTCTGCGGCACCACGTTGTCGGCGCTGCTCTACCTGTTCGTCGAGAGCCTGCCGGACGACATCCTGCTGAAGACCGCCGACCTCAGCTTCCTGTTCGACTACGACCCGAACAAGACCTACCCGCTGCCGGGGAACCTCCCCGACCTCTTCTGACGCGCCCGGCAGCGCCCTCCCGCGCCCTCCCCCGCCGGAGCGGGAGAGGGGCGGCTCAGGAGAACAGGTGGTCGACGACGCGGGCCGTGGCCTTGCCGTCGTCGCGCGGGGCGAACGTGGCGCGGAAGGCGTCGTAGCGGTCGGCGTGCGCCGCCGCCACCTCGTCGATCGACCGCAGCGCCGCCACCACCTCGGCCGACGTCGAGAGCAGCGGCCCGGGAGCCAGCTCGGGCAGATCGAGGTAGAGGCCGCGCTTGGCGGAGTATTTGGCCAGGTCGTAGCCGTACAGCACGATCGGCTTGCCGGTGCAGGCGAAGTCGATCATGACCGAGGAGTAGTCGGTCACCAGGACGTCGGCCACCAGCAGCAGATCCGCCATGTCCGGATAAGAAGTGACGTCGTGGGCGATGTCGGGGACGGCGGGCATGGCCTGCATCGGGTGGGCGCGGACCAGGATCTCGTGGTCGGCGCCCAGCGCCTCGCGGGCCTTGGCCAGGTCGAGCTTGACCATGGCGTTCTTGCGGTCGTAGTCGCGCCAGGTGGGCGCGTACAGGACCACGCGCTTGCCCTCGGCCAGCCCCAGCCGCTCGCGCACGGCCGCCGCCAGGGCGTCGCGGTCGGGCGCGTTGAGCACGTCGTTGCGCGGCAGGCCGCTCTCCAGCACCTCGCCCTTGTAGCCGAACGCCTTGCGCAGCACCGGCGTGGCCCAGGCGGACTGCGACAGCAGCAGGTCCCAGCCGCGCACCTCGGCCGCCTGGCGGTGCCAGATGGGCGGCTTCGGGTCGCGGTTCATGTGGGACTGGTCGTTGCCGATCGTCTTGGCCGGCGTGCCGTGCCAGGTCTGCAGCACCACCTGGTCCTCCCTGGCGCGGAACCAGGCGGGCAGGAAGGAGTTGGCGACGATGTGGCGGGAGCGGGCGAGCGCCTCATGGTGCTCACGGCTGCCCGCGCGGACAACGGTGGCGCCGCCGGGCGGCACGAACGCGCCGTCCTTGACGATCCAGATGTGCTCACGGTCGTCGCCCCTGCGCAGCCGCTCCTCGTAGATCGCGCGGACGCTGTCGGAGTAGTGACGGCCGTCGTTGACGACGTAGACGGTCGAGTCGCGCAGCGGCTCGGTGCGCTGGGCCGGGTAGAAGACGCGGCGCAGCACGTGGGTGCCCGCGACGCCGCGCTCGTCGGCGGGCCGGGCCTCCTCCACGTTGATCACCGGCACGTCGAACCGGGTCGAGAGCATGCGGAAGACGTGGCCGCCGATCGTGCGCGGCTCCTCGTCGAGGCCGGCCAGGGCCGCGTGGTCCACCCGCAGCGGGACGATCTCGCCCGACGGATGCCGCAGCGACATGTTCCACGTGCCGGAGGACAGCGGCACCGGCTCGCCGAAGCGGTCCATGCCCCCGGGCTCCACCCGCACGGAGAACTGCGCGCCGGAGCGCTCCATCGGCAGCAGGTAGGACAGCCCCGACCGGTGCCGCAGCGTGAGCGCGCGCGGGCCGGGGGCGTCGGGGTAGTCGCCGCGCAGGACCAGCGCCGACCCCTCCCAGACCGCTGAGGTGATCACGGGACGGATGCGGTGGGCGGAGACCACGACGCGGTCGCGCCGGTCGCCGAGCACGGTGATCTCGCGGTCGCCCACGGGCGTGCGGGTCTCGACCAGGTCGGCCAGCATGACGGAGGCCGCCGGGTCGCCCTTGGGCTCGACCCAGAGCCGCCGGCCGTCCTTCTCCTGGAGCAGGGCGGGCACGGCCAGGCCGACCAGGACCTCGGTGCCGCCGCCCGACGGGGTGAAGTCGGCGGCGATGCGGTGGCCGCCCAGCCGGGCGTGACCCTTGGTGACCTGCCGTCCGGGCAGGGAGATCTTCAGTTCGAGGCGGTCGCCGTCGAGCCGCACGCCGGTCAGCTCGGCCCGGTTGGGCTGGAGCACGACCTGCAGCGCCCGGTCGGAGGTCCAGACCGGCCGCACCCACCAGCCGGGCCGCAGCCTGAGCCCGGAGGGCCGCTCGGGACGGCCGGCCGAGGAGCCGCGCAGCAGGCCCGTGGCCCGCGCGCCCCGGCTCCAGAACACGATCTCGGCCCGCCACGTGGTCGCGTCGGGCACGGAGGGCCGGTGCCGCATGCGCCGCCGCACCCCGTGCACCACGCCGCGCACCGCGCCGCGCCAGCGCAGCGGCCACGGGCTCAGCTCGGCGGTGAAGCCCGACCAGTCGTAGTTGCAGCCGGGCTCGCGCGCGCCGTGGGTGGCCTCGGGGGCGAGGACGCGGCGGGTGCGCATGCGGATCGGCGGCAGCCAGCGCGGCCCGCGCAGCACCACGGTGGCCCAGTTGAACCTGCGGCTGCGGACCGACAGGCCCGCGAGGTAGGCGAAGCCGGTCACGCGCAGCTTGCCGTCGGCCCAGACGATGTCGTCGATGTGGGTCACCGGCACCAGGTCGGCGCGCCGCAGACGGTACAGATCGGGTGGCAGCTCGTCGCGGAAGGGCAGGTCGGCGTACCAGCGCAGGCCCTTGCGGATGCGCTTGGACGGCTCCGCCGCCGCCGTGACCACCGTCGCGAGCGTCTCGCCCTCGACGAGTTCGCCGTCGGGGCGGTGCTCGATCAGGTGGCAGAGGACGCGACGGGCGACCGGCAGGTCGCGTTTGACGCCCGAGTCGACGCCCTTGAGATAAGGACGCACGAGGTCGAGCATTTCCCGCCGCCGCGCGGCGCCGCGTTTGACCGCCAGCTCGATGCGGTTCCCGAGTGGGCCGCTGAGCACTTCGGTGTCGAACGCCGCGTCGCGGCCGCCGGGGCCGACCGCTCGCATGACCGCTTCGAGAGGCTCGCCACGATCGCAGAGATCCTGGACAGCCTTCAGGCGGTCGGCGAGCGAATCGCCGCCCTGGCTTTGGGCTGTGACGCCGGTTGCCATAAGGGAGGCACCGCCTTTCGGGCCGCCATCAGTGTTCTGCCCATGGTAAGGGCCGTCACATGTCACAGAATCGCCCGTTCAGCGAAACCGCAGGTCAGATGGGTTACTGAAAATCTACTGAATTACTGAACATTCCCTGTGCGCCCGTCCCAGCGGGCCAGGCGCATGTCCGCCCGCTCGCCGCGCAGCGGAGTGCCCTCCTCGCGCCAGTGGGCCAGGCATCGTCGCAGGTGGTCGGGGGCGGCGGCGGTGCCGTCGGCGTGGACGACGCGCCACCACGGCACGCCGCCGCCCCACGTGGACATCACCTTGCCGACCTGGCGGGGGCCGCCCTCGCCGAGGTATTCGGCGATGTCGCCGTACGCCAGCACCTTGCCGGGCGGGATGCGTTCGACCAGGTCGAGCACCCGTTCGGCGAAGGGGTTCACGGACTCCACGCCGCCGGCCCGGCGTCGATGATCTCCTCGAACTTGCCGATCTCCACCACGCCGCCGGCCGCCGAGACCTCGATGACGCCGTCGTTCAGCGTGTACACCTCGCCGTCCTCGCCCACCAGGCGGGCGCCGAGCGCGGTGGACAGGCGCAGGAGCTGGGCCACCTGCCAGTCGGAGCCGGGCTCGCCGACGAGCTGGCCCTGCCAGCGGGCCACCAGGTGCGCGTCGCCCCCGTGACCGATCACGATCTCGTCAGTTCCGTGCAGCTCGAAACCGGCCGGCGCGATGGCCTTCGCAAGCTCCGCGAAGGCGAGTGGCGACTCGCGCACCACCCGCAGCTCGTATCCCATGACGGGGGACCATAGCGGATCTTCTCCTCATCATGAAACCGGTCGTTATCCCTGCTCCTTGCGCTGGTTGAGGACGATGATCGCGCCGCAGAAGGCGACCAGCGCCACCAGCACCCCGCCCCCGTAGAGCCACAGGCGCAGCGGATCGGGCCCCGGCGGGGTCGGCACGGGAGAGTCCGCACCCTGCCCGAAGTGCTCCATTCCCGGCACGATGCTGCGCTTGGCCCCGGTCAGCCGGTCGGCGGCGTTCAGCGCGGCGGCGGCGTCCACGACCCCGAAGCCGATCTGGTCGTCGTATCCGGTGGCGGGCCGGCCTCGGGAGCTAGACGCCAGCGCCTGGGCGACCTGCTCGGGCGGCAGGTCCGGGTAGCGCGACTTGACCAGCGCGGCGACCCCGGCGACCAATGCGGCGGCCGAGCTGGTGCCCTCCGACAGCTCGTAGCCGCTGTCGCGCTTGAGCACGGGCACCCCGACACCGGGCGCGGCGACCAGCACGGAGAGGTTGTCGCTGCTGAACGTGGCCCGCCTGCCCTGTTTGTCGGTGGCCGCCACGCCGATGACACCGGGGTAGCCGGCCGGGAAGCTCCAGTAGGAGGTGCTCTTCTCCTTGGCGTACTGGGTCTGGCCGTCGTTGCCGACGGCGGCGACGAGCACCGCACCCTTGCCCAGCGCGTACGAGACGGCCTCGCGTTCCGACCGCAGCGGCCCGTAGGAGCCGATCGACATGCTGATGACCTGGGCGCCGTGGTTGGCGGCGTAGCGCAGGGCGCGGGCCAGCGGGCTCTCCGTCACCGTCTGCTCGCTGTCCAGCGGCGGCACGCTCACGGCGGGCTCGTCGTCGATGACCATGGGCAGCGACAGGATGCGCGCGCCGGGGGCGACGCCGACGAAGCCGCCGCCCGCGCCGGAGCCGGCGATCAGCCCGGCCATGGCGGTGCCGTGCCTGCCGGGCGGCAGGTCGCGCGTGCTCGTGCCGCTGGTCATGTCGGGGCCGCTGTCCACGCGGGCCTTCAGCTCCTTGACCCCGGTGTCCACGGCGCTGTCCACGACGGCGACGGTGACGCCCTCGCCCTTGGTGACCGTCCACGCCTGCTCGACGTTGAGCGCGTCGAGCACCCACTGCTGCTGCTCCCTGACGGGGTCGGCGGCGGTCCCGGACAGGGCGAGGATCGCGGCCGTGAGCACGCGAACGGCAGTCAGCACACGTTCCCCTGGGTACAGGGCGGCACCTTGGGCGGGTCCGCCAGGAAGTAGGCGATCTGGTTGCCGATGGACTTGGCGGCCGGCCACAGCTCGCTGTGCAGGATCTCCTCCGGCGGGATCGCGGCCCTGGTGCGCCCGTCGGTGTAGCCGCCCGTGGAGAACACCAGGTACGGCCCCGCGCCCACCCAGCCGGTGCGCTGGCGCTGGTCGGGCCCGAAACGTTCGGCGACCGTGGCGGGGAACGGCACCGGCAGCACGCCCACGCGGTCGTCCTGGGTGAGCTCTTCGCCGGCCGAGATCCTGGACTCCTCGTCCTTCAGCACGGCCACGCCCACGGTGAAGACGAAGGAGGCCGTCTGGTCGACGTACGTGGCCCGCAGCATGGTGACGCAGCCGTGGCTCTGCAGCACCCCGGCGACGGAGGCGTCCACGGCCTTGCCGCAGTCGGTCTCGGGGGCGATGCCGACGCGCCTGGCGTACTGCTGGGCGCGGTCGAGCCCGACGTACTTCACCTCGTCGGGGAAGACGCCCGTGGCGGGCCACGCCTGCCAGCGCCGGGCGATCTCCTCCTGCTTGTACTGGTTCTGCTCGTCGGAGGTGAGCGGGCGCGAACGGGTCTCGGCGAACAGCCCGACGGTGCCGAGCAGCACGACGACGGCCGAGACGGCGATGACGACGCCGAGCAGCACCACGAAGGCGCGGCGGTAGCGGATGCCCTGTTGCAGGGCGTACAGCTCGGCCCGCTCCTTGGCGGCCGTGCGCCTGCGGGAGTCCGCCGCCGGCCACGAGCGCACACGTGATCGGCGGCCGGTGGCGGCGCCGAGCGGATTCCTCCGTCCCGGCGTGGCGTCCTCCCCGGCGCGCGGTAGCCCTGTGGTCGACCTACGTGCCCTCACCACGGCCTCGTTCCCGCGATCGTTTCGTGTCTCTTTCGTCCCCGTACGGGGGCGCTTCATGCCTCTTGCGCGTTGTGGGCCCGTCGTACCCGCCTGACCAGGATGAATATGACGCTCAGCGACGCGAGCGCGCCGAGGGCCGCCGCGCCCGCGATGGCCGCGAACACGGTGACCCGCTGCTCGTCCCTGGTGATCACCCGGACCGGGCCCGCCTGCCCGCCGGCGGACACCGGCCTGGCCGGGTCCTGGGCCTGCCCGCCCGTGGCCGTCTCGGTGTGCCGGGCCAGCCTGGACGCCTCGGTCAGCGCCTTGGCCGCGTTGACGACGCCGTAGCCGGTGGCGATGTCGTAGCCGCCCGGCGGCCGGTCGGTGGCTCCGGCGGCCAGGGCCCGCGCCACCAGCGGCGGCGACAGGTCCGGATGCCGGCTCTTGACGAGGGCGGCGACCCCCGACACCAGCGCGGTCGCCTGCGAGGTGCCCCTGCCGACCCAGTACTCGTCGCCGGGGCCCGCGCCCATGATGTCCACCCCGGGCGCGGCCACCAGCACCGAGGAATTCCAGTTGGAGAACGCGGCCCGCCGCAGCCGCAGGTCGGTGGCCCCGACCGAGACCACGCCGGGGAAGGCCGCCGGATAGGAGTAGGGGGCGTAGTCGCTGTCGATCCGCCGCTCGCCGTCGTTGCCCGCGGCGGCGACGAGCACGACGCCCTTGGAGATGGCGTAGCGGACCGCCGCCCGCTCCTCCCTGGTCGCCAGCTCCTTGGAGATCGACATGTTGATCACGTCCGCCCCCTCGTCCACCGCGTAGCGGATGCCCCGGGCCACCACGTCCTCGAAGCGCTCGGCCGAGTTGAACTCGCGGAAGCCCGGCTCCTCGTCCTCGAGGATGACCCTTACCGACAGTACGTCCGCTTCGGGCGCGACGCCGATGATCCCCAGTTTTCGCCCCGGCCCGTGCCCGTGCCCGGCGATCAGCGACGCCATGTACGTGCCGTGCAACCTGCTGGGAGGGGTGCCGGGCGGGTTCGCGCCCTCGGTGAAATCCCTGCCCACGCGTACCGACCCGGCCAGGTCGCGGTGGCCCGGATCGACGCCGGAGTCCAGCACGGCCACCGTCACGCCGGCGCCCTTGCTGGTGCGCCACGCCTCGGTCAGCGACAACGTCTCGATCACCGCCCGCTGCCCGCCGCGTACGTCGTCGGCCCGCGCGGGCAGGACCGCGAACAGCAGCATCCCCGTCGCCGCGACCGCCACCAGCCGCCGGCCCGCCGTCAGCACCGCCACTCCTCGGCCGCGCAGTCGGGCAGCCTGGGCGTGCTCAGCTCGGACAGCACGTGCTCGGACAACTCGGCGGCGAAGGCGAAGATGGCCGGCCGGGGCTCGCCCGCCGCGTCCGCGGGCCGGCCGTCCACCTGCCCGGCCGTGGTCAGCACCACGTACGGACCCGCCTGCCGGACCGAGCCCGACTGCCGTACGGCGGCCGTGAACCGGTCGGAGACCGTGTGGTGGAAGGCCAGCGGGCGCAGGCCGGGAGCGGGTTTGCCGGTCTCGGCGAAAGCGGTCCTGGCCCGTACGGCGGCCAGTTCGTCGCGCAGCGCGACCACGCCGATCGTGACGAGCACCCCGCGCAGCGCGTCGATGTAGGTGGCCCGCAGCACGCCCCGGCAGCCCGCCTTGCGCAGGGCCTTGACCGCCTTGGCGTCCACCGAGTCGCCGCAGGAGGTGCGCGGGGAGATGCCGATGCGGCTCGCGTGCTCCCGCCCGCCCTGCTCGGCGGAGTACGGCAGTGTGGCGGGGAAGATACGGCCCGTGGGCCAGGTATGCCAGCGGTCGGCGACCTCGTGCCTGGCCGCCGCCTGCAACTCGGCCGTGGTGGGGCCGCGGGTGAGCTCCGTACCGGCCGCGCTGCCCGCCACCCCGGCGGCCACCGCGCAGATCAGCGTCAGCGCGGAGGCCACCACGAGTGTCGGCCAGGGACGGTCGGAGTTCACGGCAACGACCTTAACCGGGAGCTCCCGGCAGAAACCCGCTTAATAGCTGGGCAGGCTCGGGTCGACCGTCTTTACCCAGCTCAGCACACCGCCGCCGACATGCACGGCGTCGGCGAAGCCGGCGTTCTTGACGACCGCGAGCGCCTCGGCCGAGCGCGCTCCGGACTTGCAGTGCAGCACGATCTTCTTGTCCTGCGGCAGCTTCTCCAGGGCCGAGCCGTTCAGGAACTCGCCCTTCGGGATCAGCGTGGCGCCGGGGATCGAGACGATCTCGTACTCGTTGGGCTCGCGGACGTCGACGACGTAGATGTTCTCGTCGCGGTCGATCATGCCCTTGAGCTCGAGCGCCGTGATCGTGGAGCCGCTGGCGGCCTCGGCGGCCTCCTCGGAGACCGCGCCGCAGAACGCCTCGTAGTCCTCGAGCAGCTCGGTGACCGTCGGGTTCTTGCCGCACAGGACGCACTCGGGGTCCTTGCGGACCTTGACGTCGCGGTACTTCATCTCCAGGGCGTCGTAGATCATCAGCCGGCCGACCAGCGGGTCGCCGATGCCGGTCAGCAGCTTGATGGCCTCGTTGACCTGGATGGAGCCGATCGACGCGCACAGCACGCCGAGCACGCCGCCCTCGGCGCACGACGGCACCATGCCGGGGGGCGGGGGCTCCGGGTAGAGGCAGCGGTAGCACGGCCCGTGCTCCGCCCAGAACACGCTCGCCTGGCCGTCGAAGCGGTAGATCGAGCCCCAGACGTACGGCTTGCCGAGCAGCACCGCCGCGTCGTTCACCATGTAACGCGTGGCGAAGTTGTCGGTGCCGTCAACGATGAGGTCGTACCCGGAGAAGATCTCCATGACGTTCTCGGTGGTCAGCGCCGCGTTGTGGATCACCACGTCGACCAGCGGGTTGATCTCGCGGACGGACGCCGCGGCGCTCTCGGCCTTCAGTCTGCCCACGTCGGACTGGCCGTGGATGATCTGGCGCTGCAGGTTGGACTCATCGACCACGTCGAAGTCGATGATGCCGAGGGTGCCGACGCCCGCCGCCGCGAGGTACATCAGCGCGGGCGAGCCCAGGCCCCCGGCGCCCACACACAGCACCTTGGCGTTCTTCAGCCGCTTCTGCCCCGCCATGCCCACGTCGGGAATGATCAGGTGGCGTGAGTAGCGGCGCACTTCGTCAACAGTCAGCTCTGCGGCCGGCTCGACCAGCGGTGGCAACGACACTTTTCTACGCTCCCGTTTCAGGGGTCTTATCTCACTGTGAAACCTAGCCCGGCAGTGGGGCATTCCCCAATCGAGTCTCACCGATCAGACGGCGTGCTTCCGCCGCGACCACCTGCGGCATCTCCATCATCGCCACGTGTCCCGCCATCGGCAGCAGCACGAGCCGGACCTCGTGGAAGGTGCGGTACGCCTTCCTGGCCATGGCCGGACGCACCAGGCGGTCGCGGCGGCCGTGGATGATCAGGGTGCGCGCCCGCACCTTCGCCGCCTGGTGCCACAGCGTGTCCTGGCCACGGCGGAAGTACTCGGCGACGATGCCGCGGGCCGAGCCGATCACGGCGGCGTCGACGTAGGGCAGGTCGTCGCGCCTGCGCTCCTCCTCGATGGCGTCGCGCAGGCGCAGGGGGTGCACGGCGCCGATGTCGGCCCACACCCTGGCCATGGAGGCGGTGATGCGCTGCTCGGCCGGCACCATGAGGCGCAGCCTGGCGGCCACCCATTCGCCGACACCGGGCACGGCGGCGGCGGCCACGTGGACGGGGCCGTAGCGGGGCAGCAGGTCGGGCAGGGCGGGCGAGACGAGCGTCAGCGAGCGGACCAGGTCGGGACGGGCGGCGGCGACCCTGACGGCGACGGCGCCGCCGAGCGAGTTGCCGAACAGGTGGGCCGGGCCGGTGTGTTCCAGCAGGCCGATCACCGCCCCGGCGTGGCCCGCGATCGAGTAGTCGCCGTCGGCGGGGGCGGGTGAGAACCCGGCGCCCGGCAGGTCGATGGCGTGGCCGGTGACCGTCTCCCTCAGCTCGCCCATGAGGTCGGTCCAGTTGGTGGCCGAGCCCGCCAGTCCGTGCACGAACACCGCCTGCTCGGCGGGGCCGTCGCCCGGCGTGCTGCGGACGTGCACCGAGCCGATCATCTTCCCTGGCCAGTGCGGGATCGGCGCCGCGGTCATCGGCCGTCCTCCTCGTCGAACGTCTCTTCCCGGTCTTTCCACGATAACCATCGCCTCCGGGCAGGGTCCGGCGGGCTGTCCCTCGGACACTCCCGCCGAGGAAGATCGACCGGAACCAACGCCCCAAATCTGGATATGACACCCCAAGGACGGGGCAAATGTCGCCGCCCGCCGTTTGCGTTGGTCACCCTCGGAAAGCATCCCGATACCGAACGTGACAGGCGGCCGTCGTCGATCCGCGGGCCGGACCATCGTCATCGTCGGGAATTACCGCAATGCGGCGGAGCATCATCGGAGAGGGCCGGAATACAGCCCGCTTTCATGATGACCGCGGCCGACGTCCGGGCATTTCTTTTCGCTTTTCGACTTTCGCGCCGGAGGGCCGCCCGCCGCACGCGCGTCACACCGCCCCATAACGGCGGCGCACGGAAACGACCTGGTGAGCCACCGCATGTCTCGCGCGCCCACCACTCCATATGCAGCGCAATCGGACATATCATCTCATTTCATTTGATAAATATGTAATGCGAGCAATAAGATTGTTAATGCAGAGCAAAATGGAGTCGTATCTGTTTGCCCGCCCACCGGCCCGGAAATGACATTCCGTGGATGAGCCTTCAGCAGCCGTCCAAGATCTGTTTCCTGGGAAATCCGGAAACGGCGAGAACGGGGCAATCGATCCTTTAGGGGGAAACACAATGCCCAAGCTCAAGAGTGTCATCGCAGGTTTCGCCATCAGCACCGCGCTGACCGGTGGTCTCGTGGGCGCTGCGACGACCACGGCCAGCGCCACCACCCAGGTCAACACCGGCACGTCCGTCCGTACCGACGACGGCTGGGGCTGGGGCCGTGAGCACCACCACCACCACCACAACAACCGCCACCACCAGCGTTGCGGTCGCCACAACAGCGGCCGGGTGTGCATCGTCATCCGCAACGACAACTTCAACGAGAACGAGGGCGGGCGCCACGAGCACGAGCGCGAGCACCGTGACGAGCGCTGAGCAACAACCGTGAGTTGATGGCGCAGAGATTTCTCGGGAGCGGTCCGTTCTTCGGTCGCGATCGCACCTGAGGTTTCATTTCTCCTCGTCTCCACGGAAACCTGGTGAGGGCTCCCCCGGCGGCAGCCGGGGGGCCCTCGCTGCGTCGTTTCCCGGCCCGACTTCCAGGGCCGGGCATTGAGCTGTCCGCGACATCGCGGACGGCTTTTTCTTTTGCGCCGGTCTGGTACTGGACAAAAAAGGACAAGTCCGGTTTTTCGCCCTTTAGGCAGGAAATATGCACTGTGCGGAGAACATGCTAGTCGTCCTCCGCGACAGGGCAATCGAATCCTTTAGGGGGAAAGCGCAATGCCCAAGGTCAAGAGTGTTATCGCAGGCCTCGCCATCAGCACGGCGCTGACCGGTGGAGCGGTGAGCGTTGGTGCCGCCACCACCGTCGCGAGCGCGGAGGCAGCCACCCAGGTCAGCACCGGCACGTCCGTCCTCAACGGCCGCTGCGGCGGCTGGGGCTGGCGTCGCTGCGGCGGCCGCGGCTGGGGCTGGAACCGCTGGGGCAGGGGCCACCGCCACGGCGGCCACGGCCGCGTCCGGGTCGTCATCGTCAACCGGAACTACAACCACAACGACAACCACGGCCACGAGCACCGTCGCGGGGACCGTGATTTCGACTAATAGCGCATCCGGCTGACGAGCCCGCCGACGGGCGATGAGCTCCGGCCATGCCTATGAGGTGCCCGCGTCCACCTGGTGGACGCGGGCACTTTGGCGTCGCCCGCACCAACCGTCCGGAGGCGATGGGTCGCTACGGCGTGCGGCCGTGACGCGCGGTCGCGGCGGCGCGCAGGTAGCGCAGCAGGTCGTCCACCAGGTCGCCGGGGCTCGCGTGGCCCTTGCCGTCGGACGCGAGGTGCCCGGCCGAGGCGAGGTCGGCCGCCCCGTGGGCCAGCGCACGCACCAGCGAGGCCATGCGCACCGGATCGCCGGGAGGCAGGAGGCCCGCCTCCTGGGCCGCCGCGACGATGCCGACCAGCATCTCCTGCGCCTCGTGCGCGGCCACGCGCAGGTCCTCGGCGTCGATCGTCCAGGCGCCGAACGTCAGCTTGAACCGGGCCGGACGCTCCCGCGCCCAGGCGACGTAGCCGCGCAGCGCCGCGCGCAGGACCTCCTCCGGCGAGCGGCCTCGCCGGATCTCCTCGGCGAGCTCCACGTGCCGGCGGGCCAGCTCGCGCGCGGCGATCGCCGCGAGCAGCGCCTCCTTGCCGGCGAAGTGCTTGTACGGGGCGTTGTGCGACACCCCGGCCAGCCGGCCGACCTCACGCAGCGTCACGGCCTCCACACCGCCCTCGTCGAGGAGGCGGGCCGCCATCTCGACCAGTTGGTCACGGGTGTTCAGCGGCATCGGGCCATCCTAACCGCGGTTGACGTTGTCAACCACGGGCGTTAGGTTGACAACGTCAACCTTGATCGACCGGAAGCGACGAAGATGCACCAGCAACGAGCGATCGTGACCGGGGCGAGCGGCGGCATCGGGGAGGCGATCACGCGTTCGCTCGCCTCGGCCGGGACGACCGTCGTCATGGTCGGGCGCAGCGCCCGGCGGCTCGACGAGGCGCGGGCACGGGTGCTCGCCGCCGTCCCGGACGCCGACCTGCGCCTCGAACTCGCCGACCTGTCCCTGCTCACCGACGTCCGCGGCCTGGCCGAACGGCTCGCCCGGGAGCCCGCGCCCGACATCGTGATCAGCAACGCGGCCGTCATCGCCGAACTCGACGACTACACCCCGGAGGGCATCCAACGCACCCTGGCCACCAACCACCTCGCGCCCTACCTCCTGCTGCGCTCGCTGATCGGCCCCATCGGCTCCCGCCCCGCGCGCTTCGTCGTCGTGGGCGCCTCTCCCCAGGGGCTGGCCCGGACGCCGGTCGATCTGGCGGACCTGAACTGCCGGGCCGGCCGCGGGCTGGGCGCGCTGCCCAGTTTCCGGCCGTTCATCGCCTATGCGCGTACCAAGAACATGAACACGATGTTCGTCTACGCCCTCGCCCGCCGGCTCGACGGCACGCGCATCACGGTGAACGGCGCACACCCCGGCGTCATCAGGGACACCGGGCTCGGCCGGGACAACCGCGGCGCGCTCCGGCTGTTCGGCGCCGTGCTCAACCGGCTGACGCCCGCCCCGGGCACGGGGGCCGACACACCGGTCTGGCTGGCCACCTCGGAGCAGGTCAGTGACGTCACGGGCGGCTTCTTCGTCCGCCGCGAGCGGGTGCCCACGGCCCCGCACACCACCGACGCCGGCCGATGCGATCGACTCTGGGACGAAAGCGCCCGCCTCGTGGGGCTTCCCCCGGAACCCTGAATTCCCCGGCGGCGATTTCCGCGCCGGACCGAGAGGAATGGCAAAGGGCCCTCCGGCCGATGCCGGAGGGCCCTCCTCAGAAGCGCCATTCAGACGGGAAGAATTCTTCCCCGATCAACGCCCGCTGATTATCAGTTGTCGACACCCTCAAGGGTGCTCGGAGCCTCGCGGTGGTGATGGCGGTGCTCGTGATGCGGGAAGTGGTTGCGGTTGTAGTTGTTGTTGTGCACCTTCACCCGGACGTTGAGCCTCTGGTGGTGGTGACGGCGGAAGCCCCAGCCCCAGCCACAGCGGCGCCAACCCCAGTTGCCGCAGCCCGCGAGGACGGAGGAGCCCGTGCTGACCTGGGTGGCGGCGTCGGCGCTGGCCATGGTGGTGGCCGCACCCGCGCTCACGACCCCACCGGTCAGAGCGGTGCCGATGGCGAGGCCGGCGATGACACTCTTGAGCTTGGGCATTGCGTTTTCCCCCTAAAGGATCGATTGCCCCGTTCTCCCTGTTTCCTGATTTCCCGGAAACAGGTACCGGACGCCCATTGAAGGGCTATCCACGATGTGTCATTTCCGGCAGATGGGCGGGCAAACGGTCACCACTCCATTTTGCTCTACATTAACAATATTATTGCTTGCATTAAATGCCTATCAAATGAAATAACCTAAGATATCCGGATATGTCGCATTCGGCTGGGCGGAGAGATCACGAAGGGCGGCGGCCATGCCGCCGAGGCCCCGGAGAAGGGCCCACCGGACACCGGGCTCGCTCGTCGCCGACGGCCCGGAGCGAGGTCACCGGGGGGCGGCCGGGCCGCACAAGCCGGCACCACGCGACCTCGGGGCATGCCTGCGGCGATCCGGTCCGCTCATCGCCCACGACGGCGACCGCCGCATCCGGTCGCACCGCAAGCCCTCCGCCGGGCGTCCCCCGTGCGTACCTTTCAGGGCATGCTGCGACCGCACAAGGCCGTGCCACATGCACGGGGGCCGGTGCCGCGCACGTGGTTGCGACCCGCACGTGGCCGGGACACACAGATGAGGCACACCCGGCTGCCGACCCACGGGTGAAGCACCCACGATCGCCCCGCACATGGCCGTTGACCCGTGTTCGGAGCGCCGCGGCCGAACGTCAGGCGGACTTGCGGGTCTTCCGCTTGGGAGCGGCCTTCTCTTCGGCCTTCTCCTCGGCCTTCTCCTCGGCCTTGGCGGACTTCGCGGACCTGGACGCCCTGGCGGGCTTGGCCGCCGCCTTCTTCGCCCCGGCGGTTCCGCCCTCGCGCTCCCGCTTGGCCGCGTCCACGCTCGCCCGCAGCGCCGCCATGAGGTCGACGGCCGGACCGGCCTCTTCCTCCTCGCGGGCCGGGACGACCTCCTTGCCCGCCACCTTCGCCTCGATCACCTGCTGCAACGCCTCGCGGTAGGTGTCGTGGTACTCGGCCGGGTCGAAGTCGGCCTCCATGGTGGTGATGAGGGACTCGGCCATCTTGAGTTCCTGCGCGCGGACCTCGATGTCCTCCTCCAGGAAGGCGAAGTCGGGCGTGCGGATCTCGTCCGGCCAGAGCATCGTCTCCAGGACGAACACGCCGTCCCTGACCCGCAGCGTGGCCAGCGACTCGCGCTGGCGCAGCGCGACCTTGACCACCGCCACCTGCCCGGAGCTCTCCAGCGCGTTGCGCAGCAGCACGTACGGCTTGGCCCCCTGGGCGTCGGGCTCCAGGAAGTACGACTTGGCGAAGTAGATGGGGTCGATCTGCTCGGCCGGGGTGAACTGCAGCACGTCGATCCTGCGTGACGTGCTCAGCGGCAGGTCCTCGAAGTCCTCGTCGGTGAGCACGACGATCTCGCCCGTCGCGAGTTCGTAGCCCTTGGCGATGTCGGCGTAGGGCACCTCTTCGCCGTCCTGGGTGCAGACCCGCTTGTAGCGGATCCGGCCGCCGTCGGCGCGGTGCACCTGGTGGAACGTCACGTCCTTCTGCTCGGTCGCGGAGTAGAGCTTGACCGGGATCGTGACCAGCCCGAAGGAGATCGCACCCTTCCAGATGCTGCGCATCGGCACTCCTCAGCTCTGACTCTGCTCACCAATGGGCACATACCCGTCATGGGGCTACCAATGCCATACCCAATCGAACCAATGCTTGCCGTACCCGGCGAACTACCCGCCGATCGCGATCAGTACGGCCTCGAGGTCAAGTGGGACGGCATCCGCGCCATCCTCCATCTTGACGGTGGGAAGAGGGTGACGGGTAGGCATGGAGCTGAATACACACGTAGATATCCGGAAATTTCTGGGTTCGGGCTGAAGAATGCGGTCATCGATGGCGAGGTCGTGGCACTCGACCGACACGGACGTCCCAGCTTCGGACGTCTCCAGCGGCGCATGCACCTGATCGACCCCGAGCCGGTCATGCTGGAGCGCTACCCGATCACGTACATGCCGTTCGACCTGCTCTGCCTCGACGGCAAGCCGCTGTTCGAGCTGTCCTACCGCGACCGCCGGGCGCTGCTCGACGAGCTGGACATCGGCGCGCCCCCGTACTTCCCCGGCGAGTCCGACCTGCTGTCGGCCACCTACGAGCAGGGGCTCGAAGGCGTGGTCGCCAAGCGGCTCGACTCCCCCTACCGGGCGGGCGTCCGGTCGCCCTGGTGGATCAAGGTCAAGAACCTGACCACGCGGGAGGTCGTGATCGGCGGCTGGAAGCCCGGCAAGGGGCGGCGCGCGAACGGGATCGGCTCGCTGGTCATGGGGGTGTTCACGGACGCTGGGCTAAGGTACGTCGGGCACGTCGGCACCGGGTTCACCGACGCCGTCCTGGACGAGCTGCACCGGATGCTGCTGCCGATGGAGATCCCGGCCAGCCCCTTCTCCAACGACGTCCCGTGGCGCAATCGATGGGTCAGGCCGGATCTCGTCGGGGAGGTGGCCTACACGATGTGGACCCACGACCAACGGCTGCGGCACACCGTGTGGCGCGGGCTGCGCCCCGACAAACTCCCCGCGGAGGTGACCCGATGAAGGTGCCGGTCAAAGTGGACGGGCGCGAGCTGACCCTGAGCAACCTGGACAAGGTGCTCTACCCCGACTTCGGCTTCACCAAGGCCGAGGTGATCGACTACTACAGCCGCGTCGCGCCCGTGCTGCTGCCGCACCTGCGGGGCCGTCCGCTGACCGTCAAGCGTTACCCGAACGGCGTCACCGGCCAGTTCTTCTTCGAGAAGAACGCTCCCGACCACACCCCCGGCTGGGTGCGGCGGGTGAGCCTGCCCGTCCCCGGCAGCACCAAGAACCGCGAGAGCATCGACTTCGCCGTCGTGGACGATCTGCCCACCCTCGTCTACTACGCCAACCTGGCCGCGCTGGAGCTGCACGTGCCGCAGTGGCGCGTGGACGACGACGGGCGGGCGCTGCCCCCCGACACGCTCGTCTTCGACCTCGATCCCGGGGCCCCCGCGACGATCGTCGAGTGCACCCGCGTGGCGGTCATGCTGCGCGACGCCCTGGAGCGGGACGGCCTCAAGGCCGTACCGAAGACCAGCGGCAACAAGGGCATGCAGCTCTACGCGGACTGGGACTGCCGCGAGGAGCCGTCCGCGTACGCCAGGAGGCTGGCCCAGCGCCTGGAGAAGGAGCACCCCGGCCAGGTCGTCAGCGTGATGACGAAGAAGCTGCGGCCCGGCAAGGTGTTCATCGACTGGAGCCAGAACAACCCGGCCAAGACCACCGTCGCCCCCTACTCGCTGCGCGCCAGGGAGCGGCCCACGGTTTCGACACCGCTGGCGTGGAAAGAGGTCGAAGATTGTGAACGCCCTGAGGATCTGGTGTTCACCGCGCCCGACGTACTCGCCAGGGTCGAGAAACGCGGCGACCTTTTCGGCCGGGCGTAGGCTGGTTCCGTCCGTACCGAGAGGGGACCTGAAGATGTCGGAGATGGACATACGCGGGGACGAGGGCCCTTTCAGCGATGAGGAGGACGAGAGGTCGATCGAGACGCCCGAGGCCGACGCCGCCGAGCAGCACCGCGAGGTGCTCCAGACCGTCGGCCGGGTGCGCCGTGAGCTGCCGCTCGACGTGGATCCGGCCGACGCGACCGACCAGGATCGCGTGGTCGACCTCGACGACGACGACTATCGCTGAGCGGCCCGCGATGCCGGCCCGACGCCCGGCCCGGCGGCGGTGACCCGCATGCCGGCCGGCCCGATGATTGAAACGGCGACCCGCACGGCGGCCCGTCGCCGTAGGCTGTCCCGTCCCTGTCGGCTGTCACAGCCGCGTGGCTTACCGGCACGTAGGATGTGCGCTGCGTGCGCACGCATGACACGCACAGCCAGCCTGAGAGAGCAATGGAGACCCGCGTGACCGCAACCCCGGATGCCAAACCCCGGGGCACCCGGCTGCCCCGACTGGCCCGACGCCGGCAGCTCCTCAGCGCCGCGCAGGAAGTGTTCGTGGAGAACGGCTATCACGCGGCCGCCATGGACGAGATCGCCGACCGGGCCGGAGTCAGCAAACCGGTGCTCTACCAGCACTTCCCCGGCAAGCTCGAACTGTATCTGGCGCTGCTCGACCTGCACGTGGACGACATGGTCAACCGCTGCCGCGAGGCGCTGGCCGCCACCCACGAGAACAAGCTGCGCGTGCAGGCCACGTTCAGCGCGTTCTTCGACTTCGTCTCCAGCCAGGGCGAGGCGTTCCGCCTGGTCTTCGAGTCCGACCTGCGCAACGTCGCCCCGGTGCGCCAGCGGGTGGAGCGCTCGCTGAGCGAGTGCGCCGAGATGGTCAGCGAGCTGATCCAGGAGGATACCGGCTGCACCAGCGACGAGGCGCACCTGCTCGGGGTCGGGCTGGTGGGCATGGCGGAGGTGAGCGCCCGCTACTGGGTCACCACGCACGGCTCGATCCCCAAGGACGCGGCCGAGCAACTCATGGCCCGGCTCGCCTGGCGGGGCATCAGCGGTTTTCCGCGTACGGCATAACCCGTTCGCTGGGCGCGATCATCCGCCCTTTCACGGGCCCGACCGGCGACCATGAAGGTGAGCCAGCCCCGTCCATTAGGGAGCCACGATGGAAGTCAAGATCGGCGTACGCTCCGTACACCGCGAACTCATTGTCGAGACCGATCTGAGCGCCCAGCAGGTCGAAGACGAGATCAGAAACGCCCTGGCGGTCGATCGCGGCGGTGTGTTCGCGCTGACCGACGTGAAGGGCAGGCGGGTCGTGATACCGGTGGCCGCGCTCGGATTCGTCGAGATCGGCGAGGACGAAGCCCGTCCGGTCGGCTTCGGCGGCACCCTCTAGACCTCGCGCTTGCGGGGGTACGGCAGGCCGCCGTACCCCCAAGCGCCCCACCGCACCGGCGTGGTACCGGGTCCGGGGGCACAACCGCCGGCCGCCGTACGCCCCCCGCTGAACGGGATCGGCTCAGAGGCCCATCGCCGTCATGCGCTTGTTGTGCTCCTCGGTGAGCTTGGCGAACAGGCGTGAGATGTCGGTGTGCCCCTCCCCCTGGGACTCCATCAGCAGCAGCGCCAGCTCCGGCCGCGCCGAGGCCACCTGCTGGCCCTGGCTGAGCGCCTCGCCGACCAGCCGGCGCGCCCACAGGGCCAGCCGCCCGGCGTCCGCCGGCCGTTCCTCCACACCGGCCCTGACCCGCTCGACCGCGAACTGCGAGCGCTCCTCGTCGACCAGCACCTCGTCCACGAGCTTGACGATGGAGGGGTCGAGCAGCCTGGCGGCCTCGCGGTAGAAGTCGAGCGCGATGCCGTCGCCCACGTACGTCTTGATCAGCGCCTGCAGCCAGTCGGCCGGCTTGGTCTGCGCGTGCCAGGCGTCCAGCGCGCCCACGAACGGCGTCATCGCCGCGTCGGGATCGGCCCCCAGTTCGGCCAGCCGGTCGCGCAGGAGGCGGAAGTGGGCGTACTCGGTGACGGCCAGCTCGCTCAGCGCGGCCCGGTCGGCGAGCGACGGCGCGAGCGTGGCGGCGTCCTCGGTCATGCGCGCGTACGCGCTGAGCTCCGCGTAGGCCAGCACACCCAGCAGGTCGACGACTCCAGGAGACTCCTTCATGGAAGGCAGCGTACTTCGGTGAATCTTCGGGAACATACGCAAGCTCGGCCAGCGTTGTGGTATCGAGTACACTGCTCTGTGAAAGTGCGACCGCACTGTGTTAATTCGGGGGTTTCCCCCGATTACCCCCCGATTCCCCGGGTGCGCGGTCGCGATGACGCGAGAGGGCTGGCTCTACCGCGAGGACCCACGAAACGGGGCTGTTTTCGGCCCGTCGGTCCCGGCAGGCCCGCCTTCATTTGAGACTGAGGCAGGCCACGCTGACGACTTTCCGAGACCTCGGAGTCACACCAGAGATCGCCGATGCCCTCGAGACCGAGGGTATCGTCACACCGTTCCCCATCCAGGAGATGGCACTCCCGCTCGCCCTGAGCGGCCAGGACCTGATCGGTCAGGCCCGCACAGGCACGGGAAAGACGTACGCGTTCGGCATCGCGATGCTGCAGAGCATCGGCAAGCCGCGCAAGAACCGCAAGAAGCCCCGCGGGCTGGTCATCGTGCCGACCCGTGAGCTGGCCGTCCAGGTCAGCGAGGACCTCGTGACCGCGGCCGGCAAGCTCGGTTCCCGGGTCCTGACCGTTTACGGCGGGCGCGCGTACGAACCGCAGATCGAGGCGCTCAAGGCAGGCGTCGACGTCATCGTCGGCACCCCGGGCCGTCTGCTCGACCTGGTCAAGCAGAAGCACCTCGACCTGAGCCAGATCACCACCCTCGTCCTCGACGAGGCCGACCGCATGCTCGACCTGGGCTTCCTGCCCGACATCGAGCGCATCTTCAAGCTGATCCCCGCGGAGCGGCAGACGATGTTGTTCTCGGCCACGATGCCGGGCGAGATCGTCGCGCTGTCGCGCAAGTACCTCAACCGGCCGACGCACGTGCGGGCGGAGTTCGACAGCGGCGAGGGCGAGGCCACGCCGCAGGTGCGCCAGATCGTGTGGCGCGCGCACCGCATGGACAAGATCGAGATCGTCTCGCGCCTGCTGCAGGCCGATGGTCGCGGGCTCACCATGGTCTTCTGCGAGACCAAGCGGGCCTGCGACATGGTCGCCGAGCAGCTCGACACGCGTGGTTTCGCGGTCGCGGCCGTCCACGGCGACCTCGGTCAGGGCCAGCGCGAGCAGGCGCTGCGCGCCTTCCGCAACGGCAAGATCGACGTCCTGGTGGCCACCGACGTGGCCGCCCGCGGCATCGACATCGACGACGTCACCCACGTGGTCAACTACGACTGCCCCACCGACGACAAGACCTACGTGCACCGCATCGGCCGTACCGGCCGGGCCGGGCGCACGGGCATCGCGGTCACGTTCGTGGAGTGGGAGGAGCTGACCCGCTGGAAGATGATCAACCAGATGCTCGGGCTCGACTTCGCCGAGCCCGAGGAGACGTACTCGACCTCACCGCACGTCTACTCCGAGCTGAACATCCCGAAGGGCACCAAGGGCGTGCTGCCGCACGCGGCGCGTTCGCGCGCCGGGCTGTCGGCGGAGCGCATCGAGGACCTCGGCGAGACCGGCCGGGTCCGCGCACGTGGCGGCCGACGCCGTGACGAGCGCGAACGTGAGCATGAGCGTGAGCGCGAGGACCGCCCTGCCCGTACGTCCCGCCAGCGCCGCCGCACCCGCGGCGGGAGGGAGCTGGCGGAGTCCGCACCCGAGAGGCCGGAGGTCGAACTCGTGGATGCCAAGAGCGAGGAGACCCCGGCGATCTTCACCACGGACGAGATCCAGGCCGCCGCCGAGCCCAAGCCCGCCCGCGGGCGCAGGGGCGCGGCCTCCACGGCCATCGAGCAGGCACTCGCCGACGCCCCCGAGGCGCCGGCCAGGCGCACCCGTAGCCGCAAGGCCGCCGACGACGTGCCCGTCGAGGAGGTGACCGAGGCGACGCCCACCCGCACCCGTGGGAGCGTCGCCGAGGAGGCCGCCGAGACGCGGGCCGTCCGCCGGGCCGCCGCTCCCGAGTCCGAGAGCGGCGGCAGGGCCGCCGAGCCGGTGGTGGAGCGCCGTCCGGCGCCCGCCGTCCAGCCGGAGCCCGCGCCGAGCTTCCTGACGACGCCGGCCGCGCCGGTGCGCCAGGAGCCGGAGCGGATCGTCCCGGCCAACCCGTTCACGGTGATCTTCCAGTCACCTGACCTGGCCACGGACGACGACGACATCGCGCCGTCGGCCGCGACCGAGCGCAAGCAGCAGCGTCGCCAGGCTCGTGGGGGCGGCAACCGCCGCCGCACGAACTGAGGCGACGACACGAGGAGGCGCGCATCCCATCGGGGTGCGCGCCTCCTCATTTCCACAGCCGTGGAAAGCCGTGCGTGCTCTCACACGGCGGCATGGCCCCGCCCCGCCAAAGAAAGTGCCCGACAGGCGTCACAGAGCCCCAGGCGCCCGCTCAGGGCCGTCCACGAGGTCTCTGGGGACGGTCCCGGGCGGGCCGAGGTCCCGGAGGACCGGAATCGGGTGCTCCAACGTCCGGAACCCGCCGGCTGTCCGCGCGCCGTCGTACGAGGTCGCGGGCCTGATCACCGGATCCCGCATACCTCGCAACTCCCCAGAACTCGCACCAGCGTGCCGGGCATGCCGGTGTCGAGGCCCTGACCTCTGGGTATTGTTGCCCCACGTGAGTACGCCGCGATTCCTCGACCTGCCTCCTGGCGTCACACCTCAGAAGATCGAGACGTCACAGGGCGCGTTCGCGGCCCTGGACGCGGTTCCGGTCAGCGGTGTGATCGAGCGCTGGCCCGCGCTTCTGGTCCCCGGCCTGACGGGCAGCAAGGAAGACTTCATCGCGGTCCTGATGACCTTGGCCCAGTCCGGCCGCCGGGTCGTGGCGATCGACCTGCGCGGCCAGTACGAGACCCCGGGCCCCGACGACCCGTCCGCCTACACCTGCGCGGCCCTCGGGGCCGACATCGACGCGCTGGCCCAGGCCATCGGCGGCGACGACCCGGTCCACCTGGTGGGCCACTCGTTCGGCGGCCTGGTGGCCAGGGAGGCGGCCATCGACGGGCGCACCCGGTTCGCCTCGGTCACGCTGATGAGCTCGGGCCCCGGCGCGATCGAGGGCAGGCGCGCCGTCAACGCCAGGAAGATCGTCGAGCAGGTGCCCGCGCTGGGCCTGGAGGCGCTGTGGCAGGCCAGGTTCGAGCCCGAGGCGCTGGCGCGCGACGTGCCCGACGACATCATGGAGTTCCTGCACAAGCGCCTGCTGTCCAACTCGCCCACGGGCCTGACCCACATGGCCGGGCAGGTGCTGTCCGCCCACGACCGCACCGACGAGCTGCGCCAGGTCGAGGTGCCCACGCTGGTGCTGTTCGGCGAGCACGACGACGGCTGGCCGCCCGACGCGCAGTCGGAGATGGCGGCCGCGCTCGGGGCCGAGTGCGTGGTCGTGCCGGGCTCGGTGCACTCCCCCGCCGTCGAGGCCCCGGAGACGACGGCCGCGGCCCTCGTCCGGTTCTGGAACTCCGCCGAGAAGCACTTTTTGGACAGTCGGTCCAATGCGGTGTAATCATGTACTTACCATGGCGGAAATCTCGGTCCAGCCCCCGCAGAGCGCGACCTGGCAGGTGCACCTCGACCGCTCGATGTGGGTCGGCGGCGTACGCGGCCTCATGCTCCAGGCCCTGCACCCGCTGGCCATGCTGGGCGTCTGGCAGAACTCCGGCTTCCAGGAGGACCCGTTCGGCCGGCTGCGCCGCACCGCCGACTTCGTGGGACGGGTCACGTTCGGCAGCCCGCAGGAGGCCGACGAGATCGGCAGGCGGGTCCGCGGCATCCACAAGGCCCTGCGCATCCACGACCCCGAGACCGGCCGCACGCACCGGGTCGACGACCCCGAACTGCTGCTGTGGGTGCACTGCGCGGAGGTGTCGTCGTACCTCGAGGTGGCCAGGCGCGGCGGGCTCGGGCTCAGCGACCGCCAGGCCGACCGTTACCTGCGCGAGCAGCGCAGGAGCGCCACGTACGTCGGCCTGCACCTCGACGACGTGCCCGGCTCGTGCGCGGAGATGGCCGCCTACTTCGAGCGGATGCGCCCCGCCCTGCGGGTCACGCCCGAGGCGGCCTCAACCGTCCGGTTCCTGATGTGGCCGCGGCTGCCGCACGAGCTGCGCATGCTGGCGCCGGGCAAGCCCGCCTACTTCCCGTTCGGCGCGCTGTGTTACTACACGCTGCCCGGCTGGGCCAGGCAGATGTACGGCGCGCTGCCCGAGGTGCCCCAGGCGACGGTCACGGCGGCGCTGAAGGCGTTCCGGCTGGGCCTGAACGCGCTGCCCGAGACCGTGCACGATCGCGCCTTCATGCCCGCCACCAGGCAGATGCTGCGGGCGTCCAGGGAGCGGCTGGGCGCGGCGGGCTACGACGTGAGCAAGGGCCTCAAGGGTCTGACCGATCCCCGCCGCTGGCCGCAGGCCGCCTGACCGGCAGCAGCACGGCCCCCGCCAGCACGACCACCGACACGCCGGCCATCAACCAGCCACCGCCGTCCAGGCCCGTCCGGTCGAACAGCACGCCGAGCAGCACCGCCGCCGTGCCGGCCCCGACGTACCTGGACGCCTGGAACACCCCCACCGCGGCCCCGGTCTCGCGCCGCCCGGCGTGCACGAACACCAGCGAGTTCAGCGCGAACTGGGTGAGGGCCGCCGCCACCCCCAGCAGCGCGCCGGCCACCAGCACCGGCCAGACGGTCCGCGCGGCCAGCATCACGCACGAGCCGGCGAGCAGCAGCGCCGAGCCCAGGACCAGCACCTTACGCATCCCGGCGCGCCTGGTCAGCGTCACGGCGAGCGGCGTCACCACCATGCCGAGGCCGGCCAGCGGCAGCACGAGCAGGCCCGCGAGCTGCGCGGGCAGACCGGCCGCGCTCTGCGCCCACAGCGGCACCGCGAAGAAGGCCACGTAGAAGACCACGTTCCCGAGCGCGAACTGCCCGCAGGTGGCCAGCAGCCCGGCGCTCGGCCTGGGCAGGGCCGCCGCCCGCGCGCCCTCCGCCCGTACGCGGGGCAGCCGGCGCAGCGCCACCGCGAACGCGAGGGCCGCGAGCGGCACGTTGACCAGGAAGATCGCCCGCCAGCCGCCCAGCGCGACCAGGAACCCGCCGAGCACGGGCCCGGCGGCGGCGCTGGCGGTGAGCACCATCGAGATCATCGCGATGACGCGCGGCGGCGGCCTGCCGTCTTCACCCGGCATGACGGCCTGGACGATGGCCATGCCCGCGGGCATCGTCGCGCAGCTCCCGAACGCCTGCAGCAGCCGCACCGCCACCAGCACCGGAAACGACGGAGCCAGCGCGGCCAGGACCCCGGTGACCCCCATCGTGACCAGCCCGGCGCAGAACACCAGCCGCGCCCCGAACCGGTCCGCCAGCGCGCCCATCACCGGCGGCACCATGATGCCGACCAGGTAGAACCCGGCCGCCAGCCAGGTCACCGCGGCGACCCCGACGCCGAACTCGGCCTCGATGCGGGCCAGCGCGACGGAGATCATGGACGAGTTCAGCGGGTTGAACAGCGAGCCCAGCGCCACGGCCGCGGGTAACCGTCCCACATCTCTCACAAGACGTGCATAACCCTCCGCGGAGCGGGTTATTCGGCCAGGGCGTCCCAAGGTTGGCGGTCGGGGCCGGCCGCCTGCCCCTCGAGACAGTGCCGGCGGAAGTCGCACCAGGAGCAGATCGGGCCAGGACTGGGCGCGAACAGCTCGTCGATCTCGGCGGGCACGGCCGCGGGGCCGACGGACTGCCGGTCGCCTGAGGCGCGGCGCGGCCCCGGCCGCTCGGCCACGGCGGCCCGGTAGCGGTCGTCGGCCTCCGACGCCTCGACGGCCATCTCCTCGGCGCGGCTCAGGTGCCGGCCCAGGGACTCGGGGGTGTGCCGCCACTCGACGATCTCGCCGGTGGGCAGGTGGTGCAGCTCGACCGTGCGGCACGGGGTGCGCATCATGGTGGCGGCGGCGACGGCGTACACGGCCAGGGCCAGCGAGGAGCGCGCGTCGTCCTGCGTGAGCGGGCGGCGGCCGGTCTTGTAGTCGACCACGACCAGTTCGTCGCCGCGCCGGTCGAGCCGGTCGATGCGGCCGGACACCGCGATGACCTTGGTCCGCGTGGCCACCGTGCGCTCGACGCCCACCGGGTCGTCGGACGGATCGAGGGTCGCGACATATCCGGACACGAGGTCACGGGCGCGGGCCAGCCAGCGCCCCGACTGCTCGGCGTCCCTGAACCCCTCGGTGATCCACCCGTTGGTGACCAGGATGGCCGCCGTCAGCGGGGTCCTGCGCTCGTACGGCTCCCGCCACCAGCCCGCCAGCGCGTTGTGCACGCTCGCGCCCACGCTGTTGTGCGCCCACGCGGGCCCCTTGGACGGCTGCGGCCGGTCCAGGTAGGTGAACCGGTAGCGGCGGCGGCAGTCGAGCCAGGTGTTCAGCCGCGACGGCGTGCACGAATAGAGCCGCCGCGGCATCCCGTCCAGCGGAAGCTGCCCCTGCGTGGACACCTAGTCGTCGCCCAGCTTGATCCCGGAGATCTTGGTGCCGTCGGTCAGCGGGCCGTCGCTCCCGGCCTCGGTGTCGACCCGGGTCAGCGAGCCGGAGACCCAGTCGTCGAAGTGCGGCTCCAGGTCGCCGATCGTGACCTCGTCGCCGTGCACGGCCAGCACCCGCGTGTCGCCGGGCAGCGTGAACAGCCGCCCGCCGATCGAGGTGAGCTGATCGGCCAGCGCCGGGTACTCGCCGCCGAGCTTGCCGGGGCCGTCGGCCTGCAGGGCCTTGCCGGTGAACACGGCCCCGAGCGCCTCGCAGTAGAGCGACACGCCGCCGGGCGTGACGCCGGGCGTCTCCATGACGTCGATCTGGACGTCGGCCACTCCGAAGATGCCGTCGTCCTCCATGTCGATGTCGGGCCAGGTCTCGCGCCAGGTCTCCCGCCACAGGGGCTTGTCCTTGGGGTGCAGGGCGACCACGGCCTCGTCGCGGCTGGCCACCTCGATGGCGGCCCCCACGTGGTCGGGCAGGCCCGCCGTGCAGATGACGGCCAGCACCTCCCGCTCGCCCACCTGCTCAAGGATCTTGTCGGCGTCACGCGAAGCGTCGATGACGATCACCTCTTCGTCGTCGCCCACGATCCAGGTGTTGTTCTCGACCTTGTGCTCGGTGCCGTCGATCTCGACGACACCCTCGGTCACCACTCGCTCGATACGCGCTGTCACGCCTCCGAACTCTAGCCCGTTCCCCTGCCAGCGCGAATCGCTAATCCTCGAGTCTGGGAGAGAACGCCCCGAACGGGACATCCAGCTCAAGGTCACGGGCGTCGAGCAGCGACAGTTCGGCGAGCGCGATCAGGCAGCCCGCGTCGGCCGGCCAGGCGATCGCCCACAGCCAGTTGCCCATCGCCTCGCCCGCGTACACGGCCCGGTCGGCCTGGCCGTCCACGCACCACAGGGCGGTGGGATGGCCCAGTACGGCGATCTTGGCGTTCGGCGGCCCGGAGTCGAAACCCTCCCCCGGGTCGGGGCCGTCGAGCCCCGCGAACGCGGCTCCGAGCCCGATGCCCGGCTCCTCGGCGATGACGAGCAGATCCGCCGGCCCCTCCGTCAGCGACGGCCCGGTCAGCGCCACCAGGCTGGCCCGCGCGCCCGTACGCTGGTCGCCGACCTCGCCGAAGCCGGTCACCAGCCAGCCGGCGGGCAACGGCCACGGCAGCCACACGGGCACGACGGAACTCTTGCGTATCGCCTCAAGCGCGGTGCTGGTCGGTGGCCACGGAGGCTGATACGGCAGGACATCACCGTGCGTGTCACATCGAAACGCACTCGACCAGGCGCTCGGCCCGTGAAGCGGGCCAAAGCACCGTGGGCAGGTTGGAGCCGCTCTCACAACTACCCACGGTGCGTTCTCCGGCACGGCCACGTCAAGGCCGCTGTCCGTTATCCCGTCGTAATCTTGGCCATGTGCGCGTAAATTGTGTGGGCGCGATCATCTTCGACGCCTCCCGCCGGCTCCTGCTCGTCCGGCGCGGTCACCCGCCCGGCATGGGGTCGTGGTCCGTCCCCGGCGGCCGGCTGGAGCCCGGTGAGGCCGACGAGGCGGGAGTGCGGCGCGAGGTGCTGGAGGAGACCGGACTGCGCGTCGAGGTGGGCCGGCTGGCCGGCACGGTCGAGCGCCCGGGGCCCGGCGGGGTCACCTACGTGATCCGCGACTACCTCGCCACCGTCACCGCCGGCACGCCCGTAGCCGGGGACGACGCCGCCGACGTGCGCTGGTGCGCCCGCGCCGACCTGGCGCGGCTACCCCTGTCGGAGGGCCTGCTGGAGACGCTGACCGCGTGGGACGTGCTCCCGCCGTGACCGCGGGCCGGATCTACCGGTTCGACGTGAGGCTGGACGTCCACAGAATCAGATGATCGGCGTCGTACGTCGTGGACCGGCCGAGCGCCACGACCTCCGGCCCGTCCACGGCCACCGCCGACAACCACTGCGCCCCCTGGCCCGCCAGGCGGTCCTTGGTGAGCGCCATGCGGGTCCACGACAGCCCGTCCTGCGAGGTCCAGGCCGAGCTGTCGCCCTCGCCGGGCGCGCCATGCCAGCCGACCGCCACGAGACCCTCGGCCGCCGCCGCCAGGTCGTACACCGCCGCCGCCTGGTCCGCGGGCAGCCAGTCCGTGCGCCACGTCCTGCCGTCGTCGTCCGAGACGGCGGCGAACGCGCGCCGCCCCCCGTTCGTCAGCGCCGTGCCGATGGCCACGAGCTTGCCCTGGTACGTGGTGATCCGGCGGAGCCCGGCCGAGGTGACGTCCGGCGGGGCCACGCTCTTGCGCGCGGTCCAGTTCACGCCGTCGTCCGAGTGCCAGACCACGGCGCGCTCCCGGTCCGCGCCGCCGGAGCCGCCCACGGCCACGTACCCGTCGCCGACGGCGACCGCGTCGTGGACGCGCACGCCGGAGCCGCCCTGCGGCAGCTTGTCGGCCCGGGTGTACCTGCGCAGGTCGGGCGTGAACCACAGGGCCGCGCCGGACGTGCCCGCCTGGTCCTTCGACTCCCCGGCCAGCACGTAGCCCTTCTTGCCCGCGGTCACCACGTCGGCGCGCAGGTAGGGGTGGTCCGGCGGGCGGGCCAGGTCGCCGGTCGCGCCGACCCGCTTCCAGCTCTCGCCGTCGGAGGAGGTGACGAGGAGAGGCTCGGTGACGCCGACGTTCGTCTCGGTGCCGCCGACCGCCAGCCAGCCGCGGCCGCCGTACGCGACGTCCTCCAGTGTCTGCCTGCCCGCGCCGCCGAGGCTCATGGACTTCCAGCTCTGCCAGTTCTTGATCGTCCACAGGCCGGCGTCGCCCGAGGCCGAACCGACGGCGACGTACCGGCCGTCGTGGCTGGTCAGCGCGTTCGTCTCGCGGGCGATCCTGGTCAGGCCCTCGACCTCGCCGAGCCGTACGCGGGAGGCGGAGCCGCCCGGGGGCGCGGACACGAGGACCGGCTCGTTGTCGACGTCGGAGGCCGCCTGGTCGCCGCCGGCGAACAGGGTGCCGCCGTCGGCGATCGTGAAGCCGCGCAGGGTCGCGCCGGTCAGGTCGCCGAGGTTGGCCCGTTTGCTCCAGGAGCGCCCGTCCGTGGTGGTCAGCACCGAGTACCTGCCCATCGCCCCCGGGCTGATCGCGGCGGCGCCCGAAGGATAGGAGACCAGGGACGCCACGCCGACGCTCTCGGCCGCCAGGCCGTCGATGGAGCCGCACTGCGACCACTTCTCCCCGGTCGGGGAGCAGTAGACGCGGACGTCGCCCTCCGGCGTCCGCTTCCTGGTCGGCACCAGCACGAACCGCTTGGGCAGCACCGCCACCGTCCCCGCGCGCGGGTCGTCGGCCTCGGGGAGCTGGAAGCCGGTCGCCTGCCAGTCGCGCCCGCCGTTCGCCGAACGCAGCACCCGCGACCCCTCACCGTCCGCGGGTACTCCGATGGCCACGACCGTGTCGCCCTTGGCGACCACGGCCCGCAGCTCACGTACGCCCAGTTCCCTGGTCTCGGCCCGCTCCCAGGTGCGGCCGTCGTCCGAACGCCAGGCCGCCGGGCCGACGCCGCCGTCGGCTCCCGTCGTGGTGCCGACCGCGACGAAACCCGAGCCGGTCCTGGCGATGTCCTCGATGCGGTCGCCGGCGCGGAAGGCGGCCAGCTTCGACGCCTCCAGGGCCGTCCAGCTATAGCCGTCGTCGCTGGTCCACAGGCCGCGCTCGCCGGCCGTGTCGTCGCCGCCGCTGGCCAGCCACTTGCCGGCGCCGCCGACCACGCGTCTGACGACGGCCGGGGAGGCGCCGTTCACCTGGCCGAGCTGCCACTTCTTGCCGCCGTTCGGGGAGAACAGGAAGAGCGGGCGCGGGGTGGGGCTGGTGATGTCGCTGCCGACCGCCACCACGGCGCGGCCCACCGAGGTCACGTCGTTGAGCTTCTGGTCGGTGCCGACGCCGGCGGCGGGGACGGTGAACAACTCGTCGCCCGACCGTCCGGTGCCCGCCGCGAGGCGCAGGCCGCCGGTGGTGTCGTCGTTCCACTGCCAGACGAGCACGCCGGTCGCCACCAGCACGGCCGCGGCCACGGTCAGGACGACCGGGGCCGCCCTGCTGCCCCGTCGCATGGGGCTGGATCTGCGCACGGCGGCGGGGGCGGGGCCCCGGTGGTGGCGTCCGCCGGCGCCCTGCGCGGGGCCGGTCGCGACGAGCAGGTCGGGCCGGGTGGGACGGCCCGCGGGAGGCCGCCCGACGCGCCGCACCTCCAGCTCGCGACCGGGGCTCCGCTCATCCGGCGTGTCGTGGTCCGGCGTGTCGTGATCGGGCGGGTCGTGACGGGGCGGGTCGGCGGGTACCACGAGTTCCTCGCCGGCCACCGCGTCGCCCTCGGGCCGGGGGCGGGGCACGTCCGGGACGTCCGCCGCGGTCTCCGGCTCCTGGTCCGCGCCCGGCTCGGAGACCCGGCTCTCGGACGCCTGGGGCACGGCGGCCCCGGAGCCGAGCGGGCCGCCGGCCACCAGCTTGTCGGGCCGGTTGACGATGCGGCGGGGCCGCCGGCGCGGTTCGACCTCAGGCTCCGCGGTCGGCGAGCTGTACGGCATGCGCCCCTTGGGCGGCTCGGACGGCTCGGGCGGCTGGTCGTCGGGGACGGGGGCGGCGAACGGCGGCATCCCCCAGGGGGAGGTCAGCGGTAAGCCCCTGGCCCGGTCGTCGGTCGGGCCGGGCGGCGAATGGCTGATCCTGGGTTCTTCCGGCGGGGAAGGGGGTTCGGACGTGCCCTCGGGACGCGGTTCGTCGTCTTCGGGCGGTCGCCGTGGCGGTTCGCTGGGGCCGGAGGCCACGCGCCGCACCTCCTAGGTCGGGCTAAGTCGGGCGGGTCGAACTGGGAGATCCCGGCCGCGTGAGGCGGACCGTTCCAGGCCGGCTAGGGGATCCACGCTGTCCTGGCAGCATCCAGACCAGCATGACTCAGCCGGAATTACGAGACCTCTCTAGCGAGATTCCCCCCACCATTCGCCTGATTTATTGCGAAATAGTCCTAATTGGCCGCTTTTTGGCTAGATACATCACACCAAACGCATACACACCGAGCTGCACCACAGTCCCCGCCAACGCCTGCCACGGTACCGGCACCGCCCCCTGATCGAGGGACTCCTGCAGTTTTCCGGCCGCCGCGCTCACCCCGAACGCCACCACATTGTTGACCACGTGCAACGCGATCGGCGCCTCCAGCCCCCCGGTACGCACCGCCAGCCAGGCCATGACCGCCCCGAACGAGAAGACGTCCACCAGCCCCGCCCACGAATATCCGTGCAACGACGCGAAAAGCGCGGAACCAATGAGAATGGCCCAGACGGGATTGCGCACGTGCGCCCCCATGGCCTGCATGAACCAGCCGCGGAAGACGTACTCCTCGGCTGCGGCCTGGAACGGCACCAGCAGCACGATCACGATCAGCAACGGCAGGAAGACCTCCCACCCGGCCCACCCGAACGTCTGGCCGGAACCCGACAGCACGAGCCACTGCGTGACCTGCCCGAGCACCAGCGCCAGCACGGCCAGCGCCGCGCACTGGGCCATCCAGGACCAGCGCAACCGCCCCAGCACGGACGAGACCGTCCCCGGACGGCGCCGCTGGACCAGCGCCGTCACGCCGAACACGACCAGGATCACGGGCGCGATGGACAGCAGCGTCATGGTCAGCCCGTAGGCGTTGCCCGCGGGCAGCCCGGTACGCGGATCCAGCGCGGGAGGCAGGCCGAACAACGTCCCCGTCACGAACACGAGCACGACCACGACGCCGATCCCCACGAACCCGACGGCGACCGCCAGCGTCCCGACGATCGCCCGCCACGGGCGCACACCGGGAATCGCGGCGAGATGGTCGTACCGGGCCCCGCTCGGAACCGGCACGAACCAGGACAGCGGTTGCGGATACCCGGTCGCCTGCGTGCCGGACGGAAGTTGGGGCCCCTGATTCTCCTGCATATCTCCATTCTGTCCACCGGATGCGCACAAGTTCACAGACGAACCACCGATTTAGGCGGATGCTCAAAGTCGTAGACATTTCGACCCCCTGGGAGAAGTCCATGTCAAGGCTGGGACCTGTCATCACCCTCATGGCGGGCGCAGTGCTCGCCATGGGGCTGGGTGTCGCCAGCACCATCGCGACACCGCCGGCCGGGCAGCCGGCCGCGAACACCGCCGCGGACGCACCTCCCGCCGAGGAGGAGACGACCGCCGCCCCCGAGGACGACGGCGGCGCCACCCCGTTACCCTCCCCCTCACAGACGGAGCCCAAGAAGATCGGCAAGGCCGACTACGGCGGCCGGGTGAAGGGCACCGGAGCCCTCATCGCCATCTCCGTCAGGGACGGCAAGGCCATCGGCTACTTCTGCGACGGCCGCAGCGAGGCGTGGTTCAAGGGCACGGAGTCCGACGGCGTGCTCCGGCTCAAGGGCGTCGCGCACGCCGGTTCGAAGGTCACGGCCGACATCGCCGACGGCCGGGCCGAGGGCTCGGTCTCCGTCGGCGGCGGGAAGTGGCGCTTCGTGGCCCCCACGGTGGTCAAGCCGTCGGGCCTGTACCGGGCCACCGCCCTGGTCAGAGGCGCGAAGCTGCGCGCCGGCTGGATCGTGATCAAGAACGCGGACGGCGGCTACGACCAGGTCGGCGCCGCCTTCGCCGGAACCGAGCAGGTGGCGGACCTCCCCCGGCTCGACAGCCAGGAGCCCACCGCCCCCGTGACCGTGGACGACACCACGGTCTACCCCGAGGACGTCGACGCCTTCATCGAGGAGATGCGATGAACACCCTCCACCGCCAGCGGCGCCGGCGCTCCAGCGGCCTGCTCCCCTTACTGACGCCACTGGTCGTCGGCGGCCTCGTGGCACTCGTGCTCGGCGTGTACGGGCGCGCGCACACGCCGACCGGGTTCGCGGTCGGCGTGGCCGGCTTCTCCGCCGCACTGCCGATGAAGGCGTGGCTGACCACGGGCTCGTTCGTGCTGGCGATCGTCCAGGTGGTCTCGGCCATGTCCATGTGGGGCAGGCTCGGGATCGACATCCCGCCCGGCGTGCACCGCTGGTCGGGCCGGCTGGCCTTCCTGCTCACGATCCCGGTCGCCTTCCACTGCCTGTACGCCCTCGGCCTGCAGTACGACGTGCCCCGCGTGCTCGCGCACTCCCTGCTCGGCTGCTTCTTCTACGGCGTGTTCACCGCGAAGATGCTGGCCCTGCCGAAGCAGGACGTGCCTGGCTGGACGCTGCCCGTGTTCGGCGGACTGGCCTTCACGGCGCTGGTGGGGCTCTGGCTGACCTCGTCGTTCTGGTTCTTCACCGCCATCGGCGTCAAGGTGTGAACCTCTTGGTCCTGCTCAACCCGGCCGCCCGCCCCTTGGCGGCCACGACGAGCGCCATCTTCCTGGATGCCTCGTCGATCATCTCGTCGCCCAGCATGACCGCGCCGCGCTTCTCGACGGTGGTGTAGTACTCGTACGCCTCCAGGATCAGCTCGGCGTGGTCATAGTCCTCCTGCGACGGCGAGAACACCTCGTTGGCCGCGTCCACCTGGGCGGGATGCAGCACCCACTTGCCGTCGAACCCGAGCGCCGCCGACCGCTGCGCGACCCTGCGGAAGCCTTCGACGTCCTTGATCTGCAGGTAGGGGCCGTCGATCACCTGGAGGTCGTGCATCCTGGCCGCCATCAGCAGCCGCATGAGGATGTAGTGGTAGGCGTCGCCCTCGACGTAGCCGGGGGGCTGCTCGCCGACGACGAGCGTGCGCATGTTGATGGAGGCCATGAAGTCGGCGGGGCCGAACACCAGCGTCTCCAGCCGCTCGGACGACCCGGCGATGGCGTCGGCGTTCACCAGGCCGCGGGCGTTCTCGATCTGCGCCTCGATGCCGATGCGGCCGACCTCGTAGCCCATGGTCTTCTCGATCTGGGTGAGCAGCGTGTCGAGCCAGACGACCTCGGTCGGGTCCTGGACCTTGGGCAGCATGAGGCAGTCGAGGAACGCCCCCGCCCCCTCGACGATCTCGATCACGTCGCGGTACGTCCACCGCGTGGTCAGGTCGTTCACCCTGACCACGCGGGTCTTGCCGGACCAGTCGCCCTCGCGCAGGGCGGCGACGACGTTGGCCCGCGCCGCCTCCTTGGCCAGGGGCGCGACGGAGTCCTCGAGGTCGAGGAAGACCTCGTCCACGGGCAGGGTCTGGGCCTTTTCCAGGAACCGGGGGTTGCTGCCTGGCACGGCGAGCACGGAACGTCGTGAGCGCATGCGCACACGCTACTGGTCGGCCGGCGGGTTCGTCCGGTCACGGGGTCGTGGCGCCGGCCGGTCGCCGGTTACAGTCTGAGCTGTGAGCGACGACAGCGTGGCCATCGAGGAGGGCGCCAGGAAGTCCGGCGTCCTCTGGCTCACCCTCGACCGTCCCCGCCTGGCCTGGCACGCCTGGCACGACGGCGCCGTCTACCTGGTGAGCGGGGGCGAGGAGCAGCCGTTGCCCGGGCTCGACGCCCTCGACCGGGTGCGCGTGACGCTGCGCAGCAAGGACAACGGGGCCCGGCTGGTGGAGTTCGACGCGGAGGTGTCGGTCGTGGACCAGGCCCTGGCCGGCGAGGCCGTGGCGGTGCTGGCCAAGGAGCGGCTCAACGCCCGCGACAGCGAGCACCTGGTCGAGCGCTGGGCCCGCGAGTCCACGGTCTGGCGCCTGACCCCCGTGCGCTGAGCCTCACCCGGGCACTGAGCTTCAACCCGTGCGCTGAGCCTCACCCGGGCGCTGAGCCTCACCCGGGCGCTGAGCTTCACCCGGGCGCGACGACCGGCTCGGGCCCCGGCTCCTCGACGACCGCGGGCGGGGCGCCGGACGTGGCGGTCTGCGCGAGCAGCGCGCCCGACAGCACGAGCAGGCCGCCGACGATCTGGAACACGCCGAGCGTCTCGCCGACCAGCGCCCAGGCCACGATGGCGCCGCCGATGACCTCCAGCGACGCCACGGTGGCCCCCACCGCGGCCGACAACCGCCGTACGGCGTTGACCCCCAGGATGTACGCGACCACGGTGGCGATCAGCACCATCCACAGGTACGCCCCCAGCACGGGCAGCCGCAGCCCGCCCTCCGGCGCGGTGGTGAGCGTGAAGGCGTCCCACGGGATGTTCCACGGCCGGGCGAACGGGATCAGCACCAGGGCCGCCCCCGCCATCCCCCAGGCGATCAGGCCGAGCGGGTCCACGTCGTCGCCGAAGCTGTCGTTCATCAGGAAGTATCCGGCGCAACACGCGCCGGCCAGGAGGCCCAGCAGCAGGCCGAGCGCGTCCAGCCGGAGCCCCTGCCACGCCTCGACGACGATCCCGAGGCCCACGACCGCGGTGACCGCGCCCACGTACGCGGCCCGCGCGAGGCGTACCTTGCGGATGAACCGCACCCACGCCACCACCATCACCGGGGCCATGAACTCCAGCAGCAGCGCCACGCCCACCGGCAGCCGCGTGATCGCCACGAAGTACAGCGCCTGCACCCCGGCCACCGCCATGACCGCGTACAGCGCGAAGAACGGCAGCCTGGCCCTGGGGATCCGCAGCGCCCGGGGTCGGAACACGACCAGCACGGCCAGCAGCAGCACCCCCGCGCCCGCCATCCGCGTCCACACCGCCTCGACCGGCGCCAGACCGGCCTCGATGAGGTACTTCGCCATCGGCCCCGAGAACGCGAAGCAGCACGAGGACACGAACGCGAGCGCGAGCCCGGCATACCTCATCGCACACCACCTGTTAAGTAACCACCGTCAAGCCGGTTGGATACTGACACGCCGGGCGTTCCGGACGCAACGGATAAGCGCTGTTAGCCTGACCACGTGAAGATCTTCGTGGCCCGGCTCCCCGGGACTCCGGTCTTCGACCCGGCAGGCGACCAGATCGGCCGGGTCCGGGACGTGGTGGTCGGGCTGGTCCTCGGCCGCCGTCCCAACGTGCACGGATTCGTGGTGGAGGTGCAGCCGCGCCGCCGGGTGTTCCTGCCGATCACCCGGGTGCGGCGCATCGAGGCCGGATCCGTGGTCTTCACCGGACGGCTCAACATGCGCAGGTTCGAGCAGCGCGCCACCGAGACGCTCGTCGTCGGCCAGATGCTCGACCTCACCGTGCGCCTCGGCGAGGAGCCCATGACCGTCTACGACGTGGCCATGGAGGAGATCAAGCCGTCCACCTGGGAGATCACCAAGGTCGCCGTCTACAAGGGCAGGCGGCGCGAGCCGCGTACGGTGAACTGGGCGGACGTCTCCGGGTTCGACATCCTCCAGCAGGACCAGGGGGCGGCCGGGCTGATCTCCGCGTTCGCGTCGATGCGGGCCGCCGACATGGCCAGCGCGCTGCACGACCTGCCCACCAAGCGGCGCATCGAGATCGCCCGCGCGCTCAACGACGACCGGCTGGCCGACGTCCTGGAGGAACTGCCGCCGGACGACCAGATCGGCATCCTCGGCACGCTGGAGCCGGAGCGGGCGGCCGACGTCCTGGAGGAGATGGGGCCCGACGACGCCGCCGACCTGCTGCACGACCTGCCCGCCGAACAGGCGGCCGAGCTGCTGGCGCTCATGGAGCCCGGGGAGGCCGAGCCGGTGCGGCGGCTGCTGACCTACCCCGAGACCAGCGCGGGCGGCGTCATGACCAGCGAGCCGGTGATCCTGCCGCCCAGCGCCACCGTGGCCGAGGCGCTCGCGCACATCAGGCAGCAGGACCTGACCCCCGCCGTCGCCGCCCAGGTCTACGTGACCAGGCCGCCGACCGAGACGCCGACGGGAGCGTACCTGGGGGTCTCGCACTTCCAGCGGCTGCTGCGCGAGCCGCCGTCCACGCTGCTCGGCGCGGTGCTGGACCCCTCGATCGACCCGATCAGGCCGGAGCTCACGCTCCGCCAGGTCACCTACTACATGGCCAACTACAACCTCGTCGCCGCGCCCGTCGTGGACGAGCTGGGCCGCCTCGTCGGCGCCGTCACGGTGGACGACGTACTGGATCACATGCTGCCCGAGGGCTGGCGCGAGAGGGCCGACGAATCGTGACGACCGACCGCCTCGACCAGCCCAGGGACCTGCGCCGCACGGTGATGCGGCCGCACTACGACCCCGAGGCGTTCGGCCGCCTGTCCGAGCGCATCGCCCGTTTCCTCGGCACCGCGCGCTTCATCGTCTACATGACCGTGTTCGTCGCGGTCTGGGTCGTCTGGAACGTGGTCGCGCCGGGGCACCTGCGGTTCGACCCGTACCCGTTCATCTTCCTCACGCTGATGCTGTCGCTGCAGGCCAGCTACGCCGCCCCGCTGATCCTGCTGGCCCAGAACCGGCAGGGCGACCGCGACCGCATCCAGTACGAGCAGGACCGCGAGTCCGCCGACCAGAACCAGGCGGAGATCGAGTACCTGACCCGCGAGATCGCGGGCCTGCGGATGGCGCTGAACGAGGTGGCCACCCGCGACTACCTGCGCGCCGAGCTCGGCAGGCTGCTGGAGGAGCTCAGGGGCCCGCAGGAACTGCCCGGCCCCGGCGGCCTCAGGGGTTCCGGCGACCTCAACGGCAACGGTCAGGGGGAGCCGCGGCACTGAGGTCGTCCCCCAGCCTGGCGAGCAGGGCCCGCACCTGGGCGAGCTCACCGGCGCTCAGCAGGTCGAGGAAGCGGCTCCTGATGCCGCGCAGGTAGGTCGGCGTCGCCTCGGCCAGCCGCGCCGCGCCGAGGTCGCTCAGCACCGCGTACAGGCCGCGGGCGTCGTCGGCGCACGCCTCCCGTGCCACCAGGCCGTCGCGCTGCAACCGGTCGATGAGCCGGGTCAGGCCGCTGCGCGACAGCAGCACCCGATCGGCCAGGTCGTTCATCCGCAACCGCCGGTGCGGGGCCTGCGCGAGCTGGACGAGCACCTCGTACGAGGCCAGCGCCAGATCGTGCGCGACGAGCAGATCCTCTTCCAGCAGGCGGGTGATGCGTACCTGGGCGCGCTGCAACATGCGCCAGACCGCTAGTTCCTCGGCGGTCATGCTCTCGTCACGCAGAAGAGTCACGGAGTAACCTTAGACGTTGTTGCACAGACATCTAACAGTGCGGATTAACCGAGCGCGGGCTCTGGTTCATACCATGGAGGGGCGTCCTCACCGGCGTCCAGCGCCTGTCACACATAGACCCACAAAGGAGGGACGGCACTCCCTCGTGCCGAGACTTCGATGGCACCAACCCAGGAACTGGTGACGGCGGCCCTCGCCACCGTCATCGACCCCGAGATCCGTCGCCCGATCACGGACCTCGACATGGTCAAGAGCATCGAGATCGCTCCCGACGGGGCGGTGCGGGTAGGCGTGTACCTGACCGTGGCCGGATGTCCGATGAAGGACACCATCACCCGCGACGTGACCAACGCCGTCGCCAAGGTCGACGGCGTGACCGGCGTCCAGATCGAACTCGACGTCATGAGCACCGAGCAGCGCAAGACGTTGCAGACCAAGCTGCGGGGCGATCGCGGGCCGGAGAAGGAGATCCCGTTCAACCAGCCGGGCTCGCTGACCCGTGTGTTCGCGGTGGCTAGCGGCAAGGGCGGGGTCGGCAAGTCCTCCGTCACGGTCAACCTCGCCGCCGCCATGGCCGCCGGCGGCCTGAAGGTCGGCATCGTCGACGCCGACATCTACGGCCACAGCGTTCCTCGCATGCTGGGCGCCGATGAGCGCCCCACCAAGGTCGAGGACATGATCATGCCGCCGGTGGCCCACGACATCAAGGTCATCTCGGTCGGGATGTTCAAGCCGCCGGGCAACACGGCCGTGGTCTGGCGTGGCCCGATGCTCGACCGCGCCCTGCACCAGTTCCTGGCCGACGTCTACTGGGGCGACCTCGACGTGCTCCTGCTCGACCTGCCGCCGGGCACGGGTGACATCGCGATCTCGGTGGCGCAGCGGCTGCCGACGGCCGAGCTCCTCGTCGTGACCACGCCGCAGATGGCCGCCGCCGAGGTGGCCGAGCGGGCCGGTTCCATCGCGGCCCAGACCCACCAGCAGCTCGCCGGCGTCATCGAGAACATGGCGTGGCTGCCCTGCCCGCACTGCGACGAGCGCATCGCCGTCTTCGGCGAGGGCGGCGGCCAGACCGTCGCCGACGCGCTCACCCAGACGCTCGGGGCGCGGGTGCCGCTGCTCGGCCAGGTGCCGATCGACCTGCGGCTGCGCGAGGGCGGCGACGAAGGCAAGCCGCTCGTGCTCACCGACCCCGACTCCCCCGCCGCCACCGAGCTGCGGAAGATCGCGGGCACGCTGAGCAAGCGCTCCTCCAGCCTCAAGGGCATGCAGTTGGGGCTCAACCCGCGACGCTGACCACCACAAAGGCCCCTTACATCACGCAAGGGGCCTTTTTCATGCCCTCTGTACGGCGATGTACGGCTTTGTCAGGTCGCTTCGGAGTCGTACGGGGGCAGTTCCCCGTAATTGAGCTCATCGACCGGCTCAGGCGTGTACGGGGCCGTGGTGGCGGGCTCCAGCTCGCGCGACTTGTTGGTGTTCCAGTCGTCCTCAAGATCGTCGAGGAGATGCTTGCGGACGAAGTTACGCGGGTTGAGGTCGGCCGGGTCGAAGTTCTGGAACTCCGGGCCCAGGCCGGCGCGCAGGTCGTCGCGCGCGTTGTTCGCCATCCGGCGCAGGTTTCGCAGGGTCTTGCCGGCGTTCGCGGCGGCCTGCGGCAGTTTGTCGGGACCGAAGACGAGAAGCGCGATCACGATCAGCGCTCCGACCTCCATCCACCCGAGTCCGAACACCTGAGCTCCTACCGCAAGTCAAACTTCTCCGAGGACAACCCCGGCCTATCCACAGACTAAGGGCTCCATGGGGTAGGTCGGTCGTCCCCCCAGGACATATCACCGGCCGCGCCGTCCCGCCACCCTC
Organism: Nonomuraea sp. MG754425; assembly: GCF_021699195.1. GTDB lineage: Bacteria > Actinomycetota > Actinomycetes > Streptosporangiales > Streptosporangiaceae > Nonomuraea. Next base: position 38,246 of record NZ_SSXE01000006.1, on the reverse strand, counting down.
CGCCCCGGATCCCCTGGACGCGGCCGCGCCGCAGCCGGCGGGCTGCGGCGCGAACGGAGGATCAGGAGGGCGTGGGGGTGGGCTCGTTCTCGGCGACCACCGTGAGCGTGGCGGTGCGCTCCTGCCCGGCACGCTGGTACTTGATCTTGATCTCGGCGCCGGGCGCCTTGCTGCGGATCAGGGCGATCAACTCGTTCCCGTCCTGCAGCGTCAGCCCGTCGATCTCCATGATCACGTCACCCGCCCGCAGCCCCGCCAGGTCGGCCGGGCCGCCCTTGGTGACCGGCTGCTGGCCTCCGGCGGGCTCCGAGGCGATGCGTACGCCCTGCCCCTGGTAGTCCTTGTCGAGCACGATGCCGATCTTGGGCCGCTTGGCCTTGCCGGTCGTGATCAGCTCCTCGGCCACCCGTCGCGTCTGGTTGACCGGGATCGCGAAGCCCAGGCCGATGCTGCCGCTCTGGCTGCTCATCGAGCGTCCCAGCGTGGCGATGGCCGAGTTCACGCCCACGACCTCGCCCCGGCCGTTCACCAGCGGGCCGCCGGAGTTGCCGGGGTTGATGGCGGCGTCGGTCTGGATGGCGCTGATGTAGGCGGGCTCCTCGGAGCTCGTGCCCGTGTCGTCGCCCGCGATCACCGGACGGTTGAGCGAGCTGACGATGCCGGTCGTCACCGTGCCGGTCAGGCCCAGCGGGGAGCCGATGGCGATGACGGGGTCGCCGACCACCACCTGGTCGGAGTTGCCGAGGGTGATCTCCGGCGTGTTGAACGTCTCCTCCGGCTTGACCACCGCCAGGTCCGAGCCCGGGTCGCGGCCGATGATGCGGGCCGTGGTGGTCTTGCGGCTGTTGAACATGATCCGGATCTCGCCGCCGTTGGCGGCCATCGCGACCACGTGGTTGTTCGTGACCACGTACCCGTTCTTGATCAGGAAGCCGGAGCCCGACGCGCCCTCGGTGTTGGTGCCGTTGCCGACCTCCAGCGAGACGACGCTCGGCAGCACCCGCGCGGCCACGCCCGCCACCGAGTCGGGCGCGCGGTTGGTCGCGCCGGTCGGGAGCGGGCCGAGGCTGTAGGAGGGGTCGGTGCTGGTGTCCGGCTGCGTCAGCAGGTACGTGCCCACGCTCCCGAGCACCGAGGCCAGCAGGGCGATGACCACGCCCAGCGCCACCAGGACGCCGAGGCCGGGCCCCCGCCTGGCGACACCGGTGCCACCCTGGCTGCCCGGGGGCGGCGGGGCCCAGCCCGGTCCCATCCCGAGCGCCTGGCCGGGCGGCGGGGGCGGCGGGTCCGCGCCGGGGCCGCCGTAGGAGGGCCCGCCGCCGAACGGCGGCCCTTCGTAGGAACGTGCGCCGCCGTCCGGCGAGCCGAAGAACGGGCTGTCGTAGGCGCGCGTGCCGTTCTCCTGCGGCCGTGCGCCCGGCTCGGGCGGGCCGAAGGAGGGGCTGTCGTAGACGCGTGTGCCCGCGTCGGGCGGGCCGAACGCGGGCTGCTCACCGGAACGCGCACCCCCGTCGGGCGGCCCGAACGACGGGCCGCTGCCTGATCCGGCGGAACCATACGAAGAACCGGCACCACCGAACGACGGACCGCTGCCCGGACCGGCGGAGACGTAGGAAGGACCGGTGCCACCGTCCGGCGCACCGAACGACGGGCCGCTGCCCGAGCCGTAGGAAGGGCCGGTACCGCCCTCGGGCGCACCGAACGACGGGCCGCTGCCTGAGCTGTAGGAAGGGCCGGTGCCGGTGTCCGGGGAGCCGAACGACGGGGGGCCGAAGGTCGGGGCGCCGTACTGGGGGCCGGTCTGGGCGGGAAGGTCCTGGCCGGTGCCCGGCGTGGTGGACGAGGGGCCGGAAGATCCGTAGGAGGAGGAACCGTACGGCTGCGGCTCGTACGGCTGCGAGCCGTGCGCGCCGGAACGGCCTGACGGGTCGCCCCAGGTGGTGCCGAACGAGGCGGGCGGCTCGGGCCGCCTGCCCTCGCTGTCGTCAGCGGGTAGGAAGTCCGGCCGCCCCTGTGGCTCGGGGGAGTCCGACGGCGTGCGTCCTTCGGTGGGGCGCTCGTCGGTCATCTAAGTCTCACCACTCCTTGGCTCGGCCACCGCAATCGTCACCCTTGCGGCATACGAGGGCTATAAAGGTTTTGTCAGGACTTGCCTGTAACAATTCCCGAACCCAGATCGTATGCCCCGCGAGCCGCCGGCTACGCCAACCGTTAGCCCCGGGCATGACACCCGGTCAAGGCGTGGCGGTCGACGGACCGTTCGTCGGCGTGTTGCGGGCCTGCTGCTGGAACAGCTCGACGGGCGGGGCCGGATTGTTCTGCCCCACGCCCGTTGACGCGAAGAAGGTGCCGATCGCCACGGCCGCCGAGACCATCCCGACCGCCACGTACGCCGAGCGCCGCCTACCACCGCGACCAGGGCCCGAGGCCCCACCGGTGGCGTCCCTGCGCGGGCGGTTGTCCAGGGGGGCGATGGTGTGTGGCCCAGGGATGGGCACTCCCCCGAACGTGCGCGTGGGGAAAGGGCGCTCCCTCGGCGGCAGCGGCCCGCCCGGCTCCGACATCCGGAGCAGGGACATCGTCAGGTCTGCCGGCATCGCCGGCGTGTCGAGGGCACGCAGGCGCGACTTCAGCGCCCGCACCGACTCGACCTCCCGCCTGCAGTCGGCGCAGAAAGTCAGATGGGCCAGCGCGCGCTCGCGTTCGGTGTGATTGAGCTCGCCGTCGACCAGCGCGGAAACCCGCTCTCCAAGGTGTGACATATCAGACTTCCTCCCCACGGATAACGGTCGGGGGGAGTTGCGAATTACGGGGGGCCCGGTGATCGAGCGCCTCCCGCAACTGCGCCCGGCCACGGTGAATACGGCTTCGGACCGTCCCCAGCTTGACGCCGAGCGTGGCCGCGATCTCCTCGTAAGACAGGCCCTCGATGTCACACAGCACGATCGCGGCCCGGAACTCGGGTGCGAGCGCGTCGAGGGCGGCCTGGATGTCGGGCTCCAGGTGGGCGTCGTCGAACGCCTGCGCCGGCGACGGCTCACGGCCGCGCAGCCGCTCGGCCGCGTCGTCCGCGAGGCCCTCGAACCTGATGCGCTGCTTGCGCCGCGCCATGTCGAGGAACAGGTTGGTCGTGATCCGGTGCAGCCACCCCTCGAAGGTGCCCGGGGTGTAGCTCGACAGCGACCTGAAAACCCGAACGAAGACCTCCTGCGTGAGGTCTTCGGCATCATGGACATTGCCGGTCAATCGGTACGCCAGCCGATACACGCGCGCGGAGTGTGTCCGCACGACCTCCTCCCACGTAGGAGGAGTCCAATCAGACGACACGGGAGTATCGGTCTGGTGGTCGCTTTCGTCCACCAGAACTCCTCTCTCTGGGACCACCGCTACCGCCATAGTGCCTGGTTTCGTCCCTCCGTGCGCACTGCCTGCCTTCCGGACCGGCAAAGCCCGTTTAAACCTGCAACGCCTTGGGTGCCGCCTGAGTTCCCGTGATGGCATGTCTCCCCTAGGCTGCGATCGGTGCCAATCTCGTGGACCAATCGCACGAAAGTGGGGGAGGAGGCCGATGACCACTCCGGTGGAGGCCACTCTGGCCTATGCGGAGCAGTTCCATCACGAGGATGAGATCCTGCACGTGGCGCGGCAGCGCGGGCTGGAGATGGGTGCCACGCCCATCCTTCCCGGCGGCGGGGCCGCGCTGTGTTTCCTCGCGACCGCCGTCAACGCCAAGTCCGTCGTCGAGGTCGGCACGGGCTGCGGCGTCTCGGGGCTGTGGCTGCTGCGCGGCATGCGCGCCGACGGCACGCTGACGAGCGTGGACGTCGAACCCGAGCACCAGCGGCTGGCCAGACAGGCGTTCGCGGAGGCCGGCTTCGCCGGCGGCCGGGTGCGGCTGATCTCCGGCCGCGCGCTCGACGTGCTCCCGCGGCTCTCGGACGGCGGCTACGACATGGTGTTCGCCGACGGCGCGAAGCAGGAGTACGCCGACTACCTCGCCGAGGCGGTCCGCCTGCTGCGCGTGGGCGGCGTCGTGGCCTTCGACAACATGCTGTGGCACAACCGGGTGGCCGACCCGGCGCAGCGCGACTCCGACACGGTGGCGCTGCGCGAGGTGGGCAAGCTGGTGCAGTCGGACGAGCGGCTGCGCTCGGTGCTGATGCCGCTGGGCGACGGGCTGCTCGCCGCCATCAAGGTCGCCGACTAGGCGGGCGGGTCAGCCCCTGGTGAGCCACTCCAGGAGCACGCGCACGCCGAAGCCCGTCGCGCCCTTGCTGAGCGTGCCGTCGTCCACCGTGCTGCGGCCGACCCCGGCGACGTCGAGGTGCGCCCACGGCCGTTCGCCCGCGAACTCGCGCAGGAACAGCGCCGCGGTGATCGACCCGGCCCCGAACCTGGAGCCCTCCTCGACGTTGGCCAGGTCGGCGATCGACGACTCCAGCGCGGGCGTGTAGTCCTCGATCAGCGGCATCCGCCACAACCTGTCGTCGGCCGTCTGCCCGGCCTCCACGAGCTGCTTGGCCAGCAGGTCGTCGGAGGCGTAGACGGCACCGACGTTGCGCCCGAGCGCCACCGTGATCGCCCCGGTGAGCGTGGCGACGTCCACCACCGCGTCGGGGTCGAGCCGGGCGTCGGCGTAGGCGAGCGCGTCGGCCAGCACCAGCCGCCCCTCGGCGTCGGTGTTCAGCACCTCGACCGTGCGCCCGCCGTAGTGGGTGATCACGTCGCTGGGCCGCTGGGAGGTGCCCGACGGCATGTTCTCGGCCGCCGCCACCAGCCCGGTCACGCGGACGGGCGCCTTCAGCTCGGCCAGCGCGCGCAGCACGGCGATGACCACCGCGCCGCCGGCCATGTCGGTCTTCTGGAACTTCATGCTCTCGGTCGGCTTGAGCGACAGCCCGCCCGAGTCGAACGTGATGCCCTTGCCCACCAGTACGACGTGCCGCTCGGCGGGCGCCTCAGGCGTGTAGGAGAGCTGGATGAGCCGGGGCGGGCTGACCGAGCCCTGGCCCACGGCGAGGATGCCGCCGAACCCGTCGGCCCGCAGCCGCTCGACGTCCCACACCTCGACCGGCAGGCCGGTCTCCACTGCCCGCTCCGCCAGCCAGGCGGGGTTCTTCACCGAGGAGGGCGTGTTGGCCAGGTCGCGGGCGAAGGCCACCGCCTGCGCCACGGTCTGCGCGCGCCGCACCGCCGCTTCGTCCGCCCCGGCGAACACCAGCGCCCGCACGGGCCTGCGCCCGGCCCCGCCGATCCGGAACGTGTACGCGGCCAGCAGCGCCGCCTCGGCGAACGCCGCCACCTCGCCCTCGGGCGTGACCACGGTCAGCGTGTCGCGGCCCTTGGCCTTCCTGGTCAGCGCCGCGGCGGCGGTACGCAGGGCCTTGGGCGAGCCGTCGCCCACGCCGTACAGCAGGACCCGCCCGACTCCCCCGGCCCGTGACACCGGGACCTCGACGATCTCCCCCGCCGCGCCCTTGGCCTCGTAGTGGGCCAGCAGGTCGGGAGCCGGCACGTGCAGCTCGACCCCCGGGCTCAGGTCGGAGGCGTACGGAACGGCCAGCAGTTCGGCGTCGTCGGGAACCTCGGCGACCACCGTCGCAGTGGTCTCAATGGGCACGGATCTTCTCCTCGAACGTCAGCGACCCTGGCGCCGTTGTACGCCAGGGTCGTGGATCAGTTAGGTCTCTCGGGAGTGCTCAGCCGACGACGTTCTTCAACGCTTCGCCGAGCGCCTTTGCCTCGTCGGCGGAGATCTCCACGACGAGCCGGCCGCCACCCTCCAGGGGGACCCGCATGACAATGCCGCGTCCTTCCTTGGTGACCTCGAGCGGACCATCGCCGGTCCGCGGCTTCATCGCCGCCATGCGTGCATCCCTTCCTGCCTTGGGCTCCCGCGGCCCGCGATTTCCGACCTCCCGAGGGGGTGGTCGGCGCATTCACGTCTTCTGTGATGTCCTATTCTCCCGCATCGAGAGCCCTCATGGGTAACGATCTCCTCCCAGAATGCGTTGTCGAGGCGTGCGATGACGTCCAAACTGGACTTCGTGCACGCTCGCGCCGCTCTGTTCGATCTCTACGGAGACCATCTGCGCTCGCGTGGTGGCCAAGCGTCCGTCGCCGCGCTCGTCAGGCTGATGAAACCCCTGGAAATCGCCGCTCCCGCGGTCCGTACGGCGGTTTCGCGGATGGTCCGGCAAGGCTGGCTGCGCCCGCTCAGGCTGCCTCAGGGAGCCGGCTACGGGCTGACGCCGAAGTGTGTCAGGCGGCTTGATGAGGCGGCACTGAGAATTTACCGAGCCGGAACGCTCACCTGGCACGGCCGCTGGCATCTGATCGTCTTCGAGCCGGTGAAGGAGCGCCCGCAGCGGGAGCGGCTGCGGGCCGACCTGACGTTCCTGGGCTACGCGTCGTTGTCGGAGACCACCTGGATCGGCCCGCGCTCGTCGATCGAGCTGGACAACCTGCTCGACGGCGAGGGCGTGCGGGCCGACCGGTTCGACGCGGCGCTGGAGGGCGACCCGCGCGAGCTGGTCGCCAGGGCCTGGGATCTGACCGCCATCGGCGAGGCGTACGAGCACTGGCACGCCGAGGCTGTCACGCTGATCAGCACGCTGCCCGGCGGGGCCCCGGCCGACCAGGTGTTCGCCACGCGCAGCCGGCTCGTGCACGGCTGGCGCAACTTCCTGTTCCGCGACCCTGGGCTGCCGCCCGAACTGCTGCCCGCGCAGTGGCCGGGCGAGCGGGCCAGGGCCTACTTCGAGCAGGAGGCCGCCAGGCTGCTGCCCGCAGCCGCCGCGTTCGTCGACAGGGAGCTTTGACCGTGATCCGTTACGACCTGGCAGACGCCGTCGCCACCGTCACACTCGACCGTCCGGACGCGATGAACTCGCTCACCGCCGAGCTCAAGCAGGCGCTGCTGGAGGCGCTGCGCCGCGCGGCAGCCGACCGCGCGGTCCGGGCCGTGCTGCTCACCGGCGCGGGCCGGGCCTTCTGCGCGGGCCAGGACCTGCGCGAGCACGCCGCCAACCTGGAGGCGGGCCGCGGCCTGGCCGACACCGTACGCGCGCACTACAACCCGATCGTGGAGCTGATCGCCACCATGCCCAAGCCGGTGGTGGCCGCGGTCAACGGCGTGGCCGCGGGCGCGGGCGCGTCGCTGGCCTTCGCCTGCGACCTGCGGGTGGCCTCCGAGCGGGCCACGTTCGCGCTGGCGTTCGCCGGGATCGGCCTCGCGCCCGACTCGGGCGCGTCGTGGACGCTGCCGCGCCTCATCGGCCGGGGCCGCGCCGCCGAGCTGATGCTGCTCGGCGAGCCGCTCGGCGCGGCCCGCGCGCTGGAGCTGGGCCTGGTCACCCGGGTCGTCCCCGCGGACGAGCTGCTGAAGAACGCCGGCGAGCTGGCCGCGCGGCTGGCGAGCGGCCCCACCCTGGCCTACGCCGCCACCAAGCGGGCGCTGGCCTACGCCTCGGCGCACGCGCTGCCCGACGCGCTGGCCATGGAGGCCGACATCCAGGACAGATGCGTCGCAACCCAGGACCATCTCCACGCCACCAGGGCCTTTCTCGCGAAAGAAGCGCCGACCTTCGACGGAGAGTAACTGATCCACCACCCTCGGATGGGTAAAGCTAGCGCCATGCGCCTTTCCGACGCCCCGCGTCAGCCGGCCCCGAGTGACCCCGCCCCGGGTGACCCTGCCCCGGGTGACCCTGCCCCGGGCGACTTCGTGGCACTCCGCACCACCGCCCTGGCCCTGCTCACCGGTGGCGACTTCGACGTGTCCGACCCGGCCTACGAACGGCCGCTGGCCGCCCTGGGCGAGCGGGCCGCCACCTGGCTGGCCCAGATGGTGCCCGGCCTGATCTGGCCGGACCTCCCGCTCGAGGGCCGCCCGGGGAACGTGACAGGGAGTTACGGCCGGCTGCGCCAGATCGCGACCGCCTGGGCCACGCCCGGCACCGCGCAGCACGGCGACGACGCCGTGGCCACCCGCCTGGCCGAGGCGCTCGACCTGCTGTACGAGCGGCACTACAACGAGCGCCTGCCCGAGACCGGCAACTGGTGGTTCTGGGAGATCGGCACACCCGCCGAGCTGAGCCGGGTATGCGTGCTGCTCGGCGAGCGGCTCGACGCGGGCCGGCTGGAGGCGTACCTGGGGGCGATCGACCGCTTCTGCCCCGACGCCGACCGCCGCGCGGGCCGTCCCGAGGCCAGCGAGAGCGGCGCCAACCGGGCCGACAAAGCCTCCATCGTCGCCTTCCGCGGCGTGGCCGGCCGCCGTGCGGACAAGCTGGCGCTGGCCCGCGACGGGCTCTCCGACGTGCGCGACGGCGGGCGGCACAGCGTGTTCGGCTACGCCGAGTCCGGCGACGGCTTCCACCGCGACGGCTCGTTCATCCAGCACGCCGTGGTCGCCTACACGGGCTCGTACGGGCTGTCGCTGCTCATCGCGGTCGCCGAGACCGTGGCGCTGCTGCACGGGTCACCGTGGGAGATCACCGATCCTGGGCAGCGGGTGGTGCTGGACGCCGTGGAGCGCTCCTTCGCGCCCTTCGTCCACGACGGGCTGCTCATGGACACCGTCAGGGGCCGGGCCGCCACCAGGCAGACCTTCTCCGACAGCGTGGCGGGGCACGAGGCGATCGGGGCCGTGCTGCTGCTGGCCCGCAGCGCGCCCGAGCCGTACCGGAGCCGGTTCGAGGAGCTGGCCAAGGGGTGGATCGAGCGCGGCGCCGCCCGTCCCTACCTCCGGCACGCGAACGTGCCGCAGACCCGCAGGGCCGTCGCGGTGCTGGACGACAAGACCGTCGAGGCCGCGCCCTCGCCCGCCGGGCACCACGTGTTCCCCGAGATGGACCGCGTGGTGCACCGGCGGCCCGGCTGGGCGGTGGCGATCAGCATGTCCTCGCGGCGGACCGCCGCCTACGAGGCGATCAACCGCGAGAACCTGCACGGCTGGTACACCGGCGACGGCATGACCTACGTCTACACCGGCGACCTGGGACACTACGGGGACGACTTCTGGCCCACGGTGAACCCGTACCGGCTGCCGGGCACCACGGTCGACACCCTCGAACGCGAGAACCTCGACTTCAGCGTGCACCGGCCGCCCAGCCCGTGGGCGGGCGGCGTGGTGCTCGACGACCTGTACGGCGTCAGCGCCATGGAGCTGATCGGCGACGGGGTGAGCCTGCGGGCGCGCAAGTCGTGGTTCTGCCTCGACTCGGCCGTGGTGGCGCTGGGCAGCGGCATCACCAGCTTCGACGGCCGCACGATCGAGACCGTGATCGACAACCGCGCCACCGACGCCGAGCCGTACGTCGGCGACGGCTGGATGCACCTGCCGGGCACGGGCGGCTACGTGTTCGAGGGCGCCCGGACGCTCGTGGAGACGCGTACGGGCCGCTGGCGCGACATCAACGAGGGCGACGACACCGCGGGCGCCTTCGAGCCCGTCACGCGCCGCTACGTGACGTTCTGGTTCGACCACGGCGTGAACCCGCTGGAGGCCGACTACTCCTACGTGCTGCTGCCGAACGCCACCCGTGAGCGCACCCGCGCCTTCCGCGGCAACCGGCCCGCGCGGGTGCTGAGCAACACGCCGACGCTGCAGGCCGTACAGACGCGCGCGCTGCTCGGGGCCACCTTCTGGGCGGCGGGCAGCGTCGGCATCCTGGACGTGGACGCGCCGTGCGTGGTGATGCTGCGCCGGGCCAGCGAACGGATCGTGCTCGCCGTGGCCGACCCGAGCCGGACGGTGGACGTCGTCACGATCACGCTCGACCGCGCGGCCGGCGGCGTCGTGCGCGCCGACGACACGGTCACCGTGCGCACCGGCAAGCGGCCGGTCATCGCGGTGCGGGTCGGCGGGTCGCTGGGGCGCTCGCACAGCGTGGAGCTCAGCGCGTACGGGCCACGCAGCCCTCGATATGGTCGTTGACCAGGCCAATCGCCTGCATCAGCGCGTAGGCCGTGGTGGGGCCGACGAACCTGAAGCCGTGCTTCTTCAGCTCCTTGGCCAGCGCCTTCGAACCCGGCGTGATCGCGGGCACGTCGGCCGTCGTCCGCGGTACGGGCGCGCCGGGGTCGGCGTAGCGCCACACCAGTTCCGACAGGCCGCCCGGCAGGTCGAGCGCAGCCCTGGCGTTGCCGATCGCCGCCTCGATCTTGGCCCGGTTGCGGATGATGCCCGCGTCGCCGAGCAGGCGCTCGACGTCTTCCTCGGTGTACGCGGCCACCTTCGGGATCGAGAAGCGGTCGAAGGCGGCGCGGAAGTTCTCCCGCTTGCGCAGGATCGTCAGCCATGACAGGCCCGACTGGAACGCCTCCAGCGACACACGTTCGAAGACGGCGTCGTCGCCCTTGACCGGGCGGCCCCACTCCTCGTCGTGGTAGGTCAGGTACATCGGGTCGGCCAGGCCCGCCCAGGCGCAGCGGATCTGCTCGGTCACGGGCGGTCGTCACCGTCTTTGGCGGTCGAGGCCCGCACGGGCCGTCCCTCGTCGTCGGTCGCGGCCTCGGTGTCGGGCTCGGTGTCGGGCTCGGTGTCGGACTCGGTGTCGGGCTCGGTGCCGGCCTTGGTCTCGGGCTCGGTCTCGGGCTCCGTGTCGGGCTTGGGGGCTTCCTCGGCGGTCTCGCTCGCGGCCTGGTCGTCGGTGTCGGCCTTGCCGTTGAGCGCCGCGCCGGCCGGACGGAGCACCCGCCACTCCGGCTCCTCCGGCAGGTGGGTCAGCTCCGTGCCGCCGCCGTCCCAGGACACCGAGGCGCCGCTCGCCGAGACCGGGTCGCCCGACTCCGGCAGCACGCGCGGCTCGGCGGGGGCCTCGGGCGTGTGCTCGGTGCGCGGCCCGAACCCGGGCGCGGCGTAGCTCTCCTGGCGCGCGTGCAGCCGGCTCGACAGCAGTTCGGAGACCCGCTGCTCCAGCACCGCGATCCGGGTGTCGCGCACGCTGATGGCCCCGGCCGCGCGGCGCAGCGTCTCGTCGACGCTCTGCGTGTGGTAGCCGACCAGGTTGACCGGCAACTGGAGCGCGACGATGTCAGCGGCATCGAGCCGGCCGGCCTCGGGCAGCTCGAGCGGCGGCACGTCGGGCGGGAACTCGGCCAGCTCACCGCCCCTGCCCAGGGAGACCAGGACCACGCAGGCCAAGATGGCGATGGCGGCGATGGCGAGAATGACCAGCACATTGGCATCGTACTCACATGGTGGACCGCATTTAGCGGTCCACCACAAGTCGCGCATTTCGCGCTTACCGCCGAAGCGCGCCGCCCGCGCGGATCAGCCCGCGGCCTCGCCGAGCTCGGCGACGCTGGGCCGGACCGGCTGCGCGCGCGCTTCGAGGTGCGCGAACGCCTGCTCCACGGTCGTGGTCCAGGAGATGGCGTCGAAGACGTCGGGACGGGTGAAGCCCTCGTCGTACATGCCCTCGATCAGCTCCCTGAGCGGGCGGTACAGGCCCCAGGGGTCGAGCAGGACCAGCGGGCGGTCATGGATGCCGAGCACCCGGGCCGTCCAGATCTCGAACAGCTCCTCCAGCGTGCCGATGCCGCCGGGCAGCACCAGGAACGCGTCGGAGCGGGCGTCCATGACGCCCTTGCGCTCGCGCATGTCGGCCGTGACGATCAGCTCGTCGGACTCCTCGTCCGCGACCTCCATGTCCACCAGCACCTGCGGGATCACCCCGACGGTACGGCCCCCGGCGGCGCGGGCCGCCGAGGTGACGGCCCCCATGCAGGAGACGGAGCCACCGCCGCTCACCAGGGTGTGGCCACGTCTGGCGAGCTCGGCGCCCACGGTCGCGGCGAGTTCGAGGTATTTCCGGTCGATGGAGAGGCTGGAGGCGCAGTAGACGCAGATGTTCACGTCGGCACAGCCTATTGGGGCTCGGCCGTCTGGACGGCGGCGGCCGCGTCCTCCTCCTGGCGCTGCTTGGAGCGGGCCCGGTCGGCGTCGGCGATGATGCGCACGGCCTCGTCGACGTCGTCGGTCATGCTGATCAGGTCGAGGTCCTGCGGCGCGATCTTCCCGCTGCCCAGCAGCGAGCCCTTGACCCAGTCGAGCAGCCCGCCCCAGAACTCCGTGCCCATCAGCACCACGGGGAACGAGGTGACCTTGTGGGTCTGCACCAGGGTGAGCGCCTCGAACAACTCGTCGAGCGTGCCGAAGCCGCCCGGCAGGGCGATGAAGCCGCAGGAGTACTTCACGAACATCGTCTTGCGCACGAAGAAGTAGCGGAACTCGATGCCCAGGTCGACGTAGTCGTTCATGCTCTGCTCGAACGGCAGCTCGATGCCGAGCCCGACCGACACCGCGCCGTCGACGTCGCGCGCGCCCCGGTTGGCCGACTCCATGACGCCGGGCCCGCCGCCCGTGATCACGGCGTAGCCCGCCTCGGCCAGCGAGCGGCCGAGCGCCCGGCCCATCGCGTAGTCGGGGGAGTCGGGCTTGGTGCGGGCCGAGCCGAAGACGGTGACCGCCGGCGGCAGCTCGGCGAGCTGCCCGAAGCCCTCGACGAACTCCGCCTGGATGCGCAGCACCCGCCACGGATCCATGTGCACCCAGTCGGAGGAGCCCTGACGTTCCAGCAGCCGCTGGTCGTGGGTGGAGCTGGGGACGAGCTTGCCCCGGACCACGGCCTGACCCTGGCGGCGTTCCCGGCGATTCTGTTCCATGCGGCTCACGCTAGTCCCTCCCGCGGCGGCGGGTTCCCCGCCCGTGTCACTGCCCGATCGGCTCCCGAGACTGCCCTCCTCCGGCGAAAGCGCAGGTAGCAGCGGTGGAACAGGAGTCGAAAAAATCTTGAAGAAAGCGTGGAACCGAATTTCGACTCCCCCGCGTCTAATCGCATGAGGGTGCTGCTCGGGACTGAAAGTGGTCTTCCCCGCCAAATGGCCGGCGAGGAAGGCCACTTTCATATTGTGAGCCAGTCGCGCATCGCGCGCTCACTCTCGACGATCTTCGGCAGCGCCACGTACTCGCCCTGCTGGTGCGCGAGGTTCGGATCGCCGGGCCCGTAGTTGACGGCCGGCACGCCGAGCGCGGAGAAGCGGGCGACGTCGGTCCAGCCCAGCTTGGCGCGGGGAGCGCCGCCGACGGCCGCGGTGAAGGCCGCCGCCACCGGATGCGTCAGCCCCGGCCTGGCCGCCGGCGCGGCGTCCACGACGCTCACCGCGAACCCGTCGAACACCTCGCGGACGTGCTCCTCCGCCTCCTCGAGCGACTGGTCGGGCGCGAAGCGGTAGTTGACGGTCACCACGCACAGGTCGGGGATGACGTTGCCGGCGACCCCGCCCCGCACGCCGACCGCGTTGAGCCCCTCGTGGTACTCCAGGCCGTCCACCACCGGCCGCCGCGGCTCGTACGCGTTCAGCCTGGCCAGCACCGGCTCGATCCCGTGCACGGCGTTGACCCCGAACCACGACCGCGCGCTGTGCGCCCGCTTGCCGGTCACGGTGACCTCGGCGCGCAGCGTGCCCTGGCAGCCGCCCTCGATCACGCCGTCGGTGGGCTCCATCAGCACCGCGAAGTCGGCCGCCAGCCAGCCCGCGTGGTCTCTGGCGACCCGGGTCAGGCCGTTGCGCTCGGCCTCGATCTCCTCGCAGTCGTAGAAGACGTACGTGACGTCCCTGGTGGGGGCGGGCACGGTGGCGGCCAGCCGGAGGGCGACCGCCACGCCGGCCTTCATGTCGGAGGTGCCGCAGCCGTAGAGCAGGTCGCCGTCCACCCGGCTGGGCAGGTTGGCGGCGACGGGGACGGTGTCGAGGTGCCCGGCGATCAGCACGCGCTCGGGGCGGCCCAGGCCGGTGCGGGCCACGACCGTCTCCCCCGACCTGGCCACCGTCAGGTGCGGCAGCGCCAACAGCGCCCGCTCGACGTCGTCGGCCAGCGCCTTCTCGGCGCCGCTCACCGACTCGATGTCCACGATCGCGGCGGTCAGGTCGCGTACGTCCTGGGTCAGGTCCAGCATCAGGTGTTCACTCCGTGTTCGCGCAGCGTCGCGTTGATCGCCGCCTTGTCGTGCCGCCGCCCCGGCTCCAGCCGCTTGATCACCAGCACGCACGGCAGGCCGAACGTGCCGCCGGGGAACTCCTTCATCCGCGTGCCCGTCACGGCCACGCACCACGGGGGGATCCGGCCGCGGGCCAGTTCCTCGCCGGTCTCGGTGTCGATCACCGGGATGGACGCGGACAGGATCGTCCCGGCCCCGACGACCGCCCCCTGGCCGACCCTGGCCCCGTCGACGATCATCGACCGGCTGCCGATCAGCACGTCGTCCTCGACGACGACCGGCACGGCGGTGGGCGGCTCCAGCACGCCGCCGATGCCCACCCCGCCCGACAGGTGTACGTTCTTGCCGATCTGGGCGCACGATCCGACGGTGGCCCAGGTGTCGACCATCGTGCCGGAGTCGACGTACGCGCCGATGTTCGTGAACGACGGCATCAGCACCACGCCCGGCCCCAGGTACGAGCCCCAGCGCGCGATCGCGCCCGGCACCACCCGCACGCCGTCGAAGGAGCTCTTCAGCGGGTGCCTGTCGCGGTGCTGGAAGTCGCCCACCTGCGAGCGGGCCAGGCCCAGCACCTTGAAGCTGAGCAGGATGGCCCGCTTGGCCCGCTCGTCCACGACGACCTCGTCGTCCACGACGCCGGCGACCCTGGCCTCGCCTCGGTCGAGCAGGTCCACCGCGCCCACCACCAGGTGGCGCGCCTCGGCGTCGGCCGGCGACAGTTCGGCGCGGCGCTCCCACAACTCGTCCACCACGGGGGGCAACGGTGACGAGGTGCTCACGTGACTCATGGCCTCGCAGCTTATCCGGCCGGGTAGGTTCTTCAGGGTGCGCCTGCGCTTCTCACGTGGAGTCATCACCATCGCGATCATCGTCGTCGTGCTCGCCGTGGGCGTCTCCGCCGGCCTCTATCACCTGATGCGGAGGGTGCCCTCCCCACTGGTTCAGGAGGAGCCCTTCTGCGTCGTCACGACTCCCGACGGCGTCCTGAGCCTGCTTCCCGAGCAGGCCCAGATCTCCGCCACCATCGCGGCCGTCGCGGCGCGGCGCAGGCTGCCCGAGCGGGCCGTGGTGATCGCGTATGCCACGGCGCTGCAGGAGTCGAAGATCCAGAACCTCGACTACGGTGACCGCGACTCCGTCGGCGTGTTCCAGCAGCGGGAGTCCCAGGGATGGGGCACCGAGAAGCAACTCATGGACCCCGTGTACGCCACCAACAAGTTCTTCGCCGCGCTGGTCAAGGTGAAGGACTACCGGAAGATCCCGCTGGCCGAGGCGGCCCAGGCCGTGCAGCGCTCGGCCGGGGGTTACGCGTACGCGCCGCACGAGCCGGACGCCAAGATCCTGGCCGCCGCCTTCACGGGGCGGGTGCCCCAGGCCGTGCGCTGCTGGTATCCCGTCAAGAAGAGCCCCGTGCCGCAGCCCAGGACCGTCGAGGCGCGCAAGCAGCTCACCAGGGCGCTGGGCAGCCTGGCGATCACCACGAAGCGCCGGGGGTGGCTGGTGGCCTCCTGGTGGGTGGCGCACGCCGAGAAGTACGCGCTCAGCCGGGTGGGCTACAGCGGGGCCACCTGGTCCAACGACATCGAGGCGGAGGGGTGGCGGCCGGGCGGCTCGGCCGGCGCGGGGAAGGTCGAGCTCGCCTGACGGCGCGGGGCCGCCCGTGGTGTCAGGAGGCGCGGCGGACGATGGAGATGGAGCCCGGCGGGAGCGGCTGGGCGTAGCCGGCCGTCCAGGAGCCGCCCTGGACGCGTTCGAAGGACAGCAGCCGCCCGTCGGAGGCCCGGTAGTCGGCGAAGTCGAGCAGCCCCCGGTCGGGGTGGCCGGTCTCGCCCTCGCTGCGGAAGGCGGCGGTGCCCCGCTCGATCGGGAAGAACTCGACGCCCTCCATGATGAGCATGCTCTTGGCCGGCACCATGCCCTGCGTCGGCACATCGTTCCAGAGCTGCACCTCAAGATGCGGCGGGCTGCCCGCCACCACCTCGATCGACAACCACTGCGACCGCCGCGTGCCGTCGCGCAGCAGGAACTCGACCCACTGCTGGCCCTGCCACGAGACGTGCATGACGCCCAGCACCCGTGAGGGAGCCCCGAGCACCTCGATCCGGTCGCCCACCCGGATCGTGCGCGGGTCGGTGTAGTCGGTGCCGGCCTGCCCCGGGGCGCTCACCGGCGCCGCCAGCGGGGCCTCGGCGGGAGCGACCTCGGCGGGCCGCGCGCCGGCGCGGCGGCCCCTCCTGTCCGGCCGCATCGTGGCCCAGAAGGCCCCGAGCAGCAGCAGGACGGTGGCGATGCTCAGTCCGAGTACGACCATGGAGGTCACGCTCATCGATCAGCTCGCTCCACTCGCGGTCTGCCTCGGCGTTAGCCCTTATTTATGTATGCGTGCGAGCCCATTCGCCGGGCTTCGACGGGCGATCCTACTGGAGGCGGCGCACCGCCGCACCGATCCGTTCGTCGGTGGCGGTGACGGCGATGCGGATGTGCCGCTCACCTGCGGATCCGTAGAACTCACCGGGGGCGACCAAAATCCCGATTTCGGAAAGCTTGCCGACCTGATCCCAGGCGCTCTGCCCGTTCGACGCCCAGAAGTACAGGCCCGCCGTCGAGTGGTCGATGCTCCACCCGGCCTTCTCCAGGGCGGGGCGCAGCAGGGCGCGGCGGGCGGCGTAGCGCTCGCGCTGCCGGTCGGCGTGCTCGTCGTCGCCGAACGCGACCGTCATCGCCGCCTGGACGGGCTGGGGCATGAGCATGCCCGCGTGCTTGCGTGTCTCCAGCAGCCGCTTGACCAGGACGGGATCGCCCGTCACGAACCCGGCGCGGTAGCCGGCCAGGTTGGAGCGCTTGGAGAGCGAGTGGACGGCGAGCAGCCCCTCGTGAGAGCCGCCGCAGACGTCGGGGTGCAGGATCGAGACCGGCTGTTCCTCCCAGCCGAGTTCGATGTAGCACTCGTCGGAGGCCACGACCGCGCCGCGCTCGCGGGCCCAGTCGACGACCTTGCGCAGGTGCTCGGCGGGCAGCACGCGGCCCGTGGGGTTGCCCGGCGAGTTGACCCAGACGAGGTCGACGGGCTCGGGACCGAGCGCGAGCGTGCTGTCGGAGGCCGTGCCGCTCGCCCCGGCCAGCCGGGCGCCCACGTCGTAGGTGGGGTAGGCCAGTTCGGGGAAGACCACGCGCCTGGCGCCCAGGTAGGTGGGCAGCCAGGCGACGAACTCCTTGGAGCCGAGCAGCGGGAGCACGTCCTGCTGCTCGACGGTCACGCCGTGCCTGCGGGCCAGCCAGCCGGCGGCGGCCTCGCGCAGCGCCCTGGTGCCGTGCGTGAACGGGTAGCCGGGGCTGTCGGACGCCTGCGCGAGCGCGTCCTGGACGAGCTGCGGCACGGGGTCGACGGGTGTGCCGATCGACAGGTCGACGATCCCGTCGGGGTGCGCCTGAGCGCGCTCCTTGTACGGCTCCAGCCGATCCCAGGGGAAGTCAGGCAGCTTGTTCACGATTCTCCAGGGTGTTCGGGTTGCCGTACTGCGGCGCGGGCGCACGCCGTGCGAACGGGCGCATCCGCAGCCGCCGGATGCCCCCGCGCACGGTGCTGACGGGACTCGTCAGTGGTCCTCGCCCTGCGGCGGCAGGGCGGACACCACCGGGTGGTCCTTGTCGATCTTGCCGACCTTGGAGGCCCCGCCGGGCGAGCCGAGGTCTTCGAAGAAGTCCACGTTCGCCTTGTAGAAATCCTTCCACTGCTCGGGAAGGTCGTCCTCGTAGAAAATCGCCTCGACGGGGCACACCGGCTCGCACGCGCCGCAGTCCACGCACTCGTCGGGGTGGATATAAAGCATGCGCTCGCCCTCGTAGATGCAATCGACGGGGCATTCCTCGATGCACGCCTTGTCCAGGACGTCCACGCAAGGCTGCGCGATGACGTAGGTCACCTCGAGCTCCTTCTTCTCCAGCACCATGGCACGACTCTGACCGCGGTTTGCTACGCCCTAGTATTGCCGTGCTTGCCTGCTGGCCGAAACGGAGGGGGGCAAACTCGTGGCCGCACGCCTTGTCATCTCCATCACAAGCCTGGACATAGGGGCCCGGATCACCACGCGCAGCCGGGTTCCCGGCGGGTTTCGAGACGCGGTCGGCATTCTCGTGTCGTGGGCGGACGGAGTACTCGAAGTTCGCAAAAGGGACGGCACTGTGGTGGCCATCCCCGAAGAGAGCCTCGTCGCCGCCAAAGTCGTTCCGGCCGCGCCTCCTCGACCTGGGCGAATGTAGCAGTAAGTATTTGTTGTGTGACTGTACGTACCTGCGCCGCCGCAGCAGCCATCCTCGCCAGCGCCGGATGCGGCGCGTCGTCCACGGACTCCACCACCACCGCGGAGACCAAGAACCAGCCGCCGGTCAACGTCCAGGCCGGGTCGATGAAGACCGGCTTCGGCTCCATGGAGCGCCTGGCCGAGGCTGCCAAACGCGAGGGTGAGCTGAACGTGATCGGCCTGCCCCGCGACTGGGTCAACTACGGCGAGATCATCGACACCTTCGCCGACAAGTACGACATCAAGGTCAACCAGTTGGAGCCAGGGGCGAGCAGCGGGCGGCAGCTCGACATCGCCGCCAAGCTCAAACCCGACGTGTTCGACCTGAACCTGGACATGGCCGTCTCGGGGGCCGACCGCTTCGCCCCGTACAAGGTGCAGGGCTGGCAGGATCTGCCCGACCACGTCAAGGACCCGGCCGGCGCCTGGTACGCCGCCTACGGCGGCTACACCTCCATCGGGTACGACCCGCGCGCGGTCAAGCCGCCGGCTTCCTTCGCCGACCTGCTCCAGCCCGGCTACCAGGTCGCGCTCGACGGCGACCCGCTGCGCTCGGCGGCGGCCTTCGACGGCGTCATGGCGGCCTCGATGCAGGCCGGGGTGCCCGAAGCTGAGCGGGGCGTGGCGCTGTTCACCAAGCTCAAGCAGGCCGGCCGGCTCACCGAACCGGCCAAGGCCAACGTGATCATCGCCTGGGACCACCTCAACGCGGCCCGCGGCGCGAACCACCCCGACGCCTGGCAGGTGACGATCCCGCGCGACGCGGCGCTCGGCGAGTACCACGTCCAGGCGATCGCCAAGGCCGCCCCGCATCCCGCGGCGGCCCGGCTGTGGCAGGAGTTCCTGTTCTCCGACGAGGGCCAGAACCTGCTCCAGAAGGGCTTCGCCCGGCCGGCGCGCGGCGAGGCGATGCTCATGAGGGGCACGCTCGACACCGAGCAGGCCGCGAAACTGCCCAAGGCGCCCGGCCCGCCGGTGCTCATGACGATTCCGCAGGCAGACGCGGCGAAGGCGTACCTGAAGAAGGAGTGGGCGAAGAGCGTGGGATGAGTGCGAAGTGACTTGATATGTCGTAGGGACGATCAGGCTCTAAAGTGAACAGACAGCACGGCCACGGGGGCCCGATGTCTGATCGAATGTGAGCTGATCGTCTTGCGATACGACACACCGAGCCTGGAGCGGTGGAACAGTCGCGCCTACGACAGCAGCTTCGGCTACGTCTCCACGCAGGGTGCGCCACTGGTCGACCTGCTGGACCCGCGCCCCGGCGAGCGCGTGCTCGACCTCGGGTGCGGGACCGGGGTGCTGACGGCGCAGCTCGCCTCCAGGGGCGCCGAGGTCCTCGGGATCGACGGCTCGGCCGCCATGATCAACAAGGCGCTCGCCCAGTATCCGGGCATCGACTTCATCGTCGGAGACGGGCACGACTTCACGGTCGTGGACCCGTACGACGCGGTCCTGTCCAACGCGGCCCTGCACTGGATGACCCGCGACCCCGGCGCCGTGATCGCCAGCGTCCGCGAGGCTCTCAAGCCTGGCGGACGCTTCGTCGCGGAGATGGGCGGGGCCGGCAACTGCGCCGAGCTGACCGCCGCGATGCTGACCGCCTGGCGGGAGTACGGCCTGCGCGAACCCGACCTCCCGTGGTACTTTCCCACGCCTGCGGAGTACGCCCGCCGCCTCGAGCAGGAGGGGTTCGTCGTCAGGTTGCTCGAATACTTCGACCGGCCGACCTCCCTGGACGAGTGCCCCGGCGGGGCCGCCGACTGGGTGCGCATGTTCGCCGCATCGGTGCTCGAAGGGCTTCCCCCCGAGATCGTGGAGCCCCTGCTCCGGCGCGTGAACGAACTGGCCGCGCCCGCGCTTCGCAGGGAGACTGGCTGGATGGCCGACTACGTGCGTCTACGCTTTGCCGCTGTTCGGCGTTGATGCGTCGAGCATGATGCGTAGGGCTGATTTGCCGGACTATGGTCTGTTCCGTGGGCGGCGAGATTATGGCTGCACCGCTGCGGCGGCGTGAGGGGTGAACGGAACGGGATGAACTTCTGCCTGAGCGACCTCGTACCACCGTTGAGGTGGAGCGACGCGTCGACGATCACGCTACTCACCGGGCAGCCGGACCTGCCGGATGCGTGGTGGCGCAGTTTGCCCATACCGCGCGTGCTGGCGGCGATCGGCCCCGACTCGCTGGGTGAGCTGCTGACGGAGATCGCCCTGGAGCACTGGCCCGCGGCGGCGGTGGGCGACGTGCTGCCGGCGCTGCACGTCCTGGACCCGGAGGAGGCCGACGAGCCCGCCGTCGCCATCGCGCTCGACCGGGCCGGGTCGTGGGCCGGGCTGCTCTCGCTGACCGGCAGGGAGCTGGTGGACCAGCCCTTCATCCAGGCGCGGCCGGTGCTGAGCACGCTGTTCTCCGCCGTCCTGGTGCGGCTCGCGCATCCGCGCGGCGCCGATGCGCCCGCCGCGCCCCGGCCCGCCGCATCCGCCGCATCCGCCGCATCCGCCGAGCCCGTCGTGGTCGCCGAGCCCGCCGCGGCCGTCGAACCTGTCGTGGTCGCCGAGCCGGTCGAGCCCGTCGCGCCTGCCACACCTGTCGCGCCTGTCGCGCAGGAGCCGGTCGAGCGCTCGCGCGCCGCAGACGAGCCTGAGCCCGCCGCTGCCGGGCCGGAGGGCGAGGAGGCGGGCGCGGAGGAGGCTCCGGAGCCGGTCGCCGCGCAGCACGCCGCTGAGGCCGCCGAGGAGCCCGCGCCTCATGTGGAGGACGAGCCGGTCGTACGGATCGTGCACGTCCTCGACGAGGAGATCGAGGACGTCCCCGCTCCTCAGGAGACCGGCGAACCGCAGGCGGACGCGCGCTTCCGCGAGGAAGCCCCAGAGGAGGCCGCAGCCGAGCAGCAGGACGCCGCCGCTGTCGACAACGACGGCCCGGTGACCGGCGCCGACGAGCCCGAGGCGGCCGAGCGGGCCGAGGACGCCGTCACGCCGGAGGCCGGGTCCGTGCCGGACTCCCCCGAGCCCGTGCCGGCCCCCGCCGACGAGCCCGCCGTCCAGGAGGCCCAGCCGCTCCAGGCCCAGCCGCTCCAGGCCCAGCCGCTCCAGGCCGAGTCGCACGAGCCCGAGTCGTACGAGCCCGAGATCGCGCACGGGGCCGGTGACACCGACGGACCCCGGACCGAGGACGAACTCGAGGACGACGAGCCCGGGGCCGGCCAGGAGCCCGCCGCCGCGAAGGAGCTGCCCGAGCTCATCGAGGCCGCGTTCGCCGGCCTGGACGACAAGACCTGGGCCGTGGCGCAGAACCGGGTGTTCACCGACCAGCCCTCGGCTGTTGACCAGCTCGCCAAGTTGTTCGCCGTCCCCGCGGCCGAGATCTCCGCGACCGAGGGCGAGCTGCGCGCCCGCCTGGACCGCTGGCTGGCCAGCGACGAGGCGGCCCCGTACCGGGCGCACCTGGAGGACCTGGTCAAGACGCTGGGCCCGGCCGCTCCCAAGGAGGAGCTGATCGGCGCGGCCGACTGGCACAACAGGGAGATCCGCGCGCTGGAGGTCCCGGCGTGGCAGTTCGTGCTGGCCACGCTGGCCCCGCCGCCCCAGGAGTCCCCGCCGCCGCTGCCGCAGCGCAAGCCGAACAAGAACCAGTCGCAGCCGCCCGCGGAGCTGGTGGGGTCGGCCTTCGGCCCGGCCCAGACGCCGCCGCAGTTCCAGGCGTTCACCCCGACGGCCCCGCCGGCCCCGCAGGAGGCCAACGGCGAGCAGGACCAGCCGTACCAGCCGCTGAAGGACGTCTCCCAGACGCGGTGCTGCTTCCGGCAGCCGGACGGCCGCTGGTGGCTGCGCATCGACGTCACGGCCGAGCAGCTCGCCGGTGGCGAGGCGGCGCTGCCGACCGGGTTCGCGTCGTACCTGGGCCTGTCGCCGGGCGAGAGCCGGACGGTCAGGAGCGCCGCGGGCGAGCTGACCATGGTCTGGCACGGCACGCCGAGTCTGCAGAGCATCGAACGGCTCCTCATGGACGTGGGCGCCCGGGAGGGCGGCCACCTGTTCCTGACGCTCTCGGACGAGGGCGTGCTGCGGGCCAGGCACCTGCCGGTCGCCGCCCAGGGGGCCGAGAAGATCACCAAGGCGCTGCGCCTGGTCGGGTACACCGCCCCCGGCGGCACCCGGGACCAGGCGGCCAGGGTGATCGCCACCAGGATCGGCATGTCCGGCCCCACACCGCTGCCTGAGCTGCTCGGCAAACTCAGGGAACGCGGCGACCGCGACCTGCTCGAGCTACTGGACTGAGCCGGTGCCGCGGCTCGCGATCGGCCCTGAGTTTCCCAGGGAGCTCAGCGCACTGGCCCAGCCGGTGCGCAGGGACGCCGTGGTCGCGCTGCGCCGGTTCCTGCTGAACGTCTCGGGCGCCCCGCACCCCGAGCGGGTCAGGGGCGCCAGGGATCCGCGGGTCGCGACCCTGCGCCTGGCCGAGGGCCATCGCGGGGTGTTGGTGCGGCAGCGGGACGTGTACTGGCTGCGTACGGTCCTGCCCGACCCCGAGGCGTGGTCGTACGCCCGCCGCCACCGCTACGGCGTCAACCCGGTGCTCGGCGTCGTCGAGGAGTGGGACGCCGAGGCCCTGGAGCGGGTGGAGCCCGCGTTACGCCGGTCGGCGAGCAGGTCGTCCGCGCCCGAGCGGCTGTTCGCCCCGATCTGCGACGGCGACCTGCTGGGGCTGGGCCTCGACGGGCCCGCGCTGCCGCTGTTCCGCCTGATCGCGACCGAGGCCGACGTGGCGGCGCTGGAGCCGCTGCTGCCGCCCACCCAGTACGCGCCGCTGGCCGTGCTGGCCAGGGGCGGCACGCTGTCGGAGGCGTGGCGGGAGCTGGACTCCTGCCGTGCCGGCGAGCGCGAGCCCGGCCCGATCGACACCGACGACCTGTACGCGGCGCTGCTGCGCAGCCCGGACCGCGCCGCGTTCGTCTCCGACAAGGTCATGCTGGACCGGGTGCTGAGCGCGCCG
The DNA here is from genome assembly GCF_021699195.1 of Nonomuraea sp. MG754425. Lineage (GTDB taxonomy): Bacteria > Actinomycetota > Actinomycetes > Streptosporangiales > Streptosporangiaceae > Nonomuraea. The sequence continues at coordinate 14,934 of NZ_SSXE01000006.1, read as the reverse complement.
GGCTGGTGCACGTTCCTGCACCCGCCGCAGCACCGGCTGGCCAGGGCGGCCAGGTACGAGCATCCGGTGCTGGTCGTGGGGGGTGCGGGCACCGGCAAGACCGTGGTCGCCCTGCACCGGGCCGCCCATCTGGCCGCGCGGGGCGCCGGGCCGGTGCTGCTGGTGACGTTCTCCCAGAGCCTGGCCGAGGAGCTGTCGGCGAAGCTGGACCTGCTCATCGAGGACGAGGTGCTGCGCAAGCGGGTCGAGGTGGACAACCCCGAGCGCCTGGCGGTCCGCATCGTGGCCGGCGCGGAGGGCCGCCGTCCGGCGCTGGTGGGCCCGGGGGCGCGCTCGCTGGCCCAGCTCACGGAGGACGCGCTCAGGTTGTTGTCGATCACGACCGGAGATCTCCTCGACGACGTGGATCCGGCGGGCAAGCCGTACCGTCACATGATTGTGGACGAGGCACAGGACATCAGCCCGGCGCAGTGGCGGCTGCTGCGGGCGGCCGTGCCCCGGGCGCGCGACGACCTGTTCATCGTCGGGGACCCGCACCAGCGCGTCACGGACACGCGGGTGACGCTCGGCGCGCTGGGCATCCCGGCCGTCCAGCACACGCTCCACCGTTCGCACCGGCTGTCGCAGGAGTTGCTCTCCTTCGTCGTGCGGTTGCGCGGCGGCCCCTCCCCCGGCCTGGTCAAGGACGCGACCGACCTGTCGGACTTCAGCGCGGACCGCCACGGCGAGCGGCCGGTCGTCCGGGCGTACGACACGCCGGAGGCGGAGCTGACCGGGCTGCGCGGCACGATCGACGCCTGGCTGGCCGACGGGGTGCCGCCGCGGGAGATCGCGGTCGGGGCCCGGGAGCAGCGGCTGGTCCGCGCGGCCAGGCGCGCGCTCTCCGGTCTCGACGTGCGGATCTCGACGTTCCAGCAGTTGAAGGGGCTCGAGTTCGAGCGGGTGGCGCTGATCGGGGTGGAGGAGGGGGTGGTCCCCGGGCCGCCGCCCGAGCAGCCGCCCCGAGATCCGTACGCGCGGGCTCGTGCCCTGCAACGCGAACGGAGCATACTGTTCGTCGCCTGCACTCGTGCCCGTTCGATGCTCTATATCTCCCATTCCGGAAGAGGGAGCCCGTTTCTACCGCTCTGATCACATAGTCTGAACTGCGGATATCTTCCCTTTGCCGGTTGGACCTCAATGAACCTCAGCCTGAGCGACCTCACGCCACCCCTGCGCTGGACCTCCCCTGGTCAGATCGCGCCGATCGTGGAGGAGCCGAAGCTGCCCGAGGCCTGGTGGCAGGCGATTCCCCTCGACCGCGCGTGCGCCATGGCCGGCACACAGGCCGTGGCCGACCGCCTGGCCGAGCTCGCCGTGGCCTGCTGGGGGCATCTCATGCTCGGCGACATCCTGCCGCTGCTGCGCTTCTCCGACCCCGTCGAGGCCGAGCGCACGCCCGAGTCCCTGGGCAAGGACATGGTGCAGAAGCTGTTCGGCGCCGTGTTCGAGCGGCTGCTCGAACCCGTCCCCGAGGCCGTGCAGTCGCCGTCCCCGTCGCCCTCGCCCGCCAAGCCCGACCGGCCGCTCCCCGAGCTGATCGACGAGCTGTTCGGGGCGATGGACGACCGGCAGCGGGCCATCGCCCGCGACCGCCTGTACGCCACCCAGCGGGTCACGCTCGACGAGCTGGCGCAGCGCTTCTCGGTGACCCGGGAGCGGATCAGGCAGATCGAGCGCGACCTGCGCGAGAGCGTGGAGGGCTGGCTGGGCAGGCCCGAGGCGTCCGCACTGGTGACCCACGTCTCCTGGCTGCGGGGCCGGCTGGGCTCCGCCGTGCCCGCCGACGACCTCCAGACCACCGTGCCGTGGCACGGCGCCGAACTGCGCGCGCTGGGCATCCCGGCGTGGCGGTTCGTGCGCACGCTGCTGACCGGCTACGAGCAGGCCGACGACTGGCTCGTGGCGGGCGGGGCCGACGAACTGCGCGAGAAGACCCGCCAGCTCTTCGCCGACGGGCCGCACCCGCTCGGCGCGGCCGTGTCCATGGTGACCCAGCTCGGCGTGCGCGAGGACGTGGCCGAGCGGTGGATCCTGGCCGTGCCGCAACTGCGCGTGCTGGGCCAGCACGTGGTGCCGTGGCCGCGCAGCATCAACGAGAAGGCCGAGGCGGTGCTCGCGGTGGCGGGCGCGCCGCTGACGCCCGAGGAGATCCAGGAGCGCATCGGCGAGGACTACAGCCTGGTCGGCATCCGCAACCAGCTCACCGCCGACGAGCGCTTCCGCCGGGTCGACCGCAACAAGTACGGGCTGACCGGGTGGGGCGGCGACGAGTACCTGGGGATCAGGGAGATGATCGCCAGGGAGATCGAGCGGGCCGGCGGCGAGGCCTCGGTGAGCACGATCGTGGCGAACCTGACCTCCCGCTACGAGGTGAGCGAGAGCTCGGTGCGCGCCTACTCGGGCGGGCCCGGGTTCGAGCGCACGCAGCGGGGCTGGATCAGGGTGGCGGGCACCGCGCCGGGCGGGGAGGCGGAGCCGTACCAGCCGCGCAGGGACGTCTCGGAGACGCGGCGCAGCTTCCGCTCCCGCGACGGCCGCTGGTGGCACCGGGTGGACGTGAACGCCGAGCACCTGCGCGGGTCGGGATCGCCGCTGCCCACGGGGTTCGCGGCCTACCTGGGGATGGCCCCGGGCGGGCAGCTCACGGCCTCGGCGCCGTCCGGCGACGTGGTGATCAGCTGGCACAACCAGCCGACGATGGGCTCGATCCGCAACGTGCTGTCGGAGTACAAGGCGAACGAGGGCGACCACGTCTTCCTGACGGTGTCCGACGGCGGCGAGTTGCTGACGCGCCACCTGCCCGCCGCACCCGTCGGGATGCCGCCCGTCAACCGGGCGCTCTACCTGTTCGGCTACACCGCCCCCGTCAGCTCCGAGATCGAGGGGCTGCGGCTGATCGGGGCCAGGATCGGGCTGCCCGACACGGCCACCCGCGAGGAGATCCTGGGCAGGCTGCGCGAGCGCGGCGACCGGGACATCCTCGGTTTCCTGGGCGGCTGACGGCCGGGCTAAGCTCGGGAGATGTTGCGGATCCACGACACGCGCACCGGGCGGGCCGGGCAGCTCGCCGCCGGGCGCGCGGTGCGGATGTACACGTGCGGGCCCGCGGCCGGTCGCCGCGCGCACGTGGGCGACCTGCGCGCGCACCTGCTGTCCGACCTGATCAGACGGGTCCTGGAGCGCCAGAGGGTACGCGTCGTGGCCTGCCGGGACATCGCCGACGCCGGCCGTCCCGCGGCGGAGCGGGGCCACGACGACGCGTTCGTGGCCGACACGTCCGCGCTCAACCTCCGGCCGCCGGAGCACCGGCCGAGCGCCGGTGAGAACGTCGAGGCGATGATCGAGCTGGTCGCCGGGCTGATCGAGCGGGGGCACGCCTACGCGACCCCGGACGGCCCGGTGTTCTTCGACGTACGGACCTTCCCCTCCTACGGGGAGATCTCCGGCTACCGGCTCGACCCGCTCGAACCCGCCGGTCCCGGCAGGCGCTGCCACGCCGACTGGGCCCTGTGGGAGCCTGGTGAGGAGGGCTGGGAGTCGCCCTGGGGGCGCGGCGTCCCCGGCCGGCACGTGGGGTGCTCGGCCATGTCGCTGCGTTTCCTCGGCCCGCGCTCCGACGTCCACGTCGGCGGGATCGACCTGCGTTTCCCGCACCACGAGAACGTGCGGGCGCAGTCCGACTGCGCGGCCGGGCACGAGGTGGTGCGGCAGTGGGCGCACAGCGAGCACGTGCTCTTCGACGGGCGCGCGATGGCCGGGGCGGCGGGGAACGTGGTGCTGCTGTCCGACGTGGTGGCGGCCGGGCTCGATCCGCTGGCCGTGCGGATGGCGTTCCTGGAGCGGCACTACCGCGCGCGGCTCGACCTCACCTGGGACACGCTGCGGGCCGCCGACCGCGCGGTGCGGGGGTGGCGTTCGCGCGTGGCGGAGTGGGCGGAGTCGGTGAGCGTCCCGCTGTCCCAGGCGCACGTGGACCGCGTGGAGGCGGCCTTCGACGACGACCTCGACACTCCGGCGGCGCTGCGCGTCCTGCGGGAGCTGGAAGGCGACGAGTCGGTGGCGCCGGGGGCGAAGTTCGAGACGTTCCTGCACCTCGACCAGGTGCTGGGGCTCGACCTGTCCACCGACATCGGCAAGCCCCGGCTGCCGCCGCCCGGGGCCGCCGAGCTGCTGGCGGCACGGGCCCGCGCGTACGAGGCCGGCGACTGGGCGCGGGCCGACCGGTTGCGGGAGGAACTGGCCGAGCTGGGGGTGCGGGTTTCCGACACTCCCGAGGGCCAAACCTGGGTCTGACGCGGCTGGGCGTCCGGAGCAGTGATCACGAACTGCCAGACTTGATGCCAGTTCGGCATGAAGGAGGTGGCGGTGAGACCCTTTGCGTGGATGCCGTGGCCGTTGCGGTGGGCCGCTCGGGTATTGACCGTTCTTCTCGCACTGGCTCTGGTCCTGACTGGGGTCGTCGTCTACACGGTGCGGAAGTCGTTCCCGCAGGTGGACGGATCGCTGCGGCTCCCCGGCCTGGCCGGGACCGTGGAGATTTATCGGGATAAGTCAGGAATCCCGCACATCTATGCCGACAGCGCGGCGGACCTCTTCATGGCCCAGGGCTTCGTCCACGCCCAGGACCGCTTCTTCGAGATGGACTTCCGCCGCCACATGACCGCCGGACGCCTCTCCGAACTGTTCGGCGCCTCCACCCTCGACAACGACAAGGCCCTGCGGACCATGGGCTGGCGCAGGGTGGCCGAGCAGGAGGTGCCGGAGCTCGCCCAGGACACCCAGAACTACCTGAACGCCTACGCCAAGGGCGTCAACGCCTGGATCAGCGCCAACCCGAACGCCTCCGACCGCAGCCTGGAGTACTCCGTCCTGAAGCTCCAGGGCGGCGGCGGGACGCCGGAGAAGTGGACCGCGGTCGACTCCGTGGCCTGGCTGAAGGCCATGGCGTGGGACCTGCGCTCCAACGTCGAGGACGAGATCGACCGCGCGCTGGCCGCCACCAAGCTGCCCAGGGAGCGGGTCGAGCAGCTCTACCCCGGCTACCCGTACGACCGGCACCTGCCGATCGTCAACGAGGGCACCGTCCGCCAGGGGCGCTTCGACCAGCGCGCCGAGCCGCGGCTGCGCGCCGGGCGGGCGCTCCAGGCGGCGGCCGACACGCTGGATGCCGTGCCGAGCACCATGGGCGCCGCCGACCGGTCCGGCATCGGGTCGAACTCGTGGGTGGTCTCCGGCGAGCACACCAAGAGCGGCAAGCCGCTGCTGGCCAACGACCCGCACCTGTCGGCACAGATGCCGTCCGTCTGGTACCAGGCGGGGCTGCACTGCCGCAAGGTCAGCGAGGCGTGCCCGTACGACGTGACCGGGTACACGTTCTCCGGCATGCCCGGCGTGATCATCGGGCACACCGACCGGATCGCCTGGGGCTTCACCAACCTCGGCCCGGACGTGGCCGACCTCTTCCTCGAACAGGTGGACGGCGACACGTACCTGTACAAGAACTCCAGGCTGCCGCTGGAGACCCGGCAGGAGAAGATCAAGGTGGCCGGAGGCAAGACGGTCACGATCACCGTCAGGAGCACCCGGCACGGCCCGCTCATCAACGAGGTCATCCCCGGCGCCCGGCCCAGCGGCGAGGCCAACGCGGTGGCGCTGCAGTGGACGGCGCTCACGCCCGGCCGGACCGCCGACGCCGTCTTCGCGCTGAACAAGGCGGGCGACTGGAGCGAGTTCAAGGCCGCCGCCGCGCTCTTCGACGTCCCCGCCCAGAACCTCGTCTACGCCGACACCTCCGGCAAGATCGGTTACCAGGCCCCTGGCCGCATCCCCGTGCGCACCAACGGCGACGGCACCTGGCCCGTCCCCGGCTGGACCGGCGAGTACGACTGGAACACCGCCCCCATCCCCTACGACCAGCTCCCCTCCGTCGAGGACCCGGCGGACGGCTTCATCGTCACCGCCAACAACGCCGTCATCGACCCCAGCCGCTACCAGCCCCTCCTCACCATGGACTGGTCGTACGGCTACCGCTCGGAACGCATCCGCACCCTCATCAAGGAGGCCCTCGAAAAAGGCCCGATCGACTCGGCGGCCATGTCCCGCATCCAGCAGGACACCCACAACGGCTTCGCCGAGACCCTCGTCCCGGCCCTGCTGCAGGTTGACCTCGCGGGCCCCTCCGTCCAGGCCAGGGACCTGCTCAGGACGTGGGACCGCGCGCAGACCCCCGACTCGGCCGCCGCCGCCTACTTCAACGCCGTCTGGCGCCACCTGCTCACGCTGACCTTCGACGACGACCTGCCCGAGTCGGCCCGCCCCACGGGAGGGGACCGCTGGTACGAGGTCGTCAGGCGGCTGCTGGAGGCCCCGGAGGACCCGTTCTGGGACGACGTGACCACCCGCGAGATCACCGAGACCCGCGACGACATCCTCCGCCAGGCCATGGCGTCGGCGCACCAGGAGCTGGCCGACCGGCTCGGCGCGGACGTCAAGGCGTGGCGCTGGGGCGACCTGCACCAGCTCGAACTGGTCAACGGCTCGCTGGGGACGTCGGGGATCGCCGCCGTCGAAGCGCTGTTCAACCGGGGGCCGCTGCCGGTCGGCGGGAGCAAGGACGCGGTCGACGCCACGGGCTGGAACGTCCAGAACGGGTACGCGATCACGGCGGTGCCGTCGATGCGGATGGTCGTCGACCTGTCGGACCTGGACCTGTCCCGGTGGGTCAACCTCACCGGGGCCTCGGGGCACGCCTTCCACGAGAACTACTGGGATCAGACGCAGGCGTGGGCGCGGGGGGACCTGCTGCCCATGTACTCGTCGCCGGAGGCGGTCAAGAAGGCCGCCAGGCACACGCTCCGGCTGAATCCCTGAGCCTTCCGGGGCGGGCGCCGCCTGCCCCGGAGAGCCCGGCGGACGGTCGCTCTGCGCACACGGCGTTGACAAAGAGTGTCAATCAGGAGCCCCCGGTACGCCGCCACCACACCCGCCGGGAGGGGTATCCGCCGTCGTCCAGCCCGGCCAGGCGTTCGAAAACGTTGTACGAAGCCTGATGGCCGCAGAGGATCACCGAGACGAGCATGGCGGCCAGATAGAGCGGCAACATCGGCAGCCCGAGACACCACGCCCACTGCGTGGCGTGCCGCCCCTCGTGCTGGACGAGCCGCCCACTCAGCGCGTCTCTGCTGGTCAGAACCACGTTCCCGATCGTGAAGGCCCCCGCGACGGGGAAGCGGTAGCGGTATCCGAAGGCCAGGACGAGCCCGTCGGGACCGGCCTGTCTGGACGCGCCGCCCACGACCGCGACCAGCAGGCCGAGCGGTGTGGAGAGGTTGAGGTAGTTCACCGCGCGCCGGAACCGAAAGCGCCTGTCCATGCGTCTCAGTCTTGACCAATCTTGACAAGTCGGAATAATGATCCCCGTCCTGAAATCTCCCACAAGAGCAGGATTATGAGATTCTCCATCCTGGGCGCGCTGCTCGGCACCGTCGCACTGGCAGGAGCCGGCGGAGTCGCGATCACCCAGACGTCAGCGACCGATCCCCTCCGACTCACCGACTCTCCTCCCCACGCGCAACTGGCTTTAGCCGGCGACCCGTCAACGTCGCCGCCGGCCCCGAGTGAGACCGCCAACCCCACCGAGACCACCATCCCGACGGCCACCCCCACCCCGACGGAGAGCCCCACGACCGGGGAGTACACCGCCGAGACGAAGGTGGTCAAGAAGAGGGGCGTTTCCTATCTGAACGTCTCTGTCACCTATGCGGGCGCGGGTTTCTTCAGCGTCGAGCAACGGGTGTGCAAGAGGCGATCGTGTAAGGACCCGACCACGGAGTTGACGGTTCTCGGAGGCGAGAAGGACGCCTCGATCCGGCTGGGCCGGGGCACGTACAAGAAGAAGGGGCAGCCCGACGTCAGCATGGCGCCGCTGCCGACCGTCACCGTCCGCGAGACGGTCACGGTGACCGAACCGGGTCCCACGGTCACCGTCACAGAACCCGGCCCGACGGTCACGGAGACGTTCACCTGTCAGCCGTACGTCGAGCCGACGGACGCCGTACCGCCGTCCGAGGAGCCCACGGGCACGCTCCCGCCCTCCGAGGAGCCCACGAGTTCCGTCACTCCGACGGACACCGCCGTCCCGACCGCGACCCCCACCGTCACGGAGACGCCGGCGCCGAGTGAGACGCCGACGCCCGCGCCGTCCGGCACCTTGACCGACACCCCGGCGGACGTTCCGACCGACCAGCCGACCACCGCTCCGACCGACACCGTGTCCCCCACCGAGATCCCGACCTGCCCGCCGCCGACCGACTCGCCGACCGAGCCGCCGACCGAGGAGCCCACGGACGCTCCCACGGAGAACCCGGCGCCGACCGGCACCGGCGTTCCCACGGAGACCGGCGTTCCGACCGACAGCGCGACGGCGACGCCGTCGGAGTCGGCCACCGCTCCGGCCCAGTAGGAACGGCACCCGATCGGGCCAGGCCACGTGCCTGGCCCGACTCGTGCCTCGACGGGTGGGGTCAGAGGGACTTGTAGCGGCCCTCGTGGTAGAGCAGCGGCTTGTCGTCCGACGGCGTGCCCAGCGCCGTCACCGCGCCCACCAGGATCGAGTGGTCCCCGCCGTCGTGCACCGCCGTGGTCGCGCACTCCACGGTCGCGGCGGCCCCGTCGAACAGCGCCACCCCCGACTCCCCGTGACGGTGCGGCCACCTGGCGAGTTGCCCGTTCAGCGGGCGTCCGCGGTGGGCGAAGAAGCGCGAGGCGTCCTCCATGGAGGCCGGCAGCACCGACACCCCCCACACCCCGGCCTCCAGCACGGCGTCGTGGAAGCGCGCCACCTTCTCCGCGCAGAACAGCACGAGCAGCGGGTCGAGGGAGACGGAGGTGAAGGAGTTGATCGTCATCGCATGATCGACGCCGTCCAGCCTGGTCGTGACGATCGCGACCCCGGTGGCGAAGCGGCCGACGACCTTGCGGTACGTTCCCGGATCCACGTGCCGCTCGATGGAATGCACCTCGCTACTTTATGCCGCTATGTCTGGCTATTCGGAGGGTACCCACGCAGAAGCCAAGATCCACCTCTAGACGTGGGCGAAAGCAGATAGGCCACCACTAGAGCCAGCAAACCCCCGTACAGGTAGACATAACCGGGAAGACCCGACGCGATCACGAGGTCCCCGGCCTTCAGCTCCAGCGTGAACGGCATGGTCACCAGCAGCCAGCCGAGCGCCGTCGCCATGGCGCCGAGCCGCGCCCGCATCAGCTTGCCCGCCCCCAGGCACACCCCGAACAACGCCAGCACCCAGACGATCGCCGACACCGGCACGGCGCCGAACTGCCACGCCGGATCGGGATGCGTGAAGCCGCCCACGACGGCCATGACGACCCCGAGCACGAACAGCATCCCGTAGGCCGCCCCGCCCAGCGCCGACTCGGCCTGGCTGCGATGTTCCATGTCGAACGAGGTTAGTCGATGCCCGCAAAAAGATCGTTCTCGCGGTTCTGCGGCTCGCCCAGACCCCCCGCCTCGACGGGCGGACCCGGCACCACGGGGCCGGGCACGCCGATGGCCAGCGTGTAGTGCTCGACGCCCAGCACCTCCTGGCCGATGTTGTTCGACAGCGCGAACCAGGGCGACCGGACGCTGATCTGCGTGGCGTGGGCGCGCAGGGCCTCCAGCTTGCTGCCGATCCACGGGCGGGCGTCGATCTCGGTGGTGACGTCCTCGTCCGGGCTGCCGAACGGCATGTCCTCGACGTTCTCGGTCAGGAAGTCGACGTCGGCCTCACGCAGCGCCTCGGCCCCGCGTCCCATGACGGACCTGGCGACGGCCGTGTGGTAGAACTTCGCGATCTGCCAGGGCTCGCCCTCGCCGAAGCCCGGTTTCGCGGCCAGCTCGAACGCTCTGCGCGAAACCCGGTGGGCCTGGATGTGGTCGGGGTGCCCGTAGAAGCCGTTGGCGTCGTAGGTGACGAGGACCTGCGGGCGTACCTCCCTGATGACCTTGACCAGCTCCCCCGCCGCCTCGTCGAGGTCGGCGCCCCAGAACGCGCGCGGATGGTCGTTGGAGGCCACGCCCATCATGCCCGAGTCGCGCCAGCGGCCCGGCTCGCCCAGGAAACGGTGGTCCTCGACGCCGAGCGCCTGGCAGGCGGCGGCGAGCTCGCCGATCCGGTACGGTCCGAGCGCGTCGTCCTGGTCGGCGGCCAGATGCGCGAGGTCCGCGGGGATGATCTCCCCCTCCTCGCCGAGCGTGCAGGTGACCAGCGTGACGTGGGCGCCTTCCGCGACGTACCTGGCCATGGTCGCGCCGGTGCCGATCGACTCGTCGTCCGGGTGGGCGTGCACGAGCAGGAGCCGTCGATCAGTCATGCCCACGAGCGTAGCAATGGCAGGATTGAGGCCATGAGCGAGAGCTTCCCGCGCCTGTCCGCCAGAACCCGCCGGTTCACCCTGGGCGTGCCCCGGGGCTTCACGATCTCCCCCGACGGCGGCCGGGTGGTGTTCCTGCGCACGAAGTCGGGCACCGATCCGGTGACCTGCCTGTGGGAGCTCGACACCGACACCCACGTCGAACGCCTGGTCGTCGATCCGCGCGCGTTCCAGGGCGACGAGGAGGACCTCCCGCCGGAGGAGCGGGCCAGGCGCGAGCGCAGCCGCGAGGCGGCGGGCGGCGTGGTCGCCTACGCCACCGACGCCGAGCTGACCAGAGCCTGCTTCGCGCTGTCCGGCGGGCTGCACGTGGTGGAACTGGCCGGCGGGGAGACCCGCAGGCTCGACACCCCGGGCGCGGTCATCGACCCCCGCCTCTCGCCCGACGGACGCCATGTCGCCTACGTCAGCGGCGGCGCCCTGCGCGTCCAGGACCTCGCCTCGGGCGCGGACCGCGCGCTGGCCGAGCCTGAGTCGGAGACGGTGACGTACGGGCTGGCCGAGTTCATCGCCGCCGAGGAGATGGACCGGATGCGCGGCTACTGGTGGGCGCCGTCCAGCGACGCCCTGCTGGTCGAACGCGCCGACGAGGCCCCCGTGGGCGTCTGGCACATCGCCGACCCGGCCAACCCCGACCGCACCCCGGCGGCCCGGCGCTACCCGGCGGCGGGCACGCCCAACGCGCTCACCGAGCTGTTCGTGCTGGGGCTCGACGGGTCGCGGGTGGCGGTGCCGTACGACGAGGAGTACCTCGCCACGGCCGCCTGGGACTCCCACGCGCTGTCGATCGTGACCATGACCCGCGACCAGCGGACGATGCGGCTGTCCGCGATCGACCCCGCCACGGGCGCGGCCACCCTGGTGCGCGAGGACACCGACCCGGCGTGGGTCGACATCGTCGGCGGCGTGCCCGCGCACCTCGACGACGGCTCACTGGTGTGGGTGGCCAACTCCGAGGGCGGCCACCGGCTGTTCGTCGGCGACCGCGCCGTCACGCCCCCGACCCTGCAGGTGCGGGCCGTGCTCGACGTCGATCACGACAGCGTGCTGTTCAGCGCGAGCGGCGATCCGACCGAGGTCCACCTGTGGACGTGGGACGGCCACTCGCTGCTGCCCGTCTCCACCCGTTCCGGGGTGTTCTCGGGGCGGATGTCCGGCGGGGTGGGCGTGCTGACCGAGCAGAGCCTCGACGCCGAGGGCGTGTCGACCACGGTCGTCCGCCGCGACGGCATGGCCGTGCCGATCCCGTCGTTCGCCGAGCGTCCCGGGCTCGACCTGCGCGTCTCGCTCGGCCGTTCCGGCCGTCGCGAGCTGGCCACCGCCGTGGTGCTGCCGTCCTGGCACGAGCAGGGGTCGAGCAGGCTGCCGGTGCTGATGGACCCGTACGGCGGGCCGCACGCGCAGCGGGTGCTCAACCGGCGCGGCGCGTTCCTGGAGAGCCAGTGGTTCGCCGAGCAGGGCTTCGCCGTCATCGTGGCCGACGGCCGCGGCACCCCGGGGCGGGGCACCGACTTCGAGCGCGCCGTGCTCAACGACCTGGCGACCCCGGTGCTGGAGGACCAGATCGACGCGCTGCACGGCGTCGCCGAGCAGTACCCCGACGACCTCGACCTCACCCGGGTCGCCATCCGCGGCTGGTCGTTCGGCGGCTTCCTGGCGGCGCTCGCGGTGCTGCGGCGTCCCGACGTGTTCCACGCGGCCGTGGCGGGCGCCCCGGTCACCGACTGGCGGCTGTACGACACCTGCTACACCGAGCGCTACCTGGGCGACCCCGGGCGGCAGCCGGAGGTCTACGAGCAGTCGTCGTTGTCGGCGGACGCGGCCAAGCTGGAGCGGCCGTTGCTGCTGATCCACGGTCTGGCGGACGACAACGTCGTGGCCGCGCACACCCTCCGCCTGTCGTCGGCCCTGCTCGCGGCCGGTCGGCAGCACAGCGTGCTGCCCCTGTCGGGGGTGACGCACATGACGCCGCAGGAGGTCGTGGCCGAGAACCTGATGCTGCTTCAGGTGGACTTCCTGAAGAGGTCGCTGGGCACCTGAAGCCCGGCGCTCTCACCGCCGTCGGACGGAACGGCCCGCTTCCGGCTGACCGCCGTGGAGCGGGAGCGGCGGGACCCATCTGAACCACCGTCGGGCGGGAGCCTCCTCCCGCCCGGCACTCCCACCTGGCCACCGTCGGGCGGAAACGGCGGCTCCCACCCGGCGCTCATCAGCCCGTCTGTCAAACCCTGGTCCGACTGGCCGCCCCCAAAGACCAAACCCCGGTCCGACGCGCACCACCACCTCGCTCCGGCATCGTGATGGCCATGCCGAAGCCCCTCACCCTCACGCTGTCCCTGCTCATCGCGGCACTCCTGCCAGGGCCCGCGGCGGCAGCCGTCACCACGCCAAGCGCCCGCACCGCCGACACGCTGAAGTGGCAGCCCTGCCCCAACGACAAGATCGGCATGGAGTGCGCCGATCTCCAGGTCCCGGCCGACTGGCAGAAACCCGAAGGCCGCAAGCTCACCCTCAAGATCGGCCGTCTGAAAGCCACCGGCACACCGAAGGGCTCGGTCCTGGTGTCCTACGGCGGTCCGGGCGCCCCCGGCATCGCCATGACCCAGTCCCTCCCCACCTGGTGGCCCGACCTGCGCAAGCAGATGGACCTCATCACGTGGGACACCCGCGGCTACGGCGGCGACCAGTTCCAGGGCCTCAGCACGGGCCTGCCGTGCACATGGACCCGCCTCCCCATCGCCGACCTGCCACGAGACAACGCCGACTTCGGCCGCCTGGCCGACACCAACCGCGGCTACGCCGAGGGCTGCCGCCGCAACGACCCCGAGCTGTTCGCCAACATGAGCTCGGCCGACCACGCCAGAGACATGGAAGCGATCAGACAGGCGCTCGGCGACGACAAGCTCAACTACTACGGCGCCTCCTACGCGGGCTTCTACGGCCAGGCGTATGCCCGTCTCTTCCCGGGCAACGTCCGCACGATGGTCCTCGACGGCACCTACAACCACAGCGCCGCCGACTGGGCACGCGAGCTGGAGGCGACGGCCGCCACGAACGAGCAACACCTGCGACGCTTCTTCACCTGGTGCACCGGCAACGCCTGCACGGACGTCCCCGCCCTCTGGCGCAAGCTGATCGCCCGGTCAGCCGCCGCCCCCATCCCCACCAAGACGCCCGGCGTCGCGTACAAGGCGGGCGACCTCCAGTCGTTCGCCCTGGGCCTCGCCCGTCAGGGCGCCTCGGCCTGGCCCACGCTGGCCACCGCGATCCGCAAGGCGAGCAAGGGCGACGCCTCCGGCTTCGTGCCCGCCGGCAGCGGCCTCCGCTACCCCGACCAGGCCACCCCGGTCACCGAATGCACCGACTGGCCCCGCTTCACCAGCCTCAAAGACCTGACCGCGACGGTGACCCGGCTCCGCAAGATCGCTCCCAACGCGGGCGCGGCCAACACCTTCGCCACGAGCACCCTCAACTGCATCGGCTGGCCCGTACCGGTCACCAACCCGCCCGCCGCCCTCCCGAAGGGCCTGCCGCCGCTGCTCGGCGCGGGCACGTGGGGCGAGTCAGACGCGACGGAACGCATCCTCTCCCAGGTCCCCGGCAGCACCACCATCCACCACGACGGCCCCGGCCACACCCTCTACGGCACGAACGCATGCGCCCGCGCACACATCAACCGCTACCTCACCACCCGGACGCTCCCGCCCTCCGAAACCCAATGCTGACCAACGACCACGCGTGCGCCGTTCGTTCCGCCAGGTGGTGAATCAGCGACGGCGACCGAGCCGCCGCTCGTACACTCCTGCCGGATGAACGACGTGCCTCAGCTCAGCGCAGGGCCTTCTGCAGGAGGTCCTGAAGCATCTCCTGCTCCTGCGGCGTGAAACCGGCCATGGGCGAGTCCTCCATGAGGATCTCGAGCAACTGGTTACGCAGGGCGGTGCCCTCAGAGGTCAGGGAGAGTTGCTTGGCACGGCGATCGCTCGGGTGGGGGCGTCGTTCGACGAGTCCCTGCTCTTCCAGCCGGTCGATGACGAAGGTCGCGTTCGACGGCTCACACCCCATCCGGCCGGCCAGCTCGCGCATGGTGAGCGGGCCGCTCAGCTCGCGCAGCGCGGTGGCCTGGGGCGCGGTCAGATTCAGCCTGACCGCTCGCTCCCTGACGTGCTGCTCGATCTGCCGGGACAACGCCCCGACCAGCCCACACAAGTTCCGCTCCACAGCCGCCTGAAACTCACCCCCACCCTGATCCCCGACCTCCGGCCCAGTCCCTGAGCCAGCCCCATACCTCAGGCCAGCCCCAGACCTAAGGCCGGGGCCAGCGCCGAAGTCAAGGGCAGGACCAGGGCCGGAGGCAGGACCAGGGCCGGGGCCAGACGCAGGCTCGGACTCGGGTCCGGGCTCAGCCCCGTCCCCATGCTCGACCCCGCCCTCGGGCCTGGGTCCGGGCCCGGGGGC